>JBBQDQ010000123.1:0-10072 GCA_038319835.1 Thermoanaerobaculia bacterium | reverse complement strand
CGCCCTCTGCCAGGCGCTGTCGTCGAAGTTCCCTTACGGCCTCGTCGTGAACCCGATGGGCCTCATCGTCGCGTGGGCCGTCGCCCTCGGCCTCGCACTCGTCTTCGGCCTCTACCCCGCAATCCGCGCCTCTCGCCTCTCGCCGATGGAGGCGATGCGCTGAGCTGCAGCCGCCGCCGCTAAGATGCGCGCGTGAAACGCGCGACGAACGTCCATCCCGCCAACGCACGCTCCCTGAAGTCCGCCGCGGCGCGCCTCCGGCGCGGGGAGATCGTCGCCTTCCCGACGGAGACCGTCTACGGCCTCGGCGCGAACGCGCTGGACGCGAAGGCGGTTGCGAGGATCTTCGAGGCGAAGGGTCGCCCGCACGACAACCCGGTCATCGTGCACGTTGCCGATAGAAAGATGCTGAGAATGGTCACAGGGCGAATGCCGCCCCTCGCGATCAAGCTCGCCGCTCACTTCTGGCCGGGGCCGCTCACTCTCATCCTTTCAAAGAAATCTTCTCTTTCCTCTTCCGTCACCGCTGGCCTCGACACGGTGGCGGTCCGGATGCCGCAGGGCCTCGCGCGCGACCTCGTCCGCCTCGCGGGCGTGCCCATCGCCGCGCCGAGCGCGAACGTCTCCGGGCGCCCGAGCCCGACGACGGCGGCGCACGTCGCCGAGGACTTCCCGGACGTCTATGTCCTCGACGGCGGCCCCACGGCGCACGGCCTCGAGTCGACGGTCCTGGCGCTGGAGCCACGACCGGCCGTCCTCAGGCAGGGAGCGATCTCGGAGGAAGAGCTTCGAAAAGTGATCCCCAACCTGCGGGGGGGCGGCGGCGCACCCAGGCTCTCTCCCGCCGTCTCGCCCGGCACGAAGTACACCCACTACGCTCCCAGCCGGCCGCTCATCCTCTTTCTAAGAAAATCTTCTCTTCTGTCCTACTTCCGTTCGCATCCCGCGAGTCTCGTCCTCTGTGGTACGGCTGATTCGAATCTCTTTCCGAAGCAAAAGCTCCTTCTCCTCGGCTCTTCCCCCGAGGAGATCGCGCGCAACCTCTTTGCCGCGCTGCGCACGCGGCGCACGGGGACGGAGCTTCTCGCGCTCGCGATCCCGCGGCGCGGCGTCGGCCGCGCCGTCATGGACCGGCTGACACGCGCCGCGAGCCGGATCGTCCCGTGAATCCCTGGCGCGGACTCGGCGGCCTTCCGCGCGCACTGTGGGTCCTCGCGGCCGCGACGTTCGTGAACCGGTCGGGGACGATGTTCCTGCCCTTCCTCGTCCTCTATCTCACGAAGGGCCTCGGGATCACGCCGCCCCTGGCGGGCGGGATCTTCGCGCTCTTCGGCTTCGGAGCGCTCGTCGCGGGGCCGTTCGCGGGCCGCTTCGCCGACCGCTACGGCCCCGTGCGGATGATGCGGCTGTCGCTGGCCGTCTCGGGCGCGCTCCTCCTCCTCGTCCCGTTCGCCCGCTCCGCGGCCGCGATCGCTGTTCTCACGCTCCTGATCTCCTCCGCCGGCGAGGCGTTCCGCCCGGCCAGCCTGAGCGTCATCTCGCACCTCGTCGGACCCGAGCGCCGCAAGGCCGCGTTCGCCCTCCAGCGTCTCGCCGTGAACCTCGGAATGAGCTTCGGGCCCGCCCTGGGCGGCTTCCTCGCCGCCGTGTCGTGGCCCGCGCTCTTCGTCGTGGACGGTGTGACGTCCCTTCTCGCGTTCGCGACGCTCTTCATCCTCTTCCCGAGGGACATCTCCTTCCCCGCCCCGCGCTCGGCCGGAATGGGTTCATCGCGCCGCGAGGGCCTTCGCGACCCGGGGCTCGTCTTCTTCCTCGTCTCAATCGTCCCGGTCGGGATCGTCTTCTTCCAGCACGAGTCCTCGATGGCCCTCTACCTCGTGCGCGACCTCGGCTACGCGGTCTGGATGTTCGGCCTCTTCCACACGGTCAACACGCTCCTGATCGTCGCCCTCGAAGTTCCTCTGAACCTCGCGACGTCGCACTGGACGCACCGGCGCGCCCTCGTCCTCGGCTCGACACTCGTGGCCGCAGGCTTCGGCGCGCTCGCGTGGGCGCGCTCCGTCCCGGCCGTGATCGCAACCGTCGTGATCTGGACCTTCGGCGAGATGATCGTCCTGCCGGGCATGTCCGCCTGGGTCGCCGACGCCGCGCCGGAAGAGAGCCGCGGCGCCTACATGGGGCTTTATTCGATGGCCTTCAACCTCGCGCTCGTCGTCGGATCGCCTCTCGGCACGGCTCTGCTCGAGCACGGGGGCGGCCGGGTCCTCTGGCTCGCGATGCTCGCGCTGGGCCTCGTCTCGTCGGTCCTTTTCTCACGCCTGCGTGAGCCGCGGAGGGCCGCGGCGTGAGCCAGACGTGGACCCATCGCGAAGGAACCGTCAACGGAGTCCGCCTCCACTGGGTCGAAGAGGGCGCGGGACCGCTCGTCGTCCTCCTGCACGGCTTCCCGGAGTTCTGGTACGCGTGGCACCACCAGATCCCCGCGCTCGCGGCCGCGGGATTCCGCGTCGCGGCGCCCGACTTGCGCGGGTACGGCCTCTCGGAGAAGCCCTCGGGCGTGGGCGCGTACCGGATCGAGGCCCTCCTCGGAGACCTCGCCGGCCTGATCGCGCTCCTCGGCGGCGAGCAGGGCGAGACGCGCGCCCACGTCGTCGGCCACGACTGGGGCGGCGCGTTCGCGTGGTACGCCCCACTCTTTTTCCCGGAGCGTCTCCGCTCGCTCACGCTCCTCAACGCGCCGCACCCGCTCGCGTTCCGCCGCGAGTTGAAGACCAGCCCCGCGCAGCGGAAGAAATCCTCGTACGTCTTCATGTTCCAGCTCCCGTGGCTCCCCGAGCGCCGGATCCGTGCGGGGAACTTTGCGGCCGTCGAGAAGATGCTCCGGCGCGACCCCGTGACGCCCGGCGCGTTCACGGACGAAGACGTCCGCCTCTACAAGGAGGCGCTGGCGCGCCCCGGCGCCCTTACGGCGGCCGTGAACTACTACCGCGCGGCGATGCGTTTTCCGCCGCGGGTCGGCGGGCGCGCGTGGCCGCAGGACCTGAAGACGCTCCTCGTGTGGGGCGTGCGCGACCGCTACCTCGGCCCCGGGCTCCTCGAGGGCCTCGACCGCTGGGTCCCGGACCTGACGATCGAGCGCCTCGACGCGAGCCACTGGGTCCAGAACGACGCGCCCGAGCGCGTCAACGAGCTCCTCTCCCGCTTCCTGGCCGGCGTCACGCCCGCGCGAAGTCGATGAAGCCGTGCTCGACGTCCGTCGAGAGGAGCTTCACGTGCACCTTGTCGCCGACCTCGAGCCCCTCGAACCCGCGCACGATCTTGCCCTCGACGGGCGGCTGGATGATGCGGGCCCACGTCCCCTTGTCCGACGCGCCCGTCACGACGCCGTCGAAGCGCTCTCCGATCCGGTCCTGCAGGAGGAGCGCAGCGGCCGCCTTGCGCACGAGGCGCTCGACCTTGTTCGCGGCGTCCTCCTGATCCGTGCAGTGCCGCGCGAGGCTCGCGAGCTCGCCGTTCGCGTAGGGGCTCGGCCGCCCCGCCAGCGCCGCCTTCAGGAGGCGCTGCGTGATGACGTCCGGGTAGCGGCGGTTCGGCGCGGTCGAGTGCGTGTAGTCGCGGACGGCGAGGCCGAAGTGGCCGATCGGGGTCTGGCCGGGCAGCTCGAGGACGTACTCGCCCGCACCCATGAGCTTCACGATCACGAGCGAGAGGTCCGGGAAGCGCAGGGGATCCTTCTGCCGCTGCTCCTTGAGGAACGCCTCGAGAGCCTTCGAGTCGGGCTCGGGCGGAAGCGAGAACCCGTGGTCCGACGCCACCGTCACGATCCGCAGCCAGCGCTCGGGCGAGCGCACGATGCGGCGCAGCGACGGGAAGCCCTTCTCCTCGAGGAAGCGCGCCGTGACGCCGTTGGACGCGATCATGAAGTCCTCGATGAGCTGGCGCGGCTGGTTCTGCTGGTCGACCGTGAGGCCCGTGATCGTCTCGCCGTCGAACACGGCTCGGGCCTCGATCGTCTCGAGGTCGAGGGCCCCCTCCTCGTAGCGCCGCGCCCGGAGCTTCTGCGCCGCGGTCTCCTGGAGGCGGATCTGATCGTCGATGCCGGGCACCTTCGCCATCGCCTCGGGCATGGGGCCGCGTCCGTCGCGCCACGCGTCGACGGAGTCGTACGCGAGCTTCGCCTTGTTGCGCACGACGGCGCGATAGACGGCCGTTCCGTGCGGCGCGCCGCCCCCGTCCACGACAAACTCGATCACGACGGCGACGCGGTCCTCGTCCGGGTTGAGCGAGGAGAGGTCCGTCGAGAGCTTCTCCGGGAGCATCGGGAACACACCGCCCGCCGTGTAGACGGACGTCGTGTTCTGCGCGGCCCGCTCGTCGAGCGGCGTTCCCTTTCTCACGAGCGCGTCGACGTCCGCGATCGCGACGAGGACCCTGATCTCGCCGTTCGGCAGCGACTCGCCGACCGAGAGCTGGTCGAGGTCGCGGCTGTCGTCGTTGTCGATCGAGGCCCACAGCAGGGAGCGCAGGTCGCGCAGCCCGTCGGCCTTTGCCGGCGCCGGCTCCGTGATCTCACCGAGTTGATCGAGGGCGGACTTCGGGAAATCCGGCGTCAGCCCTTTTTCCCGCATCGCGCGGCGGGCGATCTCGTGCAGGTCGGAGCGGTGGTGCCGTTCGTTCATGGGGGAATCTTGACACGGAGGCCCGGCACGCGGTGTGCTCGTGAAGCACCCGTGGGTCGCGGGCGACCTCCGAGGAGGATTTCTTCGAATGAGTGAGAGACGGCGGCCACGCGACGGCTCCCCTCGACGCGGTGCCCTTCGGACCTTACTTCTCTGCGCCTTGCTCACGGGCGTCGGAGCACGCGCTGCGGAGGACGCTCCGGATCCCCTCGAGAAGCTCAAGGCTGCGCTCAAGGCCGAACAGTGGGACGCCGCGGTCGCGGCCGGCGAGGTCGCCGTGACGCTGTCCCCCCGGAGCTCCGAGGCGCACCGCCTCCTCGGCCAGGCCTACGGGCAAGAGGCGATCCACGCGTCGCTCTTCTCTCAGCTCGGACTCGCGAAGAAGTGCCGGGGCGAGTTCGAGAGGGCGGTCGCGCTCGACCCGTCGGACCCGAACGCCCGCGTCGACCTCGTGACGTACTACGCAAACGCGCCTCGGCTCCTCGGCGGCGGTCTCGACAAGGCGAAGGACCACGTCCGGATCCTGAATGGCCTCGACCCCGCGCGCGGCGCGCTCATGAACGGCTACGTTCTCGCAAAGGAAAGGAAGACGGCGGAGGCGGAGGCCGAGTACCGGCGCGCCGTCGCCCTCAGCCCGGGTGACGCGGGGTTTCGCGTGCGCTTCGGGCACTTCCTGGAACGCTCGGGGAGAAAGGAGGAGGCGCGGGCCTCCTACAAGGAAGCCCTGCGCCTCGACCCGGCGCTCGAGGGGGCGAAGAGGGACCTCGAGAGGCTCGGCGGCTAGCACACCGCTGGCGGGGCTGCCCGCAGGGAGGCGGCCAAACCCGTACAATCGACGCATGAAGCTGGCGGTCAGTCACGACAGGGCACTGGAATCCGGGGAGGCGAAGGCCCGCTGGTTCCAGTCGTTGCCTCTGAAAGACCGAATGGATCTTCTCGTAGAGTTCACGGAGCTCGCGCTCCAGAACCGGCCTGACCTTGCCGAGGCGAAACCTGCTCAACCGCCTTCAGACCGTATTCGCGTCCTTCGCCTCCCGCGACGTTAAATACGTCGTCATCGGAGGGATAGCCGCCGTGCTTCACGGCGTGGCGCGTGCGACGTTCGATCTCGACATCCTGATCGAGGCGAGCCCCGAGAACGCGCGGCGACTACTTGCCGCCCTGGAAGACGCCGGACTGGGCACCGCGGCCCTCACGAACGTCGAAGATCTGCTCGCACACGAAATCACGGTCTTCAGCGATCGCGTCCGGATCGATGTCCAGACTCGGACACCCGGACTCGCGTTCGTCGATGCCTGGGCTCGACGCGACACGATGACATACGAGGGGCAGGAGTTCTTCGTCGTGAGCCGCGCGGACCTCATCGAGTCCAAGAGGGCCGCGGGGAGGCCGCGCGATCTGGAGGATGTCCGCGTGCTCGAGCAGACGACTCCGCCGGGCTGCTGAGACGACAGCAGGCCCGGCTCGCTCCGTCCCTCCAACACGCTACTTCCGGAGCGCCGCCTGCGCCGCCGCGAGGCGCGCGATCGGGATGCGGAACGGCGAGCAGGACACGTAGTCGAGGCCCGTCCGGTGGAAGAACTCGACGCTCGACGGGTCACCGCCGTGCTCGCCGCAAATTCCGATTTTGAGGCCCGGGCGCGTCGAGCGTCCGAGCTCGACGCCCATCTTCACAAGCTTTCCGACGCCACCCTGGTCCAGCTTCTCGAACGGGTCGGACGGCAGGATCTCGCGCCTCACGTATTCGGGCAGGAACTTGCCCGCGTCGTCGCGTGAGAGCCCGAACCCGGTCTGCGTGAGGTCGTTCGTGCCGAAACTGAAGAATTCGGCCTCGCGGGCGATCTCGTCCGCCGTCACGGCGGCGCGCGGGAGTTCGATCATCGTCCCGAGGAGGAAGTCCACTGTGACGCCCTCGGCCTCGAAGACCTTCTTCGCGACTTCGCGGACGACCTTCGCCTGGTCGGCGAGCTCATTCACGTGCGCGACGAGCGGGATCATGATCTCGGGCTTGACGTCGATGCCTTCCTTCTTGACGCGGCACGCCGCCTCGAGGATCGCGCGCGTCTGCATCCGCGTGATCTCGGGGAACGTGATCCCGAGGCGGCAGCCGCGGTGCCCGAGCATCGGGTTCATCTCGGAGAGGTCGGCGACCTTTCGCGCGATGAGGCGCGGGTCGACGCCCGTCTGGCGCGCGACGGACTCGCGCTCCTTCTCGCCGTGCGGGAGGAACTCGTGGAGCGGCGGGTCGAGCGTGCGAATCGTGACCGGTCGCGGGCCCATCGCCCGGAACAGGCCGATGAAGTCCTCGCGCTGCATGGGGAGGATCTTGTCGAGCGCGCGCTCGCGGTCCTCGGTCTTGTCCGCGAGGATCATCTCGCGCACGGCCGTGATGCGGTCGCCGCCGAAGAACATGTGCTCGGTCCGGCAGAGGCCGATCCCTTCGGCGCCGAACGCGACCGCGTTGATCGCCTGGTCGGGCTGGTCGGCGTTCGCGCGCACCTTCAGGCGGCGGGCCGCGTCGGCCCAGCCCATCAGCGTCGCGAAGCGGCGGTAGACCTCGCTCTTCGAAGGATCGAGCGACTTGTCGAGGAGTACCTGGAGGACCTCGGACGGCTTCGTCGCGAGACGTCCTTCGATGACCTCGCCGGTCGACCCGTCGATCGACACCCAGTCGCCCTCGTGAATCATCTTCACGTCGCCGGTCTTCTGGGTCACGATCATCTGGCCTGTCTGGTGCTCGAGGCGCAGGGCCTCGCAGCCGACGATGCAGACCTTGCCCATCTGGCGCGCGACGAGGGCCGCGTGCGACGTCATGCCGCCGCGGGCCGTCAGGATGCCCTCGGCCGCGTGCATGCCCTTGATGTCCTCGGGGCTCGTCTCCTCGCGCACGAGAAGCACCTTTTCGCCGCGCTCGGCCCAGTCGAAGGCGTCGGCGGCCGTGAAGACGACGCGGCCCGACGCGGCGCCGGGACCCGCGTTGAGGCCCGTCGCGAGCAGACGGCCGCCGTTCAGCGCCTCGGTCTTGGCGGCCGGGTCGAAGATCGGGCGGAGGAGCTGGTTCAGCGAGTCGGGGTTCACGCGCAGGATGGCCTGGTCGGACGTGATGCGCTTCTCCTCGACCATCTCGACCGCGATGCGAACCTCGGCGAAGCCCGTGCGCTTGCCGGTGCGCGTCTGCAGCATCCAGAGCTTTCCGCGCTCGACGGTGAACTCGATGTCCTGCATGTCGCCGTAGTGGTCCTCGAGGATCTTGCGGATCTCGAGGAGCTGCGCGTAGATCTTCGGCATCTTCGCGTCGAGGGTCGCGATCTTCTGCGGCGTCCGTACGCCGGCGACGACGTCCTCTCCCTGCGCGTTGATGAGGTACTCGCCGTAGAAGATGTTCTCGCCGGTCGAGGGGTCGCGCGTGAAGGCGACGCCCGTCCCGCAATCCTCCCCGAGGTTGCCGAAGACCATCGACTGGACGTTGACGGCCGTGCCCCAGCTCTCCGGGATGCCGTTGAGGTGGCGGTAGACGATCGCGCGCTCGTTCATCCACGAGCCGAAGACGGCGCCGATCGCGCCCCAGAGCTGCTCCATCGGATCGTCGGGAAACGTCTTGCCGGTCTTGTAGCGGATCTCGGCCTTGAAGTCGCGCACGAGCTCCTGCAGCGCGGCAACGGAGAGCTCCGTATCGAGCTTGACGCTCCAGGCGATCTTCTTCTTCTCGAGGATCACTTCGAAGGGGTCGCGCTCACGCTTGTCAAGGGGTTTGAGGTCCAGGACGACGTCGCCGTACATCGCGACGAAACGCCGGTAGCAGTCCCAGGCGAAGCGCGGGTTCCCCGAGACTTGCGCCAGACCTTCGACCGTCTTGTCGTTCAGACCCAGGTTCAGGATCGTGTCCATCATCCCCGGCATCGAGGCCCGGGCGCCCGAGCGCACGGACACCGTGAGCGGGTTCTTCGGGTCGCCGAACTTCCGGCCGAGCGCTGTCTCTATAGCCGCCAGGCTCTCCGCGACCTCTTCACGTAAACCTCTGGGATAGCTCTGGTTATTGGCGTAATAATGTGTGCAGACCTCGGTCGTCATCGTGAAGCCGGGAGGCACCGGCAGGCCCAGGCGGGCCATTTCGGCGAGGTTCGCGCCCTTGCCGCCGAGGAGGTTTTTCTGTTCGCCCTTGCCTTCGGCCGACCCGGCCCCGAAGGCGTAAACGTGCTTGAGACCCGCCAGAGCCGTCGACTTCGTCGTCGCCATACCGTCGCCCTCTGCCGGGGCAGGTTTCCGGGCGTCCCGAGGGCGCCCGGTGCGAAGCGATTCGCGCTTTGACCCGCGCCGGATTCCGGGATTAGCATAAGGCCCTCGCCGCCCGAGGGCATTGATGCAGACGAAGGTGGACCGCTTCGCCCCCCTTGTGGGATTGGAAAGCCGCTCCCGGCCGTCCGTGCCGGAGCTCGAGCTGCCGGCCCGCCCCGTCTGGAACTGGGAAGAGCTCAACGCGAAGTTCCGCCCGCGGCTCGTGGCCGCCGGCGTCATCCGGTTCGGCCTCTCCATGGACGACTGCGAGGCCGCCGCGCAGCGCGTTTTCCTCAAGGCTCTCGCGATGAACCCGCGCGTCCGCGACCCGAAGGCGTTCCTCCGGGCCGCGTTCCTCGAGCAGTGCTTCCGCCTCCTCGCCGAGAGGGAGAACCCGTGAAGCGCGACCAAGTCTTCGACGCGCTGGTCGACTCCGAGATCGCGCCGGAGGTCCCGCGCCTCGAGTTCGGGCGAACTCTGCCGTTCGTGAGAACGCGCGTTCCGCTCGAGCAGATCTACCAGCTCTCGATCGACGCCGAGAAGCCCGCCGAGCTCCTCCTCAAGGCCGCACGCTCCGGGCCCGACGAGCTCGCCGCCGCGATGCGCGCGCTCGACGGCAAGCCCTACCGCGGCTTCGCGCTGCTGTATGCGGCGCAGAAGGCGTCGCCGCTCGTGGCGGTGGATCCGCGGCTCGCGCTCGCGCTCACGGATTCGATCGAGTCGGACGCCGCGAGTCTCCCCGGGGTCAACCTCGAGGCCCGCGCCGCGACACCGGCGCCTCGGCAGTCTGTCCTGGCAGAGGCGAGCCTCCTGAAGGCCCAGGCTCTCCTGCAACTCGGTGAGGCGCCTGGAGCAAAGGAAGCTCTTTCAAGGGCCCGCGCGTTTTTTCTCGAGGCCGGAGACCTCGGTTTCGGCGCGGCGATGTGCGATTACTACGAGGGCCAGACCGAGGTCTTTACGCGCCGGTTCGATGATGCGGAGCGCCTTCTCGCTCGGGCTTCCGCGGCTTTCTCGGAATTCGGCCAGGACCATCTCGTCGGGCGCGCCGAGGCCGCGACCGGAATGCTCTTCGGGGACAAGGGCAATTACGCCATTGCACTCGAGCATCTCGACCGGGC
>JBBQDQ010000122.1:0-10075 GCA_038319835.1 Thermoanaerobaculia bacterium | reverse complement strand
TACGGCTGGGTCACCTTCCAGTCGAGCTACCTCCTGACGGGCAAGCTCGGCATCGGCACGGAATCGCCCAATGGCGGCGCGTACGGCTACAACCTCTCCAACGAATGGCGGAACGCCCTCGGCATCGCCGTTCCGATCGTGCCGCGCGTCTTCAAGGCGATCGGCGAGATCAACCGCATCCACTACGACGGCGGCGACACGCAGGCCGTCGACTTCTCCGAGGCGCTCCTCGGCGGCCGCGTCGCGTTCGGCGACTTCACGGCGTCCGGCGCGGTCCGGATCGCGATCGACCGCTGGGCCAAGTACGGGTCGACCCCCGGCAACATCGGCGGCCTCGTCCAGTTCGCCTACTCGCCCGCGGTCCCGCAGCCCACGAAGACCAAGGTTTCTCTGCGCGAGGAGCCCCCGCCGCCCCCCGCGACGGAGCCCGTTCCGCCGGCGCCCGCCCCCGTCGTCGCCCCCGTGGCGGCGCCCTCCGAGCCGGCCGTCGTGACGGCCCCGGCCGCGCGGCCCGCGACCTCGACCACGGACGAGATCCTCTTCGACCCGGCCAAGAGCCGCCTCACGAACATCGCCAAGGCGATCCTCGACGGCGTCGCCCTGCGCCTGAAGAACAACCTCGCGGCTTCGTGCACGGTCTCCGCGTGGACGGACGGCAAGGAGAAGGGCGACCGCGCGGCGCTCGCGAAGGCCCGCGCGGAGGCCGCGAAGGACTACCTCATGAAGAGGCACGGGATCGACGGCTCGCGCATCGCGACCGAGGTCAAGGGCGACGGCGACGCCGCCGACGCGACCCGCAACCGCCGGGCGGTCGTCTCCGTCACGTTCCCCTGACCTTCGCCTGATTCGGTCCGGCACGGCGGCGTTACACTGACGCCGCCGTGGAATCGGGATCGAGCGGCCTCTTCTCCACCGGGACGTTTTCGACGGGCGCCGGCCCGGGAGCTGGCGGCGTGTTCCGGTCGCGCGCCCTCGTCGTCCTCGCGACGGCCGCAGTCGTGGGCCTCCTCTGGGCGGGCAAGGTCCTCTTCGTGACCTTCTTCTTCGCCCTCTTCCTCTCCGTCGCGCTCCAGCCGTTCGTCGGCCTCCTCGAGCGGATCCGCCTCCCGCGCACGTTCGCTGTCCTCGTCGTGATCCTGCTTCTCACGGCGCTCGTCGTCTTTTTCGTCGTGAACGCCCTCGGACAGATCGAGGCGTTCGCGCGCGACCTCCCCTCCTACGAGACGAAGATCCGCGCGTTCACGGCGAAGGCGCAGGGCCTCTTCGCCCAGCTCGAGGAGCGCACGCGCTCGCTGCTGCCCGAAGGCGACAAGACCACGCGCTCCGTCCGCCTCGAGGCCGACGCCTTCGATTCCCTCTCGAGGGTCGCGATCCAGGTCAAGACGATCCTGTCGCTCCTCCTCTCCACGGCCACCGTGCCGATGCTCTCGTTCTTCATGCTCAAGGACCGCGAGAAGTACGGCGGCGCCGTCGCGAAGATCCTCCGCCTCAAGGGCGGACGCGCCGCGCAGGACTTCGCGGAGGGCGTCGCACGCGTGCTCTCGGGCTACGTCCTTGGCGAGCTCTTCGTGGTCCTCATCACGGCCTGCGTCACGACGGCCGGCCTCCTCGTCCTGCGGGTGCCGTACGGCTACGTCCTCGGCCCGCTCGCGGGTGTCTGCGTCCTGATCCCGTACGTCGGCGTCATCATGTCGACGACGCCGGCGTTCATCGTCTCGCTCCTCGCCTCGAACGACGCGGCGCTCCCCGTCAAGGTCCTCGTTTTCTACGCGGTCGTGCAGTTCCTCGAGGGAAACGTCCTGACGCCCTTCATCGTGGGGAGCCGCGTGCGCCTGCATCCGCTCGCGGTCCTCTTCGCGTTCCTCTTCTGGGGCATCCTCTGGGGCGTCCCGGGCGCGATCCTCGCGGTCCCGCTCACGGCGACGATCAAGGTCGTCACGGAACGGTTCGAGCGCTACGCGCCATGGGCCGCGCTCCTCGGCGAGAGGACGCCGGACCCCGAGCCGCCCGAGGAGCCCGAGAGCCTCCTGGCGAACCTCTAACCGGCCAGGTTCTTGCGGCGGACGGCGAGCAGGCCGCCCGCGACCCCCGCGGCGACGCCGAAGGCGAGGAGCAGAAGCGACGTCTGGCCGGGCAGGAACCGCACGGCGAAGACGCCGAGGAACGCGTTCTTCGTCGCGGCAACCCACGCGATCACGCCTCGGTAGACGAGCCACAGGCCCGCGACCGCAAGCATCGCGCCGAGGAGCCCCTGCGCGAGCCCGCCGAGGACGAACGGGCCGCGGATCAGGAGCTCGGGCGCCCCGACGAGGCGCAGGACCTCGATCTCGTCGCGGTGGAGGAGGATCGTGAGGCGGACGACGTTCGCGATCGTGAACGCGGCGCCGAGCGTCAGGAGCAGCGCAAGGACGAAGCCCGACGCCTTCGCGAGCTGGACGGCGCCGCGGAGGCGCCGGATCCAGTCCACGTCGAACTGGACCTCCTCGACCGCGCGGTGGGCGGCCAGGTTCTTCAGGAATCCCGGAATCGCCTCGGAGGAGACGGCGGACGGGTCGAGATCCAGCTCGAGCGACTCGGGGAACGGGTTCGTCGGGAGCGCGCGCGCCGCCGGCGCGAGCGAGCGCCACCAGTCCGAGAAGCGCGCCCGCGCCTGGTCGGGGGTCACGCGCTTCATCTTCGCGACGAGACGCGAGTCGCGCGCGACGCGCTCGAGGTCCGCTCGGTCCGCGTCCGTCACGCCGGGCTTCAGGAAGACCGTCACGGCCGACTCGTCGCGGACCGTCTCGACGACGCCCCGGAGGTTCTCGGCGACGAGGAAGAACGCGCCGACGAGTCCGATCGAGATCGCGATGAGCGCGATCGAGAGCGACGTCATGCGCCGCGCGCGCACGAGGCTCTCGAACGTCTCGCTCCAGAGCGCCCCGAGCGATGCGACCCCCTTCACCGCGGCGCCTCCTCGCGCCGGTGGGCGGCCTGCGGAGGGAGCGCGCCCTCCACGAGCCCCTCGACGACGCGGCCGCCGTCCAGCGTGAGGCAGCGGCGGCCGGTCATCCGGATGAGGTCCTGGTCGTGCGTCGCGACGAGGACCGTCGTCCCGCGCAGGCTGATCTCGACGAAGAGCTTCATGACCTCCTGCGCGAGGCGGTGGTCGAGGTTGCCCGTCGGCTCGTCGGCCACGAGGAGGACCGGGTCGTTCACGAGCGCCCGCGCGAGCGCGACGCGCTGCTGCTCGCCGCCCGAGAGCTCCTCGGGGAGCGCGGACATCCGGTGGTGGAGCTCGACGAGGCGCAGCGTCTGGTACGCGCGGCGGCGGCGCTCGGCCGCCGGGACGCCGAGGAACTTCTGGACGTACGTGACGTTCTCGAGGACCGTCCGCCGCGGGAGGAGCTTGTAGTCCTGGAAGACGACGCCCATCGCGCGCCGCAGGGACGGGACACGCCCGGGCGGCATCCCGCTGACGTTCATCCCGTTCACGATGATCTGGCCCTCGGTCGGCGCCTCGGCGCGGAAGATCATCCGGAGGAGGGTCGTCTTGCCGGCGCCCGACGGGCCCGTCAGGAACAGGAACTCGCCCTTCTTCGCCTGGAACGTGACGTCCTTGAGGACGCGGCGGCCCTGGTATTCCTTGGCGACGCGGTAGAACTCGATCAACGGTCGAGCTCTTCCCGAAGGAGCCGGTTCACGACCGCGGGCGAGGCCTTGCCGCCCGTCGCCTTCATGACCTGCCCGACGAACCAGCCGAACGCCGCCGCCTTTCCGCCCCGGTAAGCGGCGACCTGCTCCGGGTTCGCCGCGATCACCTTCGCGACGGCTTCGCCGAGCGCGCCCTCGTCGGCGATCTGGACGAGGCCCTTCTCCTTCACGAGGTCCGCCGGCGCCTTCCCCGTCGCAACGACGTCCGGCAGGATCTCCTTGGCGATCTTTCCAGAGATCGTCCCGGCGTCGATGAGCGCGACGAGAGCCGCGAGGTTCCCCGGCGAGACCGGGACGCGCCCGGCCTGCCGGTCCGCGTCGGACATCCTCCCGAGCAGGTCCGACAGGAGCCAGTTCGCGACCGCCTTCGGGTTCGAAGGGTGCGCGCGCACGGCGTCCTCGTACCAGTCCGCAAACGGGCGCGACGAGCACAGGAGCTCGGCGTCCGCTGCGGGCAGGGCGTACTGCGCGGCGAAGCGCGCGGCCCGGGGCTCCGGCATTTCGGGCAGCGAGGCGCGCACCTCCTCGACCCAAGCGGCCTCCACGACGAGCGTCCCGAGGTCGGGGTCGGGGAAGTAGCGGTAGTCCATCGCCTCTTCCTTCGTCCGCATCGTCTTCGTCGCGCCCGTGCCCGGCTCGAAGAGGCGGGTCTCCTGCACGACGGTCCCGCCGGAGGAGAGGACGGCGGCCTGCCGCGCGATCTCGTGCTCGAGCGCCTTCTTCACGTGCGCGATCGAGTTCAGGTTCTTGATCTCGACCTTCACGCCCAGCGCCTCCGACCCGCGGGGACGGAGCGACACGTTCGCGTCGCAGCGGAGCGAGCCCTCCTCCATGTTGCCGTCCGAGGCGTCCACCCACCGCACGAGTCGGCGCAGGCGGACGAGATAGTCGTACGCCTCGTCGGGCGAGAAGAGGTCCGGCTCGGTCACGATCTCGATCAGGGGCGTCCCCGCACGATTCAGGTCGACGAGCGACGACGCGGTGGACACGTCGTCCCACGGGACGTCATGCATGGACTTGCCGGCGTCCTCCTCGAGGTGGATGCGGTTCAGGCGGACCTCGCGGCGGCCGGCCGCGGTCTCGACGGCGACGCGCCCGCCGGTCGCGAGCGGACGCTCGTACTGGGAGATCTGGTAGCCCTTCGGCAGGTCCGGGTAGAAGTAGTTCTTCCGCTCGAAGACCGATCGCTCCTGCACCGCGCAGCCCGCGGCGAGCGCGACGCGCAGCGCGAGCGTGACCATCTCGCGGTTCGGCGCCGGCAGCGTGCCCGGGTACCCGAGGCAGACCGGGCAGACCGCGGTGTTCGGCGGCGCGCCGAACGTCACGGGGCACGCGCAGAACGTCTTGCTCTTCGTCTTGAGCTGCGCGTGCACTTCGAGCCCGATCACCGGCTCGAACGGAGACGTCGGCATGCTGCGAGTGTAGCGGAGGGCAGCGCGTCGCTACCTTCGCCCGCGCGCGATCTTCAGGGCATCCGGCAGGCCGCGGAGCCGGAGCATCGCGACGACGCCGAGGACGGGCCCGGGCGCGAGGAGGACGAAGACCCACTTCCAGGTCAGCGCGGGGAGGAAGGTCGGAACGAGGTCGATCGAGAGCGCCGTCAGGAGAAATCCGAGCGACGTCTGGAGCGTGAGCGCCGTGCCCATGTAGACCGGATCGCCCAGCTCCGTCACGGCCGCCGAGAACTGCGCCGAATCCGCCACGACCGAGAAGCCCCAGACGGCCGCGACCGCGAGAAGGACGAGCGGCGGCCCGCCGTAGCAGAAGCCGATCGCGACGCAGCAGGCCCCGCTCACGGCCATCGCGAGGGACGTGACGAGCGTGCGTCCCGCGCGATCGGCCGCGAGGCCGGCCGCGACGCATCCGGCGGCGCCGCAGCCGATCACGAGGAACGACGCGGCCTCGGCGGCGCCGCGCGGCGCGCCCCGGAGCGCGAAGCTCGCGCGCAGCATCACGGGAATCCAGGTCCACATCGCGTAGAGCTCCCACATGTGCCCGAAGTCCCCGAACGTCGCGAGCCTCACGCCGCGATTCGCGAAGACCTTCGTGACCTGCGAGAGGTCGAAGCGCGCGGCCGGCAGCGCGAACGGCCCCTCGCGCACGAAGAGCGCGACGAGCGCCGTCCCGACGACGGCCAGGCCCGACACGGCGAGGAGGCTCGTCCGCCACGCGGAGCCGAACACGGCGTTGACGAGGTAGGGCGCGCCCTTGCCGAGAGTCAGCGCGCCGACGAGGACGCCGAGCGCGAGGCCGCGCCGCGCCCGAAACCACGTCGCGAGGATCTTCATCCCCGGCGGGTAGACGCCCGCGAGCGCGAAGCCCGTCAGGAAGCGCAGGAGGAGCGCCGAGGCGGGGCCGTGCGAGAAGAGCGCGAGAGCCGCGTTCGCGGCCGCTCCCAGGAGGCTCATCCCGATCACGAGCCGGCGCGGCGGGAAGACGTCCGGAAGGTTCAGGACGGCGCTCGCGAGCGTGCCCGCGACGAAGCCGAGCTGAACGGAGAGCGTGAGCCACGTCGCCGTCCCGTCCGCGAGGCCCCACTCGACCTTCAGGAGCGGAGAGACCGCCGACGCCGAGAACCAGAGCGACATTCCGAAGAGCTCCGCGACCGAGAGGAGGAGAAGGACGCTCCAGCGCCCCGGCGGGTCGGGCGCGTGCGCGGCCGGCGGCGCCGGAGACGCGGCGCTCATTCCGGGACGAGCTTGCCGGGATTGAGGATGCCGTTCGGATCGAGAGCGCGCTTCACCGCGCACATCGCCGCGAGGAACGCCGGCGGGCGGCGCAGCGGCAGGAACTTGCGGAGCGTGAGCCCCACGCCGTGCTCGCCCGTGATCGTCCCGCCCAGACGCACCGTCTCCTGGTAGACGGCGGCCATGACGGTCTCGACGGCGGCCTCGTCGAAAGACGCGCTCCCCTCGCGGAGGAGACGCACGTGGATGTTGCCGTCCGCGGCGTGCCCGTATGCGAAGGCCGTCAGGTGCGCCTCCGCCGCGCGACGGCGGACGCCCGTCACGAGCGCGACGAGCTCGGAGCGCGGCACCGCGAGGTCCAGCTCGAAAGAGACGCCGAGCTCGTGGATCGCCTCGGCGATCCCGCGGCGCACGTCCCACAGAACGCGGCGGCGCGGCTCGTCGGCCGCGAGCGCGACGTCGAGCGCCCCGCACTCGAGGAGGATCTCCCCCGCGGCTGTGACCTCCCGCTCGACGTCCTCGTCGCTCGCGCCGTCGAAGTCGAGGAGGAGACGCGCTTCGGCCTCGGGAAACGGCACGGCGACGCCCTTTTTCTTCGACGCAACCTCGACCGTGGGCTTGTCGACGACCTCGCAGGCCGACGGCACGAGCCCGCGGCGGTGGATCTCGAAGACGGCCTTCACGGCGGACTCGAGCGACGGGAACGGCGCGAGGACGGTCGCCCCGGCGGCCGGTTTCGCGATCAGACGCAACCAGGCCTTCGTGACGACTGCGAGCGTTCCTTCGCTCCCCACGAGGAGCGACGTCAAGTCGTAGCCCGCGACGTCCTTGCGCGTCTTGCCGCCCGTCTCGGCCACGCTGCCATCCGCGAAAATCGCTTCGAGTCCCATCACCCAGCGTCCCGTGACGCCGTATTTGGCCGCGTGCGGCCCGCCCGCGTTCTCGGCGACGTTTCCGCCGATCGTGCACGAGCCGCGCGAGGCCGGATCCGGCGGGTAGTAGAGGCCCTTCGCCTCGACGGCCTCCTGGAGCGTCTGCGTCACGACGCCGGGCTCAACGATCGCGACGAAGTTGTCGGCGTCGATCTCGAGGATCGACGTCATCCGGTCGAGCGCGAGGCCGAGCCCGCCGTGGACCGCGAGCGCGCCGCCCGACATCCCGGTCCGGCCGCCCTGCGGCGTGACGGGGATCGCCCGCGCGTTGCAGAAGGCGAGAAGGCGCGAGACCTCCTCCGTCGTGCGCGGCCGCGCCACGGCCGCGGGAACGGCCACGAGGTCGCGGGTCCAGTCTTTCGCGTACGGCGCGAGGTCGTCCGCGGCGGCGAGAAGGTGGCGGTCCCCGACGATCGCCGCGAGCGCCCGGGCTTCTTCCGGGGAGATCTCGCGCCGCTCCATGCGACGATCTTAAGATGCCGCCCATGACACGCGTCGCCTTTCTCGGACTCGGCGCCATGGGGGCTCCCATGGCCCGGCGCATCGTCGCCGCCGGCTTCCCCACCGTCGTCTGGAACCGCAATCCCGACCGTGCGAGGCCGTTCCTCGCCCTCGGCGCCGCCGTCGCCGGGACGCCCCGCGAGGCCGCCGCCGCGGCCGACGTCGTCTGCACGATGCTCTCGGACCCCGGGGCCGTCGAGGCCGTCGCGTACGGGCCGGACGGCATCGTCGCCGGCCTCGCGGACGGCGCCCTCTGGCTGGACTTCTCGACCGTGACGCCCGCGGCCTCCCGCGCGTTTGCCGCGCGGGCCGCGGAGAAGCATGCGCGTTTCTGCGACGTTCCCGTCGCGGGCAGCGTGAAGCCCGCCGTGGACGGCACACTCAAGATCCTCGCCGGCGGCGACGCGGCGGACCTCGAGCGCGGCAGGCCCGTCCTCGACGCCGTGTCGAAAGGAGTCCTTCACTTCGGAGCGGTCGGCCAGGGCTCCGCGCTGAAGCTCGTGAACAATCTCCTCTTCGGCGTCACGCTCGCCGCGTTCGGCGAGGCTCTCGGCCTCACCAAGCAGCTCGGCCTGCCGGAGAAGGAGACGACCGAGTGGCTCCTCTCGATCCCCTCCGTGTCGCCGTACCTCAAGGCGAAGATGGACTTCCTCGCCGCGGGCGGCGAGCCTCCGTCGTTCTCCCTCGCCCTCATGGAGAAGGACCTCCGCCTCATGGTCGAGGCGGGCGGCGGCCCCGCGTCCGCGGCCGTCGTCGAGGCCGCGAGGAGCGACTATGAGCGCGCGCGCAAGTCCGGCCTCGGCGAGAAGGACTTTTCACACGTGCTGAACTTTCTGAAGGGCTGCTAGCGGACGTTCTTGAGCGCCAGCGGGGGCGGCGCCGTCACGCCCGGCGGTAGCGCTCGCGGATCGTCGGGATCAGGTACTCCGAGAACGCCGACTCGAGGCCGTACTTCGGCGCGAAGCCCCAGTCCGAGCGCGCCGCGGAATCGTCGACGTCCGCCGGCCACGAGTCGACGATCCCCTGGCGCTTGAGGTCCGGCTCGAACGTGACTTCGGCGTCCGGGAACGACTTCAGGACGAGGTCGCGGATGTCGGCGGCCGAGGGCGCGAACGCGCCGACGTTGTAGACCTGCCGCCCGAGCGTCCCGCCGGGCGCCGCCGCGAGCTTGAGGAGCGCGTCGACGCCGTCCGGCATCGCCATGAACGGGATTCGCGTATCCGCGCGGACGAAGCAGGCGTACGGCTTTCCTTCCGCCGCCGCGTGGATCATCTCGGGAGCGTAGTCGGACGTACCGCCCGACGGGACCGTCACGGCCGAGATGAGCCCCGGGAAGCGCAGGCACCGGAAGTCGACGCGTCCGGCCTGCTGCTCCGAGGAGAGCTGCTTGTAGAACTTCGCGTAGTAGCGCCCGAGGTGCTCGGCGTACAGCTTGTTGCAGCCGTACATCGTCGTCGGCTTGTTGTGCTCGTCTTCCTTGACCTTCCCCGCCATCTGTTTCGTCGCGAGGTCCGAGAGCCCGTAGGCCGCGATCGAGGACGGGTAGAGGAACGTGACGGGGCGGCCGTGCGACTGGCGCTCGCTCTGCGCGAACTCCAGCATGTGGATCATGCCCTCCACGTTGACCTGGTGCGCCGTGACGGGCGTGAACTCGCCGCGCGTCGAGAGGAGCGCCGCGAGGTGGAAGATCATGTCGATCTCGTACTCGGAGAGGATCCGCTCGAGGACGCTCCGGTCGAGGACCGAGCCCGTGAACTCGCGCGCGACGAGGCGTCCGAGCGACGGGTCGAGAGGCTTGAGGTCGAGGGTGAGGATCGGGCGGGTGCCCTCGGCCGCGAGGCGCGTGATGAGGCCGTGCCCCATCTCGCCGGAAGCTCCTGTGATGAGGACGACGGGACGACGCATCAGGCCACCGTGACGCCTTTCTCGAGATAGACGTCCTGGATCGCGTTGAGGAGGGCGACGCCCTCTTTCATCGGCTTCTGGAACGCCTTGCGCCCGGAGATGAGACCCATCCCGCCGGCGCGCTTGTTGATGACGGCAGTCGCGACGGCCTGTCCGAGATCGTCCTTGCCGCCCGCGGCGCCGCCGGAATTGATGAGGCCCGCGCGGCCCATGTAGCAGTTCACGACCTGCCAGCGCGTCCATTCGATCGGGTGCGCCGGAACGAGCTTCGCGTAGGCCTCGGCGTTCGGCCGGTTCCCGAACGGGAGCGCCGGGAAGCCGCCGTCGTTCTCGGGCTGCTTCTGCTTGATGATGTCC
>JBBQDQ010000121.1:0-10128 GCA_038319835.1 Thermoanaerobaculia bacterium | reverse complement strand
CGAAAAGCCGCAGAAGAACTTCAGGTCGACGACCTCCGCGAGCGATGCGTCGACCGTCGCGAGCCCGTCGAGCGCCGAGCTGATCCGGACGAGCTCGCCTTCGTCCGCCACGGCACCCGCGAGGGCGTCGTCCGCCGACGTGATCTCGAAGCCGCCTCCCCGCTTCTGGGCCTTGCGGCTCCGGGCGTAGTCGATGATCAGGCCGCGCATCACCTTCGCGGCGTAGGCCATGAAGCGCCCCTCGTCTGGAAAGCTCGCGGCTTCGCGCGCGGCGATGTTGAGGTACGCCTCGTGGAGCAGGGTCGTCGCGCTCAGCGTGACGCCGGTTCCGCTCCGGGCCAGCTGGCACTTCGCCAGCCGGTGCAGCTCCGCATAAAGCGTCGCAAAGAGCGAGTCCGCGGCCGAGCGGTTTCCCGCTCCGGCCGAGAGGATGAGTGAAGAAATTGTGTCGGTCATCGGAACTGATCCACCGGGGCCTGTCGCTTCCCGCGTCGCGAATTCGATTCCCAGAGTGAGACTCAGACGATTCTGTGCCCGCTTCCGCGCCGTCGGAAGGAAAAACCGAGGAGGATTCCATGGAAGGACTCGAAAAAATGCCAAGAAGGCGCATGTCCCGAGGTGCCCTTTGCCTCACGGCCACCCTCCTGGCGGCCGCCGCAACGACGGCCTGGATCGCTTCGGGCGACGGGCAGCCCAATCTCCTCGAGCCGTTCGCGAACAAGACCGGCGCGGCCCAGACGATCTCGACCGCGGGCCGGATCGACCGGAAGAACGCGTTCTTCCAGGAGCTCGGGACGAACGGCCGCACCTGCTTCACGTGCCACAAGCCGGAGACCGGATGGACGATCACGCCCGCGAGCGTGCGGGAGCGGTTCGAAGCCACGAGAGGCCGGGACCCCATCTTCCGGACGAACGACGGCTCGAACTCGCCGTTCGCCGACGTCTCGACGGTCGACGCGCGGCGGCACGCCTACAGCATGCTGCTCAGCAAGGGCCTCATCCGGGTCGGCATCGGCATCCCCGCCGGCGCGGAGTTCTCCCTCGTTGCCGTGGACGATCCCTATGGCTTCGCGAGCGACCGAGAGCTCTCCCTTTTCCGCAGGGTTCTCCCCTCCACGAACGTCGCCTTCCTCAGCACGGTGATGTGGGACGGACGCGAGACCCTCCCCGGCAAGAGCATCCCCTTCGACCTTGCCGATCAGTCCAACGGCGCGACGCTGGGCCACGCGCAGGCCACCGCTCCGCTGACGTCTGCGCAGGAGGAGGAAATCGTCGCCTTCGAGACCGGGCTCTTCACGGCCCAGGTGTACGACGTCGCCGCGGGAGACCTCCGCGCCGCGGGAGCGAACGGCGGCCCGAAGATCCTCTCGAAGCAGGATTTCTATCTCGGGATCAACGACCCGCTGGGCCTCAATCCCACAGGCACCCCGTTCACGCCCGTCGTCTTCACGAACTTCGCGGCCTGGGCCAGACTGAAGAGCAGCCACGAGGACGAGGACGACGAGGGACGGACGGCGGCACGCATGGCCGTCGCGCGCGGCGAGGCGCTTTTCAACAGCCGGCGCATCAACATCACGGGCGTCAAGGGCCTCAACGACGACCTCGCCGTCGCGAGCATCCCCGGCACGTGCGGTACGTGTCACGACTCTCCGAACGTCGGGGACCACTCGTTGCCGGCCCCGCTCGACATCGGCCTGACGGACGCCTCGCGCCGGACGCCCGATCTCCCCCTCTACACCTTGCGCAACAACGCGACCGGTGAGACGGTCCAGACGACGGATCCGGGCCGGGCCCTCATCACCGGCAAGTGGAAGCACATCGGCCGGTTCAAGGGGCCGATCCTGCGCGGCCTCGCGTCCCGCGCGCCCTACTTCCACAACGGCTCGGCCGCCACGCTCGCAGACGCCGTCCGGTTCTACAACGAACGCTTCAGCATCGGGTTGACCGACGCGGAGATCTCGGATCTCGCGGCGTTCCTCAGAGTCCAGTAAGAACGCCGATCAGCTCCCGATGCGCCGGATTCGGAGAATCGGGCCGTCGGGAGCGTTCGGGTCCGTCAGGTCGACGACCGCGAAGACGGCCCACGTGTGGTCGCCCTTCGGGTCGAGAAGCGTCTGGGACACGCCCCACTGCCGCGCGCCCGCGGACGTCAGCCTCGTCAGGTGATGCAGGCGCGCCTCGGCGCCCGAGAGGAGCTCGCCGTACTCCTCGAAGAACGGCGCCAGCGAGGACTCGAAGCGCGCGGCGTCCCACGGGTCGCCCTGATCCGGACACACCCGCTCGGCCGCTTCCTCCCAGTCCCGTCTCGCGAGCGCCCGGACGAGGAGCTGCGCTTCCGCTCGCACACGCGCGGCGAAGACTTTCGGGTTCGCAAGGAGCTCCGTGATCCACGAGACGTCCGTTCGCTTCGCCGGGGCCGCGTCGACGAACTTCTCGGCGAGGAGGAGCTCCGGATGGCGCAGCCTCTCCCACTCCTCGAGGAGGCTCGCGTCCGTCTCCCCCACGAGCGAGCGGAAGAAGCCGAGCACGTCCCAGAGCTCGTCGGTCTTCGCCGTCTCCGGGACCGTCTGGTCGAGCGTCCGGTACAGCTGCGACAGGTATCGGAGGAGGACGCCCTCGCTGCGTTCGAGGCCGTAGCTCTTCACGTAGTCCGAGAAGCCCGAGAACGTCTCGAACATCTCGCGCCCGATCGACTTCGGGCTCACGTCCGAGCCCGCCGTCCAGGGGTGCGCCGCGCGGAACGCGTTGAACGACGCGTACAGGAAGTCCGCGAGGGGCTTGGGGTGCGTGACCTCCTCGAGGCGCTGCATGCGCTCCTCGTAAGGGACGCCCTCCTCCTTCAGCTCGGCCACGAGGCGCCCCTTCGCCCGGTCCACCTGCCGGCGGAGGATGACGTCCGGGTCCTCGAGGATCGACTCGACGACGGTCAGCGCGTCCACGGCGTACGTCGGCGAAGCCTGGTCGAGCTCCTCGAGCGCCGACAGCGCGAAGAGCGAGAGCGCCTGGTGGAGCGAGAAATCCCACTGGAGGTCCTGCGCGACCACGACCCGGTACGGCCGCTCACCCTCCAGGACGATGATCCCCGCCCGGTAAAGCGAACGCACGAGGACGGCCGCCTGCTTCAGGAGCCGGCGTTTGACGCCGTCGTCCTCGTGGCAGCGGGCGATGAGGTCGCGGAGCGACGCGAAGTTGCGCGCCGGCCGCTCGGCTTCGTCCCGCTGAAGGAGTGAGAGGGCCATCCCGTGCGTCAGCCGGAACCGCGAGACCAGGGTCTCCGGCGGGCGCGCGATGAGCTTCTGGAACGTCTCGACGGTCCACGAGACCTCGCCCTTCGGCGGACCCTTGACGGTGCGTGCCTTTTTTCCGGAGGCCTCCGACCTCTTCTCGGCCTGCCGCTTCTCGACGATGTGCTCGGGCGCCTGGGCAACGACGCTGCCCCGCGTGTCGAAGCCCCGCCGGCCCGCGCGCCCCGCAATCTGCTTGAAGTCGCGGACGGAGAGAAGCCCGACCTTCGTCCCGTCGAACTTCGCGAGCTTCGTGAAGAGAACGGTCCGGATCGGAATGTTGACGCCGACGCCGAGCGTGTCGGTCCCACAGATGACATGGAGGAGGCCCTTCTGGGCGAGCTGCTCGACGAGGAGGCGGTACTTCGGGAGGAGCCCCGCGTGGTGAACGCCGACGCCGAACGACAAGAACCTCCGGAACTCCTTGCCGTACGGTGTCGCGAGGCGGATGCCCGCGGCGATCTTGCGGATCTCCTCGCGCTCCTCCTTCGTCCCGATCTTTACGCTCGTGAGGGACTGCGCGAGCTCGGCGCACTCTCTCTGCGTGAAGTTCACGACGTAGATCGGGCTCTTCTTCGCGGAGAGGAGCTCCTCGATCGTCTCGTGGAGCGGCGTCTCGCGGTACTCCCAGTCGAGCGGGACGGGCCGCTCGTCGGACGTCACGTGTGCGACCTCGCGGCCCGTGTCGCGCTGAAGGCGCTCGGCGATCGCGCGCGTGTCGCCGAGGGTCGCGGACATGAGGAGGAACTGCGTCTTCGGCAGGACGAGGAGCGGCACCTGCCACGCGACGCCGCGCTCCTTGTCCGCGTAGTAGTGGAACTCGTCCATGACGACGTACGGGACGTCGAGCGCCGGACCGAGGCGCAGCGCCATGTTCGAGAGAACTTCCGCCGTGCAGCACACGACGCTCGCCTCGGAGTTGATACTCGCATCGCCCGTCTTCATCCCGACGTTGTCGGGTCCGAGGTCATTGCAAAGCGAGAAGAACTTTTCGCTCGCGAGCGCCTTGATCGGGCTCGTGTAGTAGGACACCTTCCCCTCGCAGGCCGCCTTGAAGTGGAGCCCGAGCGCGACGAGCGACTTCCCAGATCCGGTCGGCGTCCCGAGAATGACGTGCCTGCCCGCCATGATCTCGAGGAGCGCCTCTTCCTGCGCTGGATAGAGCGTCAGGCCGGTCGAGGCCACCCACTCGAGGAAGAGGCCGAGGATCTCGTCCGCGTCGTTCGTCCCGCGGGGCGGGATCCGGTCGGCGAGCGGTGCCGCGTCGTGCATCGAACGGCATTGTTCCACGGCGGCCCGGGCGGTCCGGTCAGCGCCGCAGCTTCAGGCAGGTGGGATGCGCGCGAATCCCATGGATCTTCCGGACGTACGTATCCCAGAGCTCTGGTGAGACGGAATCGTCCGAGGGAAGCAGCTTCCGGCGCCCCCACTCCGCGAGGTCTCCCCCTCCCTCGTCGAGGAACGCGCGGCAGTCCTCGACCTGCGAGGTCCTTACGGAATAGAGAGCGAAGCCAATCAGCGCGACGGCCAACGAAACGGCCGTCAGGGCGTACTGCGTCCCGCGGTTCTTCGGATCGTTCAGGGATCCCGACGTCCCGAGTGCGAGCGCACCGGCACCGCCGATCGCCCAGATCCACTTGTAGACGGTGAGCTCGTGGTCCTCGGCGCGCTTCGCCTTGTCCTTCAGCGCGGGCAGCTCGATGTTGAGGAAAAGGTCGATCTCCTTCTTCACGTCGGCCTGGGTGTGCCCCGACTCGCGCAGCCGGATCTCGCGGCCGGCTTCGAGGATCGCCCGCTCTTCGGCGAGCCGTCCCGAGGCGCAGGCCTCGAGAACGAGGACTCCCGCGAGGACGCACGCGAAAGGAGCAGCCGCTCTTCGAAGGGACGGCAAGATTGGCACCTCCTGGTCTTCGGCCGGAGGCGTTGCAGGAAACGGGCCGGTCCCGCGATCAGGGGGCCGGTTTCGCCGGGAACTCGACCGACACGGGCCTCCAGGTCTTCGGGTCGTTGACGAGTCCGTGCGCCTGGCTGACGACCTCGAGCCGGCGTGGGACGAATTTCAGGAGGACGAAATCCGCGCCCCGCTGATGGTCCTTGTAGAAGGACGCCCAGGCGTCCTTCCAGTGCGTCGCCTTGACCTCGACGTCGGTCACGACCGTCGCGCTCCCGATCAGCGTCACGTAGGCGGGACCCGCAGGATCAAAGAACTGGAGCGTCACACGGGGATCCTTCGCGATCTCGGCGAACTTTCGGGTCGCGGGGTTCGTCCCGGCCCAGACGGTGAAATCGTCGTCCGGCCCGAGCGCGTCCACGATGCGCGCCTGGGGCTGCCCGCCCTCGCCGAGCGTGATGAACGTCGCGTAGCGCGCCTTGAGGGCGATCTCGCGCGCGGCCTTGAGGATCGCTTCGCGTCCGGTGGCCGGGGGCCCGATCTCCCCGAGGATCCATGCGGCGAACATGCTCACGCGCACGTAGACGTCCGTCACGCCATACCGTCCGGGCTTCCCTTCCATCGACGCCGAGCTGACGCCGGCGAGGAGCAGGTGTCCGTCCTCCCTCAGGAAGGCGGGCCCGCCGCTGTCCCCGGGTCCGCCCACGCCTTCGAACTCCGACCCGCCCGGCGGCGGGTCGAACTTCGTGAAGAGGCGGCGCGGCCCCGCGTCGTCGACGACGTTCGTGACGGCGCGCAGGCGCCCATCCCCGTGACGCACGCCCCCCCGCGCGTTCCCGAAGTCGCCGTAGCCCGCCAGGACGAGCGTCTTGCCGAGCTCCTGCTGGCCGCGGTAGAGCGCGGCCGGTTCGATTCCCGCGACGGGCTCGGCGAGCTCGATGAGCGCAAGGTCGACCTCGGGGGGCGTCCCCCGGGGCGCAGTGCCTTCGGGATGCAGGACGGTGCGCTTCACCGGGATCGAATGCCCGCCGCATTCGACGCGGCCGCCGACGGGAATCGACGCCGCGACGTGGGCCGCCGTCACGAGCCACGACGGCGCGACGAGCGTGGCGCCTCCGTCCGGCAGGACGCGGCACACCGCGTCGAGACCCCGGGCGAGGCGCAGCATGGCCGCGTCGTCGCGGTCGTGTCGAATCACGACGGCGCCGGAGCTCGCCGGCACCAGCGTCACGAGGGCGAAGACCAGAGCCCCGGGGCGAACGGGCAGGCGCGGCCGGCTCACGGCTTCTCCCCGAGCGCGGCCGCCTCGGCCGGGCAGTCGCGGTCGGGCGCGGCACCCTTCGCCCGAACGGCGGCGATCTCCTTCTTCGCTGCTGCGAGATCGGCGAGGAACGCCGCGTCCGCGTGGAGCCGTGCGACGGTGGCGGCGCCGAGGATGCGGCCCTCGTTGACGTCGGCCTGCCAGTGGACGTTGCACACGACGCGGCTCTGCCCGAACGCTCGGCCGCGCTCGAAGACCGCCTCGGCGCGGTCCGGTGCGACTTCGGCGAGCACGAGCGACCACGCCCAGCCGGCGGCGCTGTGGCCCGAGGGGTACGACCCCTGCCTCGCGAGGTCCTTCTCGTCGGCGGGCGTGCACGTCGGCTCGCCGTTCACGAGGAAGGGGCGTTTCCTCATGTACCTGTTCTTCGCCGCGCCCGTCGAGTAGCCCGCGTCGGAAAGAACCCGGCGGAGGAGGACGTAGAGGTGCGGCGTGTCCTGCTCCGTGATCGGCACGCCGATGGCGCATGCGAGAGTGCCGGCAGCGTGCGGGAACGTGAGGTTCGCGTCCTCGGTCGCCTGCGCAAAGCGCGGCGTCCCCCGCAGCGCGCGGCCGGCGCGGTTCGCCTCCTCGTCGGCGGCGAGAGCGGCGGAGCCCGGAGCGGGCGGCGCCGGGAGGAGGGCGAGGCTGTCGGGGACTTCCTCCTTCGTCAGGTAGCCCGCGATCGAACCGGGCCAGAGCTGCGGGACCGTGCCGCGCTTCTCCGGCGGCGGCGGCGCCGTCGCGCAGCCGGCGGCGAGGGCGAGGCAGACGACGAGGGCGGCGGGGACGCGCATCCGGACGCTTTTCATGCGCGAAAGTATGCACCGGGGCTCAGGCGGCGGGAGGGACCCCGGTGTGCGCCTTCTCCGCGAGGCGCTCGAGCCAGATCTGGTGGAACCTCGACATGCGATTCGGAAAGACGGCGGCGCTGAGGCGCGCGGCCCAGCCGTACTGGGTCTCCTCCGTGAGGACGTGCGACCCCGCCGGCGTCGGCGTGATCTCCCACGCGTGGTACGCGTCGACGCCCATGCCGAGTGCGCTCCAGGCGATCCGCTCGTTCGGAACGAACTCGAGCACCCGGGAGCGGATCGCGACGCCGAACGTCCGCCAGGTGAACACGAGGCCGGCGGCCAGATCGGGCCTCCTGCCCTCGAGGACGACGTTCGAAGCATTCGGATACCACGCCGGCCAGAGCGGCGCCGCGACAAGCCACGCCCAGACCGCCTCGGGCGGGGCCGCCGCATCGATCTCGTTCGCGACGTGAACCGGCGCCCGAGAGGGGTGGTACCGATCGGGCCAGCGGATCAGACGACCGCCTTCTCCCGCGCGCCGACGCGGAGGGCTTCGGCGACGAGCGCTTCCTGCTCGTGTTGGAACGCGTGGTGCGAGCCGGGCGCGGGGCTCGCCAGCTCGCGCCGCCCGATATAGCGCAGCGCGCGACGGGCCGCGAGGCCTTCGACCTTGCCGTCCAGAAACTGCCCGCGCACGAAGCTCCACGCGCCCATGTTGCGCGGCTCCTCCTGCACCCAGACGAGCTCGGCGTCCTCTGGGTAGCGCTGGAGGACCGCCCCGATCTCGTGCCCCGGGAACGGGTAGTACTGCTCCATGCGCACGATCGCGACGTCGGTCTTGTCGGCCTTCTCGCGCGCGCCGATGAGGTCCCACGCGACCTTGCCGCTGCACAGGATCACGCGGCGTGCCCTCGAGGGCCCGGCCGGGTCGTCGAGGACGGGGTGGAACGAGCCGTCCGCGAGTTCGTCGATCGTCGAGACGACCTTCGGGTGGCGCAGGAGGCTCTTCGGCGTCATGACGACGAGCGGCTTTCGAACGTCGCCCGCCATCTGGCGGAGGAGCAGGTGGTAGTACTGCGCGGGCGACGTGACGTTCGCGACGCGCAGGTTGTCCTCGGCGCAGAGCGTCAGGAAGCGCTCGAGGCGCGCCGAGGAGTGCTCGGGGCCCTGCCCTTCCTGCCCGTGCGGCAGGAGCAGGACGAGGCCGCAGCGCTGGTTCCACTTCTGCTCCGAGCCCGAGATGAACTGGTCGATGATGACCTGCGCGCCGTTCGCGAAGTCGCCGAACTGGCCCTCCCACAGGACGAGCGTCGACGGGTCCGCCACCGAGTAGCCGAACTCGAAGCCCATGACGGCGTTCTCCGACAGGAGGCTGTCGATGACCTCGAAGCCGGCCTGCTCGGGCGCAATCGTGTTCAGCGGCGTCCACTCCGCCCCGGTCACCGTGTCGGCGAGGACGGAATGGCGCTGGCTGAAGGTGCCGCGCCCCGAGTCCTGCCCCGAGAGGCGCACGGGCGTGCCGTCGAGGAGCAGCATCCCGAACGCGAGCATCTCGCCGCCCGCCCAGTCGATCTCGGGCCGCCCGCTCGCGTACTCGGAGCGCTTCTTGAGGATGGACTTGAGCTTCGGGTGGACCTCGAAACCCTCCGGCACCGACGAGACGGCGCGGGCGACCTCGGCGAGTCGGTCGCGCGTGCTGCCCTGCGGCTTCAGCCGCTTCGCGGGTGCGGCCGTCAGCGAGTCGAACGAGCCCTTCGCGCCGCCGCGCGCCTCGTCGTAGGCGCGGTCGAGCGCGGTCTTCGCCTCGCCCCACATCTGGTCGACCTCGCCCTGCGAAAAGACGCCCTGCTTGACGAGCGCCGCGCCGTAGAGACGCGCGACCGACGTATGCGCCTTGATCTTCACGTACATGAGGGGTTGCGTGTAGCTCGGCTCGTCGCCCTCGTTGTGGCCGTATCGGCGGTAGCAGACCATGTCGATCACGACGTCGCGACGGAACGTGTTGCGGTACTCGCTCGCGACGTCCGCCGCGTGGACGACGGCCTCGGGATCGTCGCCGTTCACGTGGAAGACGGGCGCCTGCACCATCTTCGCGACGTCCGTGCAGTACGGCGAGGAGCGCGCGTCGGCCGGGTTCGTCGTGAAGCCGATCTGGTTGTTCACGACGACGTGGACCGTGCCGCCCGTGCGGTAGCCGTGCAGCTGCGACATGTTGAGCGTCTCGGCCACGATCCCCTGCCCCGCGAACGCGGCGTCGCCGTGGAGCAGGATCGGAAGCACCTTCGCGTGCTCGCGGTGATCGCCGAGAGACGTCTGCTTGGCGCGGACCATTCCCTCCACGACGGGGTCCACGAACTCGAGGTGGCTCGGGTTCGGGGCGAGCGCGACACCGAGCTTCTGCCCGCCCGGGGCCGTGTGCGTCCCGACCGCGCCGAGGTGGTACTTCACGTCGCCCGAGCCCTGCACGGTGCCCGGGTCGACCTGTCCTTCGAACTCCGCGAAGATCTGCCCGGCCGGCTTCCCCACCGTGTTCACGAGGACCGTGAGACGCCCGCGGTGGGACATCCCGATGACGGCCTCGCCGAGGTCGGCCTCTGCGGCGCGGTCGAGGAGGCGGTCGAGGAGCGTGATCGCGGCCTCTCCGCCCTCGAGCGAGAAGCGCTTCTGACCGACGTACTTCGTGTGGAGGAACTTCTCGAACGCCTCCGCGCGCACGAGCCCGTTCAGGATCCGGCGCCGGTCCTCGCGCGAGAGCTCCGCGCGGTTGCGCGAGCCCTCCATGCGCTCGATGAGCCACGTCTTCTGCGCGGTGTCCTGGTTGTACATGAACTCCGCGCCGATCTTTCCGCAGTACGTCTG
>JBBQDQ010000120.1:0-10379 GCA_038319835.1 Thermoanaerobaculia bacterium | reverse complement strand
GGCGGCGACCTACGCGGCGGGCCGCGGGATCGTTCTCGCGGACACGAAGTTCGAGTTCGGCCTCGACCCCTCCGGCGCCGTCATCTGGATCGACGAGGTGCTCACGCCCGACTCGTCGCGCTTCTGGCCCGCGGACACGTGGCGGCCCGGCGGTTCGCCGCCGTCCTTCGACAAGCAGTTCGTGCGCGACTTCCTCGAGAAGACCGGCTGGAACAAGACTCCGCCGGCTCCCGTGCTGCCGAACGACGTCGTCGCGGGCACGCGGGCCCGCTACGCCGAAGCGTACGAGCGCCTCACGGGAATGCCCTTCCGCACCTGAAAAACTGCGCGCTTACTGCGCGACCGGCTCGTCCGCGAACTCTTCCGGGGGCGCAGCCTCGTCCGGCGGGAGCTTCGCAATCTCGCGTCCGACCAGCTCCTGGTGGTTGACCTCTTCCTCCTGCAGCTCGAGGAAGAGCTTCCGGACCGGGTCTGCCATCGGCAGCTTGAGGGCGTCCGTGAAGAACCAGTGGGCCTTGACCTCGGCGGCCATCGCGATCGTGAGCGCCTCGTGGAGCGTCATGAACGCGTGGACCTTCTCGTATTCGGGGGCCTCGATCTCCCAGACCATCGAGCGGTCGACCCGGGCGGGCACGTCGCCGAAGAGCTCCTTGCGGCGCGCCGCAAGCTCCTCGCCGTGCTTGGCTTCGTTCGCCGACATGAAGTGGAAGAAGGTGGCCGCCTCGGCCGTGTGGTGCGATTCCATCTGGGCCGCGAGCTCGTCGTAGCGCTCTTTCGCCTCCTCTTCCACGAGGACCGCGAGGTCGAGGGCGTCCTGAAGGTCCAGCTTCGAGAGGTCGAGCGTCTTCGTCATGGTGTTCTCCGGAGGTTACGCTCCCATGGAAACCGACCGGCCAAAATGATGCAATCGGATCAACCGGAAACTTCCGACGCGGGGGTCCGTATCACGCGAGGAGGGCTGCGATGGCGAAGTTCCTGCTCTGGCTGATTCTCTTCGTCCTGTGCTGGCCCCTGGCGGTCGTCGCGCTCGTCGCCTTCCCGTTCGTCTGGCTGATCCTGCTCCCCTTCAAGATCGTCGGGATCGCGGTGGGCGGCGTCTTCGCGTTCCTCAAATCGCTTCTGTTCCTCCCCGCCCGCCTCCTCGGCGGCCGGCCCGTCTGAGGCTCAGGTCCGGGCCAGAAGCTCCTCGACGCTTCGCAGCGGGACGACCGAGAGATCCGGAAAAGCGGCCGCCTCTCCCGCATTGCCGGCAGGCACGAGCGCGGTCGTCAGGCCCAGCGAGACGGCTTCCTTGAGGCGCAGGGGGGCGTCCGAAACGGCGCGCACCTCGCCGAGGAGGCCGACCTCCCCGAACGCGAACGTCCCCGGCGCGAGCGCCCGGCCGCGCAGGCTCCCGGCCACCGCCGCGCACACGGCCAGGTCCGCCGCCGGCTCGACGCTCTCGGCGCCGCCCGCGACGTTCAGAAAGACGTCATGCGAGGCCAGCTTCAGCCCGCCGTGCCTCTCGAGGACGGCGAGGAGGAGCGCGAGGCGCGTCCCGTCGAATCCGATCGCCGTCCGGCGCGGCGATCCGTACTTCGCCTCGACCGTCAGGGCCTGCACCTCGAGCAGGAGCGGCCGCGTGCCCTCGACTCCCGCGAGGACGACGGAGCCGGGCCGCGAGCCCGCGCCCGTTCCGAGGTAGAGCGCCGAGGGGTTCGCGACCTCGACGAGGCCGGCGCCCGTCATCTCGAAGACGCCGATCTCGTGCGCCGGGCCGAAGCGGTTCTTGAGCGCGCGGACGACGCGCTGCGCGTGGAAGCGCTCGCCCTCGAAGGAGAGGACCGCGTCCACGAGGTGCTCGAGCGTCTTGGGCCCGGCGAGCGTCCCGTCCTTCGTGACGTGCCCGATCAGGAACACGGGGACACCTGTCGTCTTCGCGAAGGCCTGGAGGCGGCTCGCACACTCGCGCACCTGCGTCACGGAGCCCGCGGCGGCCGGAGCCGACGGCGAGGCGATCGTCTGGATCGAGTCCACGACGACCGCCGCGTAGCGTCCGGCCCGGGCGGACGCGAGGATCGCGTCGAGGTTCGTCTCCGCGAGGAGGAAGAGTCCCGGCCCGACGGTTCCGAGGCGCGTCGCACGCATCCGAATCTGCTGCGCGGACTCCTCCGCGCTCACGTAGAGGACCTCTCCCACGCGCTCGGAGAGCCGGGCCGCCACCTGGAGCAGCAGGGTCGACTTCCCGATCCCCGGCTCGCCCCCGAGGAGGATGATCGAGCCCGGCACGAGCCCGCCGCCGAGCACCCGGTCCACGTCGGCCATTCCCGTGGGGATCCGCGGCACCTCCGCGGCGGCCACGTCGGAGAGCCGCACCGCGGAGCTTGCCGCGCCCGGCCCGGCGGCTGCCGCACGGGGCGCCTCGCGCTCCTCGGCGAGCGTGTTCCACCCCCCGCACTCCGGGCAACGCCCGATCCACTGCGGGCTCTGGGCGCCGCACGCGGCGCAGGCGAAGACGGTTGCGGGCTTTCGGGCCACTTACTTCGGCATCGGGAGCGAGGGCAGGAGCGCCTTGAGGTCCTCGTCCTTCCAGCGGATGCCGCCGCCGATGAAGGCGGAGCGCAGGCCCGGGTTGATGAGGTCGTCGACGCCGCTGGTCACGTAGAGGTTGGGGCTCGCGTTCCAGCGGCCGTACAGCTTGATGTGCCCGCGGTAGTCGTTCCGCGAGAAGTCCCACACCTCGCCGGCGACCCGGAACGTGTCGGCCCGGAACGTCTGCTCGATCGCGGCACCGCCGCGCGACTCGATGAGTCCGGCCCGGAGAATCGTGTCCTTGAGGCGGTAGCCGAGCTGCAGCGAGAGCAGGAGCTGGTCCACGTACCGCTCGCCCGTCGTGCGGATCGTCTGCTGGCTGCCGTTCGGGAACGTGACGGTCGACGTCTCGTCGATGTTCTGGCGCATGCCCTTGGGCGTCGCCCCGATCTCGAGCCGGTAGAACTTGTTGTCGCGCGGGATCGCGTCCAGAGTGAACCAGTACTTGCCGTCCCCGGCCCGCGAGACGTATTCGGCCCGGAACCCGAGGTCGAGCTGGATCTTGTTCATGCGCGCGAGAGTCTGGCTCAGCGACTCGACGCCGGTCTTGACCGACGAAAGGGCCTCGTTGAGGTTCTTGTGCGTCTCGTCGTCGTTCAGGAGCTTGCCGATCGTCCCCTGCCCCGTGTCGATCTTCTCCGTGATGGAGTTCAGGTTGTCGGCCGTGGTCTTGAGCTTCTCGGAGATCTGGTCGGCGTTCGAGACCGTCGATTTGAGGTTCGCCCGGTTCTCGTCGAGGATCCGGTCCATCCGCGCGAGCGTCTCCTTCATCTGGCCCGAGAAGTCCTTGAGGTTCGCGAGCGTCGAGTCGATGTTCCCGCGGTTCTGCTCGACCATCTCGCGCAGCACCTCGGCCAGACGGCCGACGTTGTCGACGATCCGGTTGATCTTCTCCTCGCCCTGCTTGCCGCCCATGGACCCCGCGAGGGCCGAGGACAGCTCCTTGAGATCCTTCCCGATGTCCGTCGCCATCTTCGTGAGGTCGTCGAAGCCGGTGGACGAGACGCCGTCGAGCATCGCGCCGCGCGCGAGCCGCGTGGCGCCCGGGGCGCCGGGCTGGAGCTCGACGTACTTGTCGCCCAGAAGACCGAGGCTGCGGATCTGGGCCGAGGCGCCTTCGCGGAGCTCGACGCCCGGCTCGAGGGCGAGGTGCACGACGGCCGTTCCGTCCGGGCGCAGCGTGATCCCGTCGACCTTGCCGATCCTGACGCCCGCGACCCGCACGGCGGACTTGTCGTCGAGGCCGGCGACGTCCTTGAAGTGCGCGTCCACGGTGTTCGTCTGCGCCTTCTTGCCGAAGTGGATGTCCTCGATCTTGAGGATGAGGACCCCGAGCGCGACGAGCACGACGACGAAGAAGGCGCCGATTTTCGCGGTGGTCGTCATGCGGTCTCCATCATACGGGGGGCGCGGCTGAAGGCGCCGTCGCGGGCGACGCCGCCGGGCGGCGCTCCGGCTCGAGCTCGGGCGGCGACAGCTCGCTGTCGCCCTTGACGAACGCCGCCACACGGGGGTCGGCCGAGGCCTCGAACTCCTTCGGGGGAAGCTCGATCTCGATCCGGCCGTGCGCGAGGAGGCCAATGCGGTCCGCGATCGCGAAGGCGACCTTCAGGTCGTGCGTGATCGTGATCGCGGTCGGGTTCATGCGCTTCCTCATCTCCTCGATGACCCGGACGAGGACGTCCGTCGTGATCGGGTCGAGACCGGTCGTGGGCTCGTCGAAGAGCAGGATCTGCGGCTGCAGCGCGATCGCGCGCGCGAAGCCCACCCGCCTCCGCATGCCGCCCGAGAGCTCCGAGGGCCGCTTGTCCTGGATCCCAGGCAGCCAGACGAGGTCGAGGCACTCCTCGACGCGGTCCGCGATCTCCTTCTTCGTCTTCTTCGTGTGACGGACGAGCGGGAACGCGATGTTCTCGCCCACGCTCATGGAGTCGAAGAGCGCGCCTTCCTGGAAGGACATCCCGAACTTCCGCCTGAGGACGTCGCGCTCGCGCGGCGACACGGCCCACAGGTCCTCGCCGTCGATCTCGACCGACCCCGCGTCGGGCTTCAGGAGGCCGACCACGTGCTTGAGGAGGACGCTCTTGCCGACGCCCGACTGGCCGAGGAGGACGAGCGACTCCCCTTTCTCGACCGCAAGGTCGAGGTGGTCGAGCACGACCTTCGAGCCGAACGCCTTCGAGAGTCCGCGCAGGCGGACCGCGGGGACGTCGGCGCGGGGCGCGGCGGCGCTCAGAACAGCACCTTCGTGAGGAAGAAGTCCGCGATGAGGATCGCGAGAGAGCCGAGGACGACCGCGGACGTCGTCGACGCCCCGACTCCCTCGGCGCCGCCCTTCGTGTCGTAGCCGGTCTGGCACCCGATCATCGAGAACAGGAGCCCGAAGACCGCCGCCTTGATGAGGCCGGACGTCATGTCTTCCATGCTCAGGTACTGGAACGTGTTGTTCATGTAAACGACGGGGTTCGCCCCGAGGTACTGGACGGCGACGACGTAGCCGCCGAGGATGCCGGTCGCGTCCGCGAGGACGACGAGCATCGGAGCCACGATGATCGACGCGAGGACGCGCGGCACGAAGAGGTACTGGACGGGGTCCGTGGCGAGGGAGACGAGCGCGTCGATCTGCTCCGTGACGCGCATCGAGCCCAGCTCGGCCGCCATCGCGCTGCCCGCGCGGCCCGTGACCATGAGCCCCGTGAGGACCGGCCCGAGCTCGCGGAGCATCGAGAGCGCGACGACCGATCCGATGTAGCCCTCGGCGTGGAAGCGCTGGAAGCCCTTGAACGTCTGGAGCGCGAGGACGCCGCCCGTGAAAAGCGCCGTGAGGAAGACGACGGGCACGGAGTCGACCCCGACGCGCACGACCTGCCTGGCCGTCATCGAAATCTGGTACGGCGGCCTCACGAAGCCGAGGAGCGTCTGGCCGAGGAGCTCGAAGAAGCGCCCGACGCCTTCGAGCAGGCGCAGCACGGGGCGTCCGATGGCTTCGAGGGCGCGTTTCACAGGAACTTCGAGACCCGCGCCACGGGTCGACCGCCTTCGTGAAAGATACGCGGGACGCGCGGCCCGATTCCGCACAGGACCTCCCACGCGACCGTGTCCGCTACGGCCGCGACCTCCCCCGCGCCCAGGCGCTCGCCGGCCTGCGTCCCGAAGAAGACGGCCTCGTCGCCGCGTACGGGCGGAACGGGAAGGTCCGTCACGTCGACCTCCGTGAGATCCATCGAAATGCGCCCCGCGATCGGACAGCGCCGGCCGCCGATCAGGACCTGGCCGCGGTTCGACAGGTGACGCCGGACCCCGTCCGCGTAGCCCGCCGCGACGACGGCGAGTGTCGTCATCCGCTTGCAGACGAAGGTCCCGCCGTAGCCGACCTTCGTCCCCGCGGGAACGGTCTTGACCTGGTCGACGACCGAGACGAACGACATGACGCCGCGGAGGGAGTCGTTTGCTTCGGAGAAAACGTCCGGAACCCGCACGTAGAGGGCAAGCCCGGGGCGGACGTGGGTGACGACGGAAGAGGAAGATTTCTTCGAAGGTAGAGAGGCCGACCGCGCCAGCGTTCCTCCGCTGTTGTCCATGTGGATCATGGACGGCCGATGGCCGGCTGCGCGAACCACCTCCAAGCCCTCCAGGAAAATCCTCGTCTGGTCGTCGTTCTGCTCCGACGTCACGTCGTACGCCGAGGCGAAGTTCATGAACACGCCCTCAATGAAAATCTTTCCCTTCAGTTCCCCTAGCAATTCCAGGGCCTGTGGCAGGTCCCCGGGGCCAATGCCGAGCCGCGTCATGCCCGTGTCGAGCTTCAGGTGGACCGGGAGCGGTGGGCGCGCCGCTTCCGTCCTTCCGTCTTCACCTTCAAAGAAATCTCTCAGCTCCTCGCCCTGCGCAAGCGAGTGGATGTTCGGCGTCAGCCCGCCCCCTACGAGAGAGCCGATCTGATCTCTTCCGATCCACCCCATGACGAGGATCGGCTGCGTGAGACCCGCCCGCCGCAGCTCGAGGCCTTCCTCGACGGCCGCGACCGCGAGGTGAGCCGCGCCCTCCTTCACGAGCCGCCGGGCGACGTGAACGGCGCCGTGCCCGTATGCATCGGCCTTTACGACCGGGAGGACGGCGCAGCCGTCCGGAAGGCTCTCCGCGAGCGCGCGGTAGTTCGACGCAAGCGCATCGAGGTCGACGACGGCGCGCGTCGGGCGCAGCGCCGGCATCACAGCCCGGGGCCCTCGCCCATCATCGCGAGGTCGGAGAAGCGCGTGTACTCGCCCGACCACCCGAGCGTGAAACGGTCGGTCGGGCCGTTGCGCTGTTTGGCGATGATGACGTCGCACACGTTCTTCTGCTCGGTGTCCTTGTCGTAGTACTCGGGCCGCGAGAGGAAGAGGACGACGTCCGCGTCCTGCTCGATCGCGCCCGACTCGCGCAGGTCGGACAGGACGGGCTCCTTCTCGGCGCCGCGCTGCTCGGTGCGGCGCGAGAGCTGTGAGAGGGCGATGACCGGCACCTCGAGCTCCTTGGCGAGCGCCTTGAGGCCGCGCGAGAAGGCGCTGACCTCCTGCGTGCGGTTCTCGACCTTGCCGCGCGTCCCCATGATCTGGAGGTAGTCCACGAAGAGGGCGTCCAGCCCGGCCCGCTGCTTGAGCTGCAGGGCGCGCGCCCTCATCTCGAGGAGCGTGATCGCGGGCGAGTCGTCCACGTAGAGGTGCGCGTCGCGCATCTGCTGCGTCGAGAAGAAGAGGGCCTTCTTTTCCTCCTTGGAGAGGCGCCCCTCGCGCAGGCGCTGCAGATTCACGCGCGCCTCGGAGCACTGGATGCGGAAGCCCAGCTGCTCGGCCGACATCTCGAGCGAGAAGAAGCCGACGGTGTATTTCTCCTTGATCGTCAGGTAGGCGGCAATGTTCAGGGCGAAGGCCGTCTTGCCCATGCCCGGCCGGGCCGCGACGACGAAGAGGTCCGTCTTCTGGAGGCCCTGCGTGAGCGCGTTCAGGCGGTTGAAGCCCGACGGGAGGCCCGTGAGCATCGTCCCACGGCCGTGAATCTTCTGGATCTCCTCCTCGTTCTTCTCCGCAATCTTCGAAAGCTTCACGAAGCCGCCCTTGATCGACCCCTTCGCGATCTCGACGAGCTCGCGCTGCGCGTTCTCGAGCACCGTCTCGGCATCCGGGCCGGACACGGCCTCGCGGATCGCGCGCCGCGACTGGAGGATCACGAGCCGCCGGAGGGAGGCCTCGCGGACGAGGCGGGCGTAGCCCTCGACGTTCTCGACGTCGGGGACGAGGTCCACCAGGGACGACAGGTACGCGGGGCCGCCCGCCCGCTCGAGCCGACCCGTCTTCTCGAGCTCGCTCTGGACCATCACGAGGTCGATCCCCTCGCGCCGGTCCGCGAGCGCGAGCGCGGCCTCGTAGATGACCCGGTGCGCCTCGTTCGCGAAGTCGTCCGGGGCCAGGAACTCCATGACCCGGGCGATGAGGGCGCCGTCGATCAGGACTGCTCCCAGCAGGCTCCGCTCGACGTCGGGCCTCGACGGGAGGGTATCCGGGCTGACGGGCGCGAGGGCGGACATCGGGACCGGGGAGGATATCGCGCAGGGACCCCGCCGGGGAACGGGCCGTCAGCGCGGCGAGAGGTCGAGCGGCGGACGGCCTGATTCCGCTCGGCGGGCGTGAGCCGCCGCGACCATGCGCTCCCAGAGGACGGAGTCGAGGCGGCAGGCGCCGACCCGCCGCCTGCCTTCGGCAGGACCGTGGTAGTCCGAGCCCGCTGATTTGAGGAGGCCGTGGCGCTCCGCGAGCTTGCCGAACTCGTTCTCATTGCCTGCCTGGTCGAGGTGGAAGACCTCGAGGCCGTCGAGCCCCGCGGCCACCCCGATCGCGACGACCTGCTCGGGGTTCCTGTACCAGATCGGGTGCGCGATGACGGAGAGGCCGCCGGCCGTCCGGATCGCCGCGACCGCCTCCTCGAGCGACCACTTCGGCTTCGGAACGTAGCCGGGCTTGCCGTGGGCGAGCCACCTGTCGAAGCACTCGTCGAGGTTCCGGGCGTAGCCCTTCGCGATCATGGCGCGGGCGATGTGCGGGCGGCCGAACGCGCCGGCGCCCACGACCTCGCGGATCGCGGCGATGTCGAGCGGCATCCCGAGTGCCGCGAGCTTCTCGACCATCGCCTCGCCCCGCGTGTCGCGGTCCACGCGGAACTTCTCGAGCTGCGCCTTCATCGCGGGCTCCTCGGGGTCGAGGAAGAGGCCGAGGACGTGGACGTCGTCCCCGTCGCAGCGCGTCGAGAGCTCGCTCGCCGCGACCGTGACGAGGCCCGTGCCTTTCGCCGCGGATTCGAACTCCGGCAAGCCGTGCAGGGCGTCGTGGTCGGAGAGCGCGAGCACCGAGAGTCCCGCGTCCACAGCGTAGCCGACGAGGCGCGCGGGCGTGTCGACCCCGTCGGAAAACGTCGAGTGACAGTGCAGGTCGGCGCCGCGGAACGGAGACATCGGAGGATCGTAACGCGAGGTCCGGCCCCCCGGCGCTCCTGTACCCTTCGGACGTGCGCCGCGCCGTCCGCTCCCCCGCCACCGCCGCCGTCCTCGGGCTCGCGCTCACGGGCTGCTCCGTGCGCTCGCGGGTCGAGACGGCTGTGGAGGCGGCGGGCGCGACGGACCGCCCCTCCGTGTGCGTTCTCTTCTTCGACGGCCTGTCGAAGGAGGCCTTCGACCACCTCCTCGCCGAGGGAGCGCTTCCGAACATCAAAAGGGAGATCGTCGACCGCGCGCTCAGCGTCGACAACGCGGTCGCCTCCGTGCCGAGCGAGACGTACCCCAATCTCGGCGCGATGCTCACGGGCCTCTTCCCGGGCCACCACGGGATCCCCGCGAACGTCTGGCTGGACCGGCGCCTGCGCGTCCGCGAGGCCCACACGAACATTTTCCGCGCCTACGCCGCGAGCGACTTCCTGACTCCGCAGGCCCGGACGCTCTACGAGCGCCTTCCCGCAGACACGGTCGCGGTCACGACGCCGATCGCGCGCGGCGCGACCGTCCACGTGAAGAACACCGTCGCGGTCATGGCCTCCTACGCCCGGTACGACTGGCCGTTCCTCGACCGCAAGACGCTCGACGACATGGGCGACGCGTACGCCGGCGCCGCCGCCGCCGGAAGGATCCCGAGCCTCGTCTGGGGACACTTCCTCGGACCGGACGAGATCGCGCACGCCGAGGGCCCCGGGAGCGAGGGGTTCCACGCGACGCTCGCCTCGATCGATAAGGCGTTCGGCCGCTTCGTGAGGCGCCTGAGGAAGATGAAGATCGAGGACCGCGTCCTCTTCGTCCTCGTGGGCGACCACGGGAACCGCTCGTACCACACGTTCGTGGACGCGAACGAGCTCGTGAACCGCGTCCTGCGTGCGAACCCGACGGACGTCGACTGCACGAAGGGCGGCTGCGTCCTCGTCCCGGCGCCCCGCAAGGACAAGACCTACGACGTCGGCGACGCGATGATCGCGGTCGGCGCCTACCGCGGTGCGATGATCTGGCTGCCCTCCGACCGGCTGCCCGGAGAGGTCCCCGGCGCCTTCCGGACGCGCAAGCAGAAGCGCCCGAAGGGCCCGCCGGCGCCGCGCCTGAGGATGCCGCCCGTCTCGGCGTTCGCCGCGACGCTCGCCCGCGCCCCCGAGGTGCGTCTCGTCGTGACACGCGGGCCCGCGGCCGGCCGCGTGGTCGTGTACGGTCCGGCGGGACGCTCGGAGATCGCCCGCGTGGAGGGCGACGGCGCCCCGGCCCAGTATTCGTATCGCGTCCTCGAAGGAGAGGACCCGCT
>JBBQDQ010000119.1:0-10501 GCA_038319835.1 Thermoanaerobaculia bacterium | reverse complement strand
CCCCACCCGCGCACCTTCACGCGGACGGCGTCGAAGTCGGACAGCTCCTGCCCGTATTCGGTACGCTCCTCCGTCTGCTCGTTCGCGTAGCGCAGGCGCCGGAAGCGCGCCTTCAGCGTCTCGAGGTCCTCGTCGAGGACCAACCTGCCGCCCTTGAGCATCCCGACCCGGTTCGCCATCCCCTCGACGCCCGCGAGGTCGTGCGACGTCATGAGAACGGTCGTCCCGCGGTCGGCCAGCTCCCCGACGAGCTCCTCGAAGAACGCGCGCCGCGCGACCGCGTCGAGGCCGAGCGTCGGGTCGTCGAGGAGGAGGAGCTCGGGGGAGGACGCGAGGGCGAGCGCGAGCGACACGAGGGCGCGCTGGCCCTTCGAGAGGCTGCCGTACGGCGTCCCAGCCGGGACGCCGAAGCGCGCGAGCCGCGCCTCCACGGAGGGCGAGTCCCAGGACGGGTAGAGCTTCGCGCAGAAGGCCGAGAGCTGCCGCGCCGTCATGGAGGGCGGCGCGTCGGGATCCTCCGGCACGACGCCGACCTTCGCCATCAGGCTCGCACGGCGCTTCCACACGTCCTCGCCGAAGAGGAAGCAGCCGCCGGCCGTCGGCTTCTGCTGACCGAGAAGGCACCGGACGAGCGAGGACTTTCCGGCGCCGTTTCGGCCCAGCAATCCGTAGACGGAGCCCCGGGGGATGGAGAGGGAGATTTCTTCGAGTGTCGGACTGGGGCTGCCGCCGTACCTCACGAGCAGCCGGTTCACTTCGACGACGGGGCCGCTCATTCGGCGCCTCCCTCTCTCTTCCTTCTCAGAAATCCGAAGCTGCGTTTCACCCGCTCCAGGGCCTCGTCGGCAGGCGCACCGAGCGTGACGGCGAGGCTCGCGTAGCGGACGGCGCCGGCCTCGAGCTCCTTCTCGCGTTCGCCGCGGCTTTGGACGGGTGGCTTGTCGGCGACGAACGTTCCCTCGCCGCGCTTGACGACGAGGATGCCGGCGTCGACGAGACGCTGGTAGCCCTTTGCGACGGTGGCCGGGTTGATCGAGAGCTCGCGCGCGAGGTCGCGGACGGACGGCACGGCGGAGCCCGGCTTCATCGCGCCCGACGCGACGAGGCGGCGTACGTTCTCCTCGATCTGCCGCCAGAGGGGGGCGGCATCGGAGGGGTCCACCCTCAGGCCGCGCGTCACGGGCGCCCCGGGGGCGGCGAGTTAGTGTATCGCATCACCGATACACTAAGGCCGCGACGCGGCCCCGTCAAGGCCCTTTCGAAGAGATTCTCCTACGGGTTCGTCTCGCGCCGGAGCGCGTCGAACTTCAGGAGGTCCGACAGGAACTTCGGGAGGAGGGCGAGCGGGAGCTGCGTCGCCCGGTCCGACTTCGCGTGCGCCGGGTCGTCGTGGACCTCGAAGAAGTAGCCGTCCACGCCGACCGACGCGGCCGCGCGGGCGAGGGCGGGCGCGTACTCGCGCGAGCCGCCCGTCTCCGTCCCGAGGCCGCCGGGCAGCTGAAGGGAGTGCGTCGCGTCGTAGATCACGGGAGCGCCCAGCGCGCGCATCATCGGGAGACCCCGGAAATCCACGACGAGGTTGTGATACCCGAACGTCGACCCGCGCTCGGTCAGGGTCACGTTCGTGTTCCCCTTCGCGCGGCACTTGTCGACGATCTGCTTGCAGTCGTCCGGCGCGAGGAACTGGCCCTTCTTGACGTTCACGGCCTTCTTCGTCGCGGCGGCGGCCTCGATGAGATCGGTCTGACGGCAAAGGAACGCGGGGATCTGAAGGACGTCGGCGACCTCGGCCACGATCGCGCACTGCTCGGGCTCGTGGACGTCCGTGACGATCGGGAGGTCGGTCTTCTCCTTCACTTCGGAGAGGATCGAAAGGCCCTTCTCGAGCCCGGGCCCGCGAAAGCTGGCGCCGGCCGAACGGTTCGCCTTGTCGAAGGACGACTTGAAGACGAGGCGGTCCGCCGCGCCGCAATCCGCGAAGACCTGCTTGATCGCCTTCGCCATCTTCAGGGCGTGGGCGCGCGACTCGATGACGCAGGGCCCGGCGAAGAACACGGGCCGGCAGCGGTCGCCGACGGATAGATGGGGCGTGATCGACGCGAAAACCTTCACCCCCCGCATGTTACAGAACACCCCGCTCGGCCTCAGAATGGGGCCATGAAGAAGACCCCTCCCGACTCCTCGTTCGCCGGCCTCGGCCTCGATGCGCGGCTCGTCCGGGTCCTCGCGGCCCTGGGCTACGAGGAGCCGACCCCAATCCAGAGCGAGTCGATCCCGCCCATGCTCGCGGGCCACGACGTCCTCGCACAGGCAGCGACCGGGACGGGCAAGACGGCCGCGTTCGCGCTTCCGATCCTCCACCACATCGGCGCCGAGACGGATCGCGGGACGGCGCCGACCGCGCTCGTCCTCGTCCCGACGCGCGAGCTCGCGATGCAGCTCGCCGAGGCCTTCCACCGCTACGGCCGTGAGATCGGCGTCCGCGTCCTCCCCGTCTACGGCGGGGCCTCCATGGACACGCAGCTGCGCGCATTGAAGCGTGGCGTCGACGTCGTCGTCGCGACGCCCGGCCGGGCCCTCGACCACGTGAACCGCAAGTCGCTCGCCCTCGACGGTCTCAAGGCTCTCGTCCTCGACGAGGCGGACGAGATGCTCGACATGGGCTTCGCCGAAGACCTCGACGCGATCCTCGCGGCGACGCCGAAGACGCGCCAGACGGCGCTCTTTTCGGCGACGCTGCCGGCGCGCATCGGCGCGATCGCGGCCAAGCACCTGAAGGACCCCATCCGGATCGCGATCGCCAAGGAGACCGCGGCGCCCGGCAAGCTCCCGAAGGTCCGCCAGACGGCGTATGTCGTCGCGCGCGGGCACAAGCGCGCGGCGCTCGGCCGGATCCTCGACCTCGAGAGCCCGGCGGCCGCGCTCGTCTTCTGCCGGACTCGCCGCGAGGTGGACGACCTCACGGAGAGCCTCAGGGGCCGCGGGATGCGGGTCGAGGCGCTCCACGGCGGCATCTCGCAGGAGGGCCGCGACCGCGTGATGAAGAAACTCCGGACGGGCGCGCTCGAGCTCGTCGTCGCGACCGACGTCGCGGCCCGCGGCCTCGACATCTCGCACCTCTCGCACGTCGTGAACTACGACGTCCCGTCCTCGCCCGAGGTCTACGTCCACCGCATCGTCCGCACGGGGCGCGCCGGGCGCGAGGGGGTCGCGATCACGCTCGCCGAGCCGCGCGAGCACTGGCAGCTCAAGAACATCGAGCGCCTCACCAAGCAGAGGATCGAGGTCGCAAACGTCCCCTCGGTGGCGGACCTCCGCGCCAAGCGCCTCGAGCTCACGCGCGTGTCCCTCGAGGAGGCCCTCGTCGAGGGCGGCCTCGAGCATTACCGCGTCGTCGTGGAGTCCCTCGCCGAAGACCACGATCCCATGGACGTCGCGGCTGCCGCGGTCCGTCTCATCGAGCGCGCCTCCGGCGCACCGGGGGAGGACGAGCCAGAGATTCCGGCCGTGGCGTCCCCGCCGCCGCCGCGCCGCGCGGCGCCGGCCGCGGGCGCCGGCCCTCCGCGCTACAAGTTCGGGGGGCGTGACTCCGGGACGTCCGCGCGGATCTTCGTGGGCGCGGGCCGGTCGGCAGGAATGCGCCCCGCGGACCTCGTCGGCGCGATCGCGAACGAGGCGAAGGCAAACCCACGCGACATCGGCGCGATCCAGATCGCCGACCGCTTCTCCCTCGTCGAGGTGCCGGAGGCCATTGCGGAGTCCGTGATCCGGGCCCTCCGGAATGCGACGATCCGGGGCCAGAAGGTCGTCGTGCGGCGCGACCGCGACAAGGCCTGAGAGGGGAATCCGCCATGTCCATCCGCATCCTCGTGACGGGCGGAACGTTCGACAAGGAGTACGACGAGCTCCACGGGCGCCTGTTCTTCAAGGAGACGCACATCCACGAGATGCTGCGGCTCGGCCGCTGCCGCGAGCCGGTGTCCGTCGAGACCGTGATGATGATGGACAGCCTCGACATGACCGACACCGACCGCCACCGGATCGGCGAGGCCTGCCGGCTCGCGCGCGAGGACCGCATCGTGATCACGCACGGGACGGACACGATGGTCGAGACGGCCGCCGTCCTCGCGAAGGAGCGCACGGCCAAGACGATCGTCCTGACGGGCGCGATGGTGCCCTGGGCGTTCGGAAGCTCGGACGGGCTCTTCAACCTCGGGAGCGCCATCTCGTTCGTCCAGACGCTCCCGACGGGCGTCTACGTCGCGATGAACGGCCGCTGCTTCGACTGGGACGACGTCCGGAAGGACCGGGCGGCGGGGACGTTCGAGACGGCGCGCTGACCGCGTTTAGCGGCGCTGGACGGGCGAGGGCGAGCCGGTCACGGCGACGAGCAGGTTGAAGTCGGCCCGATAGAGCGCCTGGCCCTTCGCGTCGAGGCCCATCGGGATGATGAAGACCGGGAAGGTCCCGACGATCGGCTGATCGACCGTGTAGGTGCCCTCCTTCAGGTTCTCGCCGAGGGGCGCGACGAACGTCAGGGTGAACTGACTCGTCCCCTTCCGCGGCGGCTGCTCGGCGTACCCGGACAGGATCAGGTTGACGGCCTCGTTTCGCCAGGCGTTCTGGAACCGGAACACCTCGCCGACGAGCGTCTTGAACAGGCGGGCTCCCTGGACGTCGTAAGGGGATGAGCCGAGCAGCGTTGAGGGCCTCAGGGCGGCGGCCGCGAGGCCGGAGGCGACGGTGGCGAGGAATTGGGTGCGGGTCGTCTTCATCGGATGCCTCCGGCGGTCGGAAGTTGTGCCACCATGGTGCGCATGCTTGCGGAGATGACGCTGGGCGATTTCTCGGCGAGGATCGGAGAGGCGTTTCGGATCGCCTTGCCGGACGGTCCGATCGAGCTCACGCTCGTCGAGGCCGAGGGCATCGGGCGAAAGGACCATGCGGGGCCGCGCCGCGCCCCGTTCTCGTTGGTCTTCCGTGGGCCGATGAAGCCGGCGCTCGTCCAGCGGACGTGGCCGCTGGAGCACGTCGCGTTCGGCGTGCTCGACGTCTTCCTCGTGCCGATCGGGCCGGACGCCTCCGGCATGCGGTACGAGGCCGTCTTCAACTGACCGCTCCCGCCGCGACGGGCGGCTTCCACTCCATGAGCACGTAGAAGCCCCGCTCACCCTTCGAGACGAAGCCAAGGCGCTCGTACAGGGAGCGCGCGGGATTGAAGATCTCCACGTGGATCGTGACCGGCTTGCCCGCGGCAGTCCCTTCCGCGAAGAGGCGTCTCAGGAGCTCGGTTCCCGCGCCGCGGCGGCGAAAGTCCGGAAGAAGCGCGATGTCGACGAGCCGGATCTCGCCGGGCCAGCGCTGGACGTAGAACCGTCCGGCCGCAACGCCGTCGATCTCGACGATCGAACGCTCCGCCTCCGGGTATTGCTCGTCCCAGTACGTCGTCTGCGCGTGGAACTGCTGCGCGAGAAACGTCGTCTTCTGCGCGTCGCTCCAGGGCACGATCGCCATCTCGTCGGCCCGCGTGGAGGCGTAGACCGAGAGGAGATAGTCGTGGTCCTCCGGGCGGACGGAGCGAAGGGCGATCATTCGTGCGGCGCGCCTCAGCTTCGCGGCGGGAAGATGCCCTGAAGGGCGATGCAGAAGTTGAGCGTCAGGTACGGCTGCATGTTGTTGTGTGGAAAGCTGCTGCCGGCTACGGACACCGCTCGAACGTCGAGCGGGGCGACGTCCGCGGGGGTCGCGGGGGTCGCGTACTCCGCGAGGCCGACGCCTCCGGCGAAGAGCTCGTTGCTCGCGCGCTGATCCGTCCCGTCGGCGGTCGAGGCCGTCAACGCGTGGTTGTGGGACGGCATCTCCGTCTGGAGCAGCGTCACGGTTTCGGATCCGCCCGTTTCGCCGAGGTCGCGGAGCGAGAGCCCCGGCCCCTGGCCCTGGTGCATCGGCGCGTTGCCCTGCATGTCGGGCAGGGCGAAGTTCGACGTGCCGTTCCCGCCATACGTCGTGCCGCACAGCGAGAAGAGCGCGGTGTTCTGGGAGATCGGAAGGAGCTGGCCGTTGCAGAACGCCCAGCCCCTCGGCGCGAAGTTGAACGGAAGGATCCGGATCTCGGCGACGAAGGCATCGGCCATGGTTTCTCCTCAGTTACTGGGACGGGAAGATCCCGAAGAGCGAGATGATGAAATCGACGCAGAGGTACGGCTGCATGTTCGAGTGCGGCTGGGACCCGCCCACGTTGACGACCGACTGCGGAGTGAGAGAAACGAGTGGTGCGTCGGCGCCGTAGGGCGTGATCACGGCGCTCGCTGCCGCAGCCGGGAACGCACCCGCCGGCGACGACGACGACGCGGGGGAGGCGGACGCGAGAAGAGTGTGCGCGTGGGCCGGAATCTGCTGAGTGGTCAGCGTGACGGTCTCGACGCCGCCGTTCTGGCCGATGACGAACCCGTTCCCGAAGTGGAGCGGGACGCGGCCGCGCAGGTCGGGAAGCGCGAACGTCGACTGTCCGTCGCCGCCGTAGGTCGTCCCGATGAGGTTGAAGAGCGTGTCGTACAGGGAGATCGGGAGGAGCTGGCCTTCGCAGAACATCCAGCCCGCGGGCGGGAAATTGCCCGCGAACATCCGGATTTCGCCGACGTATGGTGATGACATCGCGCTCTCCCTAGTTCTGGGACGGGAAGATGCCCTGGAGGGCAATCGAGAAATTCAGGACGAGGTGCGGCTGCATGTTCGAGTGCGGCTGCGAGCCTCCGTTGCTGGCGAGGGTCCGCGCATCCATCGGAGCGAGGTCGATGGCGCCTCCCCAGGCGTTCGCTCCGGCGCTCCGCGCGAGCATCCTCGCGGATGACGGAGCCGCGACGGGTGTGCCCGTGGTCGCCGCGTTCACGAGGTGCGAGTGCGCCGGCATCTCGGAGATCGAGACCGTGTGGTTTTGCTCGCCGCCGCTCTCCCCGAGCGTGTGGCCGGCGCCCATGTGGATCGGGACGCGGCCCTGGAGATTCGGGAGGGCGAAGTTCACGCTCCCGTTGCCGCCATAGGTCGTCCCGAGCAGGGCGAAGAGGGCCTGGTTCTGGTTGATCGGCAGCAGCTGACCGTTGCACAGCGCCCAACCCCTGGCCGCAAAACCAAAACTCATGATCCGGATCTCGGAGAGAAAGGGTTCAGCCATTCCGGTTCTCCTTGTTCTTTCAGGGGAGCGAGCAGCTCGAGAAGCCGCTCGTCGCGGAGATGAGAAGCGTCCCGCCGCCCGCAGGGTTGAGGCCGTCGACGAAGGACTCGACGCCGGGCGACGCGGTCGCCGCCATGCCGTTCACGCCGAATGCGTTGACGCCGGTCGCCGTGCCCTGCTTGCGGAGCCCGATTCCCTGCACCCCGCCGCTCCCGGCGCTCGTGTTGCCCGAGATGTTCAGGCAGACGCTGTCGTTGACGGACGAGGCGTTTCCCGCGTCCACGCGGATGCCGGGCCTCACGCCGCCAAGCGGCGCCGCGACGACGTTGTTCTGGATCTTGACCTTCAGACTGCCCGTGACGCCTCGCCCGACCGCGAGGATGCCGTTCCCATCGGTCGCGCTGATGCTGTTGTTCGTGATCGTCCACGTGAAGTCCGGCGTGTCGGCGGAGCTGTTCGAGATGCCGTTCCCGCCGCCGAGGCCCTGCGATGCGAAGCTGTTGTTCGCCACGATCACGTTGTTGTTCGTCGTGACGGTGGCGGTCGTATTCCCGTTGATTCCGACGAGGATCGCGGTCCCGACCATGTTCGTGAGCGGGCTGCCGACGGTCCCGTTGTTCGAGATGTCGGCGTTGGCGCGGCTGCGCGATCCGGGGTTCGCCCCGGACACCGAGAAGATGATCGCGCTCGTGTTCATCGGAAACGCGCTGCTGAAGCCGTGGATCGTGTTCCCGGTGATCGAGACGATGTTCGTCGCGTCGTTGGGAATGCCCGCCGTTGTGCCCGGCCCGCCCGGGTTGGCGCTCGAGAGGTTCACCTGGATCCCGGCGCCGCTCGGGAAGTTGCTGATCGAGTTGTTCGCGAGGGTCGCCTTCGTGAGGCTGAAGGTCGAGCCGGCGCTCCCGATGCCGACGAAGTTGATGCCCTGGCCGAGCGAGGACGCCGCGGCCGAGGAGCTCGCGATCGTGTTGTTCGAGACGGTCGCGCTCGTGACGGTGCCGCTGCCGGACTGAACGTCGAGACCGCTGAACCAGGCGTTCGTCAGCGCGCTCCCCATGACGGTGAGGGTGCCCGAGACGTTGTTCGCGGTCGCCGGGCTCGAGTTGAAGGCGATGTTCGACCAGGTCGAGCCCACGCCGCCCGACGTTCCGGAATTGTCGATCGTCCCGTTGACGAAGCCGAAATTCGTCACGCCGGTCCCGTTGATCCCGCTCTGCGTCGTGTTCTGGATCTTCAGCGACGTGAGCGAGACGTTCCTCGCCGTGGACAGGGAAACGCCGATCGTCCCGTTCTGGATTGTTCCCCCTGAGGCATTGTTCGTCCCGTCGCCGGCCACGGTGAAGGTCCCGTTCGTGGCGTTCACGTTCGTGAGGCTGATTCCGTTCGCGGCGCCGTTCGAGGAAACCGAGAGGAAGTTGATTCCATTGTTCGGAGCCCCGCCGGCTGTGCCGTCGACGTTCGTGAACGAGACGGCGGTGCCGGTGGTCGTCGTCACGGCGACGTTGTTCTTGATCGTGAGGCCGGTGCGCGTGCCGGTGTTCGTGACGCCCGTGCTTGCGCTGGAGCTCACGTCGAGCGAGCTGACCGTGAGGTTGTTCGCGGCGACCGTGAGCGTCGAGCTGAGTGCGGGCTTGGCGCCGGATGCGATCGTGAGGGATCCGAGCGAGAAGGCCGTCCCCTGGCCCCAGAGGGTCAGGCCGTCCTTGCCCAGCGACGCGCCCGCATAGGCGGACGAGCCCGTGTGCAGGAAGATCGTCTGGCTCGCGGACGCGTTCGTGACGCCCTGCGCGATGGTGAGGAGCGGCTCGTGCGACCGGCCGCGCGACGCGGAGTCCGAACCGCCGGCGCCGCTCGCGTTGTTCACGTACCAGACCATTCCGGTCAGCGTGAACGACAGGTTCGCCGTCGCGGAGACCGGCGTCGCAGTCCCGCCGGTGTTGCTCGAGGCCGTATAGGTACAGGTGGCGCTCGTGGCCGAGAGGTCCGGCGTGAAGACGAAACGGCCGGAGGCGTCGAGGGAAGTCACCGTCCCGCCCGTACAGCTCGCGCCCGTGACGGAGACGCCGCCGGCCGGCTGCGCGCCGTTCAGGAGCGTCACGCCGGAGACGACGGCCGGTGTCGTCGGGGCGCCGGAGACGCCGGTCACGTAGAGCTGCGTGTTGCCGACGCCCGAGTAGGACTGGGTCGCGAGGGTCGGCGCGATCGCGAGGGTGTACGTCGCGCCCGTGCCGAAGCAGCCGTTCGCGTCGGTTGCCTTGACCGTGATCGGGAAGGTGCCGGTCTGGAGCGGCGTGCCGGAGAGGACGCCGGCCGTCGAGAGCGTGACGCCGGTCGGGAGCGTTCCGCTGGCAAGCGTAAACGTCGCCGGCGTGTGCGTTCCGACGCCCGACTGCGTGAACGTCTGGCTGAAGGCGACGTTGTAGGTCCCCGCGGTCACGACCGGGTTCGTGACCGTGATCGTCTGGCACGAGATGACGAGCGTGTACGTCGCGCCGGTGCCCGAGCACCCGTTCGCGTCGGTCGCCTTGACCGTGATCGGGAAGCTGCCGGACTGGGACGGCGTGCCGGAGAGGACGCCCGCCGCCGAGAGCGTGAGGCCCGCCGGAAGTGTTCCGCTCGCGACCGTGAACGTCACCGGCGTGTGCGTCCCGACCCCGGTCTGTGTGAAGGTCTGGCTGAACGCCGCGTCGACCGTGCCCGTCGCCGTCGCCGGGTTCGTCACGGTGATCGTCTGGCAGGAGATGACGAGCGTGTACGTCGCGCTCGTGCCGGTGCAGCCGTTCGCGTCGGTGACCTTGACGACGATCGGATAGGTTCCGGTTTGGCCCGGCGTTCCGGAGAGGACGCCGGCGGTCGAGAGCGTCAACCCGCTCGGGAGCGTGGACGTCGTCGTGAACGTCGCGGTCCCGCTCGCGCCGGTCTGCGTGAAGGGCTGGCTGAAGGCTGCATCGACCGTGCCGGTCGTCGTCGCCGGCTTCGTGACGGTGATCGTCGGGCAGGTCGTGACGAGGGTGTAGGAGGTCTGGCCTGTGCACCCGTTCGCGTCCGTCGCCGTGACGGTGACCGGGAACGTGTCGGGCGCCGTCGGCGTGCCCGAGAGGACGCCGCCCGCGAACGTCATGCCCGGGGGCAGGGCGCCGATCTCCGCAAGTGTGTAGGGGGCTGTGCCGCCGGACGGCGTGAAGGTGATCGGTCCGTAGGGCGAGCCGACCGGGCCGGACGCGAGCGACGGCGGCGCGACGGTGATCGTGACCCCGTTGCAGGTGATCGTGACGACGTAGTCCTGGCTGCCCGTGCAGCCCGCGACGTCCTTCGCGGAAATCGTGAACG
>JBBQDQ010000118.1:0-10556 GCA_038319835.1 Thermoanaerobaculia bacterium | reverse complement strand
ACGGCGGGGATCTTGAGGTAGTCGGCCTTCGCGTCGCCGGGGAGCACGCCGCCCTTCTTGCCGCTGACCGTCACGATCTCCCAGTTCGCCTTGTTGAAGTAGAAGCCCGCCGGAACCTTGTTGCCGCCGTTGGTGTTGGTGTTGTTGTTCATGTCGTCCCCCTTTTCCTTACATGGAGAAGATGGGGCTTCGGGCGGGCGGATTCACTCCGGAAAAGGGTGCGAATGCGAGGGAACGAATACCGAGACGGAGCCGGGAAAGTCCCTATCCGCCCTCCAGCCCGTATTTCTCGATCCGCGAGTAGAGCTGGGCGCGCGTGAGGCCGAGGAGCTTCGCCGCCTTGCTCTTGTTGAAGCGGGCCTGCGCGAGGGCCTCCTTCACGTACTCCTTCTCGAGCGACTCGAGGTCGACCCCGCCGGGCGGGAAGGCGGGGGCTCCGCCCGCGGCCGCCGACGCCCCGGCGCGGCCGGCTTCGTGCCCGGACACGGAGATCGGCAGGTGGGCGGCCGTGATGAGGCCGCCGTCGCAGAGGATCGCGGCCCTCTCGAGCGCGTTCCGGAGCTCCCGGACGTTGCCGGGCCACGGGTAGGCGAGCAGGAGGTCCTTCGCCTCCTTCGAGACGCCGGCGACCGGCCGCCCGATCGCCGGTCCGAGCTCGGCGAGAAACACCTCCGTGAGAGGCAGGATGTCCTCGACGCGGCCGCGGAGCGGCGGCAGCGGGATCTCGAAGACCGAGAGGCGGTAGAAGAGGTCCTCGCGAAACTCGCCGCGCGCGATCGCCTTCTTCAGGTCGCGGTTCGTCGCGGCGACGATGCGCGCGTCCGTCCGGAGCACCTTCGTCCCGCCGAGCCGCTGAAACTCGCGCTCCTGCAGGAGCCGCAGGAGCTTGGCCTGGACGGCGGGGCTCATCTCGCCCGCCTCGTCGAGGAACAGCGTGCCGCCCGCGGCCTGCTCGACTCGCCCGGGCTTGGAGGCCGTCGCGCCCGTGAACGCACCTCTCTCGTAGCCGAAGAGCTCGGACTCGAGGAGCTGGTCGGGGAGAGCGGCCGCGTTGATCGCGACGAACGGCCCGGAGGCCCGCGACGAGGCGCGGTGGATCGCGCGGGCGAGGATCTCCTTCCCGGTCCCGGACTCGCCCGTCAAGAGAACGGTCGTCTCGGTCGGCGCGACCTTCGACACCTGGACGAGAACCGCCTTCCAGCTCTTCGCGACACCGACGATCCGGCCGAATCCCTCGCGCGAGGCGAGCTCCTCCGTGAGGGACGCGACGCGCTCCTCGAGCTTCTTCGCTTCGCTGACCGCTTCGGAGGCGCGGCGCGCTTCGCCGGCGAGGCGCTCGTGGGAGAGTGCGAGGGCGACCTGGTCCGCGACGTGCTGCGCGAGCGGGACGTCGTCTTCGTCGTACGTGGCGGGTGACCGCGACAGAAACAGGAGCCCCCCCGCGAACTGCCATTGCCCCTCGAAGAAGATCGGGACTCGCAGGAACGAGCGGATTCCGTCCGCGGAGAGGTGCCGGCACTTGTCCGTCAGCGGGTCGATCTCCTTCGCGACGTCGCGCACGAGCTCCGTCGACCAGTTCCCCACGCGGGCCTGCTCATCCGAGGACAGCCGGATCGGTTCGCGCACGTCGGGGAATCCCGTGCCCGAGACCGCGTACACGTTGACGGCCGAACGGTCCTCGCTCAGGAAGCCGAGCGCCAACCGGTCGTGCGGGATCACCGGGCGGACGATCTCGGAGATCGCGTCGAAGACCTCGCGCACGTCGAGGGCCCGCGCGAGGACCGGAGACAGCGCCTGCAGGGCTTCGTAGCGGCGGCGGCGATCCTTCTCTTCGGCGCCGAGGCGCGCGTGCGCGACGGCCATGGCGACGACGTCCGCGACCGGCGTCAGGAGGTCGAGGTCCCCGGCCCTGAAGGCCTCGGGCTTCAGGCTGAGGAGGGAGAGATAGCCCACCGTAGCCGGGCCGGCCTGAAGCGGCGCACGCAGCATCGCGCGGACGCCCGAGGCCAGGAGCTCCCGGTCGCGCGGGTGCGCCGGGTCGCAGGACGCCGCGACGTCCTCGATGACGCCCGCCGCCTGAAGCGCGCTCCAGAGACCCGGGGAGTACTCGGCGCGGGGGACCGTACGGGCGTACGAACGGCGGATCTCGTCCGACACCTCCGCGCCGCCGATCGAGTACAGGACGAACCCGTCTCCCTCGTCGGTCAGTGTCACGGTCATCGCGTCGAACGTGAGGACGCGGCCCGCGGCCTGGGCGATCCGGTGGAAGACTTCGTTCAGGTCCAGCGTCTCGCCCGCGACGCGGGCGATCTCGGAGAGGACGGAGACGAGGTCGGGCGGACCGGACACGGCCGGTCATTCTAGGCTCCGCGCCTCGTCTACACTCGGCAGGAATGACGGTTCCCGCCAGTGCCGCCGCCCTCGCCGAAGAGGTTCTCGCCGGGCGCGTCCCGGCCGTCGCCCGCGCGATCTCGTGGGCGGAGAGCGGCGATGCCCGCTTTCCCCCGCTCCTCGCGGCCCTCTTTCCGCGGACGGGCCGCGCCCGCGTCACCGGCCTCACGGGCTCGCCCGGGGCCGGGAAGTCGACGCTCACGGCAGCCCTCGCGCGGCGGGCCCGCGCGCACGGCCGGAAGGTCGGGATCGTGGCGGTCGACCCGTCGTCGCCCTTCTCGGGCGGCGCGATCCTCGGCGACCGGATCCGGATGCAGGACCTCTACACGGACCCGGGCGTCCTCATCCGCTCGATGGCGACGCGCGGGCACCTCGGCGGCCTCGCGCGCGCCTCGGCCGACGCCGTGGACGTCCTGGACGCGGCGGGTTTCGACGAGGTGCTCGTCGAGACGGTCGGCGTCGGGCAGGACGAGGTGGACGTCTTCCGGCTCGCCGAGTCGTGCGTCGTCGTCCTGACACCCGGGATGGGCGACGACATCCAGGCGATCAAGGCCGGGCTCATGGAGGTCGCCGACCTCTTCGTCGTGAACAAGGCCGACCGCGACGGCGCCGACCGCGTCGTTCTGGAGATCCTTCAGATGCTCGAGCTCGGAGAGCACGGCGCGTGGATCCCGCCCGTCGTCAAGACGGTTGCGACGACCGGCGCCGGACTCGACGAGCTGGAGGCGAAGCTCGCGGAGCACCGGGCGTTCCTGGACGGCCCGCAGGGTCGCGCCAGGCGCCGCGACCGCACGCGCATGCGCATCGAGGGATTGGTGAAAGAAGATTTTCTTAGAAGTGTAGAGAGGCTGAGGGGAGACCGCGGGGCGCTCGACGAGGCTTCCGCACGCGTGGAGGCCCGCCTCGAAGATCCCTTGAGCGCCGCACGCAAGCTGGCGGGACACCTCCAACCGGGCTCTGGCGGCGCCCCGCCCTCTTCACCTTCATTGAAATCCCCCTCTTCTTCTTCCTCTTCCTCTCTCGTCTCTCGCATCTCCCACATCGGCATCTCCGTCCCCTCGATCGAATCGGCCAGCGCGTTCTGGGACCTTCTCGGCCTCGTCGAGGAGCACCGCGAGGAGGTCGTGTCGCAGAAGGTCGTGACGTCGTTCCGGGCAGTCGGGGAGTCGCACCTCGAGCTGCTCGAGCCGACGTCGCCGGAGAGCCCGATCGGGAAGGCGCTCGCCACGCGCGGGCCCGGGATCCACCACCTGTGCCTCGACGTCGCGGACGTCCGCGCGACCCTCGCGCGGCTCAAGGCCGCGGGCGTGAAGCTCGTGAACGAGGAGCCGTTCGACGGCGCGCACGAGTGCCTCGTCGCGTTCGTCCACCCGTCCGCGACGGGCGGCATCCTCCTCGAGCTGTCCGAGAAGAAGAAAGCCTAGTTCGGGCGGCCGGCGTCGAGAGCCGGCGGCGCGGGACGCAGGATCTCGCGCACGTCGCGGCCGACGATCACGAAGAACCGCTCCGCGTAGCTCGCGACGCTCCCGACGCGCGTGTCCTCGAAGATCTTCTCGACGCGATGGAGCGGCACGAAGAGCGTCGTGACGCCCAGCTCGGCGTCCGCGCCCGGGCGCTGCTGGCGGGCCCATTCCTCGAAGAGGTCGAGCTCGAGGCCGCGAAGCGTCATGCCCGCGGGCGAGAGAGCCTCGAGGATGCCCCAGTACTTCTCCCGGGGCGCGACGAGATGGACGAGGACGAGCGTCCCGGCTTCCACGCGGCGGCCCTAGAAAATGACGTTCGAGACGAAGAATTTGGCGGGCGTCATGCGGCCCGTCAGGAGGTTGTCCGCGTCGTTCGGGCTGATGTCGAAGCGGGCCGCCGACTCGCCCGTGGACGTCGCGAAGGCGATCTCGGCCTTGTCGAGGGGCTTGCCCGCGGCGCGCGACTCCTTGAGGCCGCGCGCGCACGCGACGAGCGCGAGGAAGACCTGCTGCTCGGTCTCGGTGGTGGCCGACACCCGCACGCCGGACGGGATTTGCGTGAGCTTGACGCCCTTGACGCTGCTCCCGTCCATCGCGCGCATGAAGGCCTCCGTGATCTGCGGATCCATCACGAGGGACGGAGCCTCGGCCGCCGCGGCGCGGGCCTCCCCGCGCAATTCCTTCTCGGTGGCCGAACGGGCCTGCTTCACGAGCTCGCCCTGCCGGGACTCGGGCCGGCCCGCGTCCATGTCCTTGCGGCCGTGCTGGCGGATGTACTCGGACAGGGACGGCTTCTTCTCCTCCGGGCTCGGGAGCGAGGAGCGCGATCCGCTCGGGGTGTCGAGAGAGTAGGCGTTGCCGAGGCCTTCCTTGTTCACCTTGTCGCTGCGCTCCTGGTCGAACTCGTCGAGCGCGATGGACTGCGGAGTTCCGAGCGGCGTCAGGAAATTCAGGCGCTTGCCCTTGAGGACGGGCTTCTCCTGGGCCTCGATGCGCTTTCCGTCCTTCGTGAAGATGACGTAGGTGGCCGCGGCGGTCCCCGCCCAGCCGAGGGCCAGCGCGAGGAGAGCGGCGGCGCGGGCGTATCCGTGACGGGCCATCGGGACCTCCGGGGCCGCGTGGAATCGGGGAATCGCGGCGACATGAAGTATAAACGCGGAAAGGGGACCGCCAGCCGTGCTCATCGTCATGGACCGCACCGCCACGGGGACCGACGTCGAAGGCGTCGTCGCCGCGGCCGAAAAGCTCGGACTGAAGGCGCATCCGATTCCGGGCGCCCAGCGCACCGCGGTCGGCATCACGGGCAACAAGGGCACGGTGGGCCCGGCGGCTTTCGAGAACCTCCCGGGGGTTCTCGAGGTCATCCGCGTCTCCCACCCCTACAAGCTCGTGTCCCGCGAATTCCATCCCGAAGACACGGTCGTCTCGATCGGCGGCGTCCCGGTCGGCGGGACGCGCCTCGTCGTGATGGCCGGTCCCTGCGCCGTCGAGAGCCTCGAGCAGACGGTCACGATCGCAAAGGCCGTGAAGGAGCTCGGCGCGCACCTCCTGCGCGGCGGCGCGTACAAGCCGCGCACGTCGCCGTACTCGTTCCAGGGCCTCGGCGAGGAGGGACTCAAGATTCTCGCGAAGGCGCGCGAGGCCACGGGCCTTCCGGTCGTGACGGAAGTCCTCGACACGTCGACGGTCGACCTCGTCGCGCGCTACGCGGACTGCCTGCAGATCGGCGCGCGCAACATGCAGAACTTCGAGCTCCTCAAGCTGGCCGGCCGCTCCGGCAAGCCGGTCCTCCTCAAGCGCGGGATGTCCGCGACGCTCGAAGAGTTCCTCCTCGCGGCCGAGTACATCCTCGCCGAGGGAAACCCGAACGTTGTCCTCTGCGAACGCGGCGTGAGGACGTTCAACGACTTCACGCGCAACACGCTCGACCTCGCGATCGTCCCCGCCGTCGAGCGGCTCTCTCACCTCCCGATCCTCGTCGACCCGTCCCACGGGACGGGCCGCCGCGACAAGGTCCTCCCGATGTCGCTCGCGTCCATCGCGGCCGGTGCGGACGGTGTCGCGATCGAGGTCCACCACCGGCCCGCCGAGGCTCTCTCGGACGGCCCGCAGGCCCTCACGCCGGAGCTCTTCGCGAACCTCATGGCGAAAGCGCGGCCGGTCGCCGAGGCGGTCGGGAGGACCCTGTGACGGCGCGCGCGGTCCTCGTGCTCGAGGACGGCCGCCGCTGGGACGGCCGCGCCGTCGGCCGGCCCGGCACCTCGTTCGGCGAGGTCGTCTTCAACACCGGGATGTCGGGCTACCAGGAGACGCTCACGGATCCGTCGTATCGCGGGCAGATCGTCGTGATGACGGCGTCGCATATCGGCAACTACGGCCTCAACGACGAGGACGTCGAGTCGGACCGGATCCAGGTGGCGGGCTTTGCGGCGCGGCACTTCCCGGACCGGTTCTCGAACGCACGCGGCGTCGAGTCGGTGGCCGAGGCGCTGACGAAGGCGGGCGTCCCGGGCCTCGACGGGCTGGACACGCGCGCGCTCGTCCGGCACATCCGGAGCGCGGGCGCCATGCGCGGCGCGATCTCGTCGGAAGTCGCCTCGGACGCCGACGCTGCCTCGCTCCTCGAGAAGGTCAAGGCCCAGCCCGCGATGGCAGGGGCGGCTCTCGCCCTCACCGTGTCGACGCCAAAGCCTTACGAGTTCCCGATGCCGCCGGGCGCGGCCGTGAAGGCGCGCGTCGCGGCGATCGACTCCGGGATCAAGACGAACATCCTCCGCATGCTCGCCTCGCGCGGTCTCAAGCCCACCGTGTTCCCCGCGACGACGCCCGCGAAGGAGATCCTCGCGCAGGGCTTCGAGGGCGTCTTCCTGTCGAACGGCCCGGGCGACCCGGACGCGCTCCCGGGGCCGGTCGCGAACGTGAAGGAGCTCGTCGCGTCGGGCCGGCCGATGTTCGGGATCTGCCTCGGCCAGCAGCTCGTCGGCCTCGCGGTCGGCGGGACGACGTACAAGCTGAAGTTCGGCCACCGCGGCGCGAACCATCCGGTCAAGAACCTCCGAACCGGCCACGTCGCGATCACGTCCCAGAACCACGGTTTCTCCGTCGCGGCCGACTCGCTCCCGGAGAACGCCGAGCTCACGCACGTGAACCTCAACGACGGAACGTGCGAGGGATTCCGGCTCACGGACAAACCCGTCTTCGCGGTGCAGTACCACCCGGAGTCCGCCCCGGGGCCGCACGACTCGGACGCGCTCTTCGACGAGTTCGTGAGTCTCGTGATGTCCCCGCGCTGATACGCCGCCATCAGAAGGGCGGAAGGCCGGCCGGGCCTTCGATCCGTATGCGCGTCGCGCCGTACCAGGTCTTTCCGTGGCTGACGAGCATGGTCGTGCCGTCGTCCGACGACCGAACGTCCGTCGGCGGCTTCCCTTCGTAGGAAAACTGCCACTCCGACAGGACCGCCGTCCACCAGAACCTCGTCAGCCTATAGCCGTTCGATCGCAGTTTGGACGACCAGACGTCGACACCCGGGGGTTGCATTCCAGTCGAGCAATACACCGTGTGGAGCGAATCCCAATCCGGGCTTCGCGCCTGGCCGCCGGCGACCTGGACGTCCAGAGCACTTGCAGACTCCGGGAGTGACGGCAGCCTCCCAGCTCTGCCTTTTCGCCTTGAAGAATCCGTTTCGCGGGATCGTCGTGTGGCCGTCGGACAGGAAGCGGACGGAGATCGAGACCGTCTGGTCGGGGACGCCGGCCACGTCGGGCACCTGTCCGTAGAAGTAACCGTCGCCTCGGTTCTGGATCTCGAGGAGCAGATAGCCGTAGGGAGGGAACTTGCCCGCGATGCGCACCTCGGCGTTCGAGGACCCCTTGAAGCATCCGTTCAGGAGGACGAGCTGGCCGGGCTGGATCTGGAAATTCGCGGCGGCACCGTCGACGTTGAAGAGCGTGCGCTCGCACGGCATGAGACCGGCCGCGTGCGCGGCGAGCGCCAGCTTCTCCTTCTCGGTGAGCGGTTTCGCGACCGGCTGGGTCTTCAACCGGGCCAGGCCAGCCTGCGCGGCCGCGTTCGCCCTTGAGAGGTCGGCCCTGAGCGCTCGTTCGAGCGCCGACGGGGCGTCCGGGGAAGCGCCGGTCGTGAAGGCCGGGCTCGCCGGACGCGTCCTTGCGGCGGGCGCCTGGCCGAGCGCTGGACTGGCGGCGAGGAACGTGAGGGCGAGGGCGAGCGGGTGGCGCATGGCGGGTCTCCTCGCGACGGGGGCGCCCAGGACCGCCGCACGGCATAGACGCCGGGGCCTCTATGTCGTTCGGATGCTGCAACCGTCTCTCAATCGGCTGATACGATTCGGAACGCAATCCCCAACAGGAGGCTTCTCATGAGCGCTCGCACGCGCACGACTCTCGCCGTCTTTGCCGCCCTCGTCTGCCTCGCCGCGCCCGCCGCCCGGGCGGCCGACGGCAAGGCCGAAGGCACGATCACCGTCAACGGCAAGGCGACGAAGCTCTCGCACGCTTACGCGCGCGCGGTTCCGGGCTTCTTCGACAAGAAGAAGGACGACGTCGAGGTCATCCTGAGCGATATCCCCCTGGAGGGGAAGGCGCTCACGGACCAGTTCGAGCGCATGCACATGGCCGAGGCGGGAAAGCTCCACGCCTTCGAGATCACGATCGACGCCGACGGCAAGCCCATCTCGACCGCCTTCCGGGACAGCGGTTTCAAGAAGGCGAGCCCGAGCGGACTCTCCAGCGAGGACGTCTTCACGAAGAAGACCTTCGACGGCAAGACGGTCGAGGGGCGCTACAAGAGCGCGAAACAGCACGAGTTCTTCGGGGAGACGTACTCGTTCGACGTTTCCTTCAAGGCCGACATCACGCACGCCGCGAAGGTCGTGAGGCCGACCGCCGCCGAGACCGCGGCCGCCGCCAAGAGCCCGCAGGCCGCCGTCTACGCCGAGTTCCTCAAGGCCGTCCAGAAGGAGGACCTCGGGGCGCTCAAGAAGCTCTTCACGAAGGAGCAGGCGAAGCACCTCGACGATCCGGACGCGAAGAAGATGGTCGGGATGGTCAAGATGATGTCCGCCACGGACGTCAAGGTCCTCAAGGTCGTCGAGAAGGGCGACACGGCCGACCTCACGGTCACCGGCAAGCAGGACGGCAGCGTCGCGAACGGCGTCGTCCACATGGCGAAGGAAGGCGGCGCCTGGAAGGTCGTGCAGGAGGAGTGGGGGAACTGACACTAAGATCCTGAGTGTGAATGTCCCCGCCTTCCTCGCGAGACGCTTTCTCGAGGGCTCGAGGCGGGGACTTCCCAAGACGGTTTCCCTCCTCGCCCTCGTCGGCGTCGCGCTCGGCGCCGCGTCGCTCGTCGTCGCGATGGGCCTGATGTCGGGCTACCGCCACGATCTCGCCGAGCGCATCGCGGGCACGAACGCGGAGGTCATCGTGATGCCGGAAGCGGGCGCCCTGCCGGAGGAGGTCCGCAAGGCGCTCGCGATCCTCCCGAACGTCGCGGCCGTGGCGCGGACCGGCTTCGCTCCCGCCCTCGTCCTCTCGGCCGCCGCCCCGCAGGGCGCCGACGCGCTCGTGAAGGCCCTCGACCTTCCCGCCGGCCTCGCGACGACGCGCCTCCTGGGCCAAACGCCGGGCGTCGAGGCCGCCTTCCTGGCCCTCCGCGCGAAAGGGCAGATGCCCGTCCTTCTCGGTTCGGGCCTCGCGCGGCGGCTCGGCGTTTCCTCGGGAAGCGGCGTCGTCCTCGAGACGGCCTCTAGGGCGCTGTCGGCCGGCGTCGCCCCGCCGACCAGGACGCCGCTCACGGTTGCGGCCGTCGTCGAGACGGGGTTCTCCGAGGTGGACGACGGCTGGGCCGTCGTCGCACTCCCGGACTTCGACCGGCTCGCGCCGCCGGACGCGCGCGTGGGCGTCTGGGAGATGAAGCTCGAGCGGTCCTCGAGGTCCGCCGAGACCGTCGCCTCCGCGCGGCGGCTGCTCGGGCCCGGCGCTACGGTCCTCGACTGGAAGGTCCTGAACCGGGACCTCTTCCAGGCGCTCGCGCTCCAGCAGACGCTCCTCTTCGTCGTCCTGACGCTGATCGTCGCCGTTGCGGCCGGGACCGTCGTCTCGTCCCTCGTCGTCCTCCTCGCCGAGAAGACTCGCGATGTCGGCGTCCTCTCGGCGCTCGGCGCGTCGCCCCGCATGATCGCGCGGACCTTCCGCCTCTCCGGCCTCCTCCTCGGCGGGGGAGGCCTCGTCCTCGGGGTCGCGTTCGGCCTTCTCGCGTGCGCGTTCCTGACCGCCTTCCACGTCGTGCGGTTCCCGCCCGAAATCGCGAAGGTCTACTACCTCGCGTGGATGCCCTTCCGGCCCGAGCCGCTCCACGTCCTCGCGATCCTCGGTATCGGGCTCCTCCTCGTCCTCCTCGCGTCCGCTCTCCCGGCGCGGCGGGCGGCGCGCATGAATCCGTCGGACGCGCTCCGTTACGAGTGACGCGCAGGCGTAAACTGCGCGACGTGAAAACCGGCGCGAAGGACCTCGCCGAACGGCCCCTGCCGCTCGTCTTTCCGTTCCCGGGCCGCAGCGTCACGGTGGACCAGGTCGCGCTCGAGGAGCGCGCCGCGTCCCTCGGGAAGCGGTCGATCAAGAAGGCCACGAAGGTCGCGGGCCTCCGTCTCGCGATCTCGATGTGCGACCTCACGACGCTCGA
>JBBQDQ010000117.1:0-10564 GCA_038319835.1 Thermoanaerobaculia bacterium | reverse complement strand
CTCCATGGAAGTGCCCGAGTGGGTGAGGCGGCGCACGCAGGCGAACCACACCGGCACGCACCTGCTGCACGCCGCGCTCCGCACCGTGCTCGGCGAGAGCGTCCGGCAGATGGGGTCGCTCGTCGCGCCGGACCGCCTGCGGTTCGACTACGCGGCGGCGCGACCGACGAACGCGGACGAGATCCGCGAGATCGAGCGCCTCGTGAACGAGGAGATCCTGCGCGACCGCGAAGTCGGCAAGGCCGTCATGTCGATGGACGACGCGAAGAAGAAGGGCGCGATGATGTTCTTCGGCGAGAAATACGGCGAGCGCGTGCGTGTCGTCGACGTGCCCGGCTTCTCGACCGAGCTCTGCGGCGGCTGCCACGTCGCGCGCACGGGGGAGATCGGCGCCTTCAAGGTGATCTCGGACAAGGGCCTCGCGGCCGGCGTCCGCCGCGTCGAGGCCGTGACGTCGCTCAACGCAGTCGAGCGGCTGCAGAAGGACGAAGAGATTCTGGCGAATATGGCGCACACCGCGAACGTCACGTTCGACGAGTTGCCTTCGAAGCTCCGGGAAGCGCTGGATTCTCTTAGAAGGAAAGAGAAGGAGATCGCGATGCTGAAGCGCGACCTCGCGCTCGCGGGCGCCTCGGGTGCGGCTGCCTCCGGCTCTTCACCTTCAAAGAAATCTTCTTCCTCTTCGGGCGTAACGGGAGAGGAGGGCCTCGAGGAGATCGCGGGCGTCAAGGTCCTCGCCCGCCGCGTCCCGTCGCTCCCGACGAACGAGCTGCGCAACCTCGCCGACACGTTCCGGGGCCAGCTGAAGTCCGGCGTCGTCCTCCTCGGGACGGAGCTGGACGGGAAGGTCACGCTTCTTGCTGCCGTCACGGCAGACCTCGTCGGCCGCGTCTCCGCGCACGAGATCGCGCAGGTCATGGCGCCCCTCGTCGGGGGGAAGGGCGGCGGCAAGCCCGACCTCGCCCAGGCGGGCGGGAAGGATGCGGCGGCCATCGAGCCGGCCCTCGCGGCGGGGGTCGCGAAGGTCCGGGAGAAGCTCGGAGCCACGCCTGCCTAGACGCATCGTCTATAATCTCTGTGTCATGTCCTGCGGACGTTTCGTCGCCCGGGGAGCGGTTGCGGTGTCGTTGTGCGCGAGCGCAGCGGCTGCGGACGTCCATCTCGTCCGGCAGGCGGACGGGTCGGCCCTCATCTTCAACGACTCGATCGGAAGCGGCTGGCGGGTCAAGGGCGCCGCCCCCTCCGACTCGTACCTCGTGGACCGCCGCGCGGCGCCGACGCCGTTCGACAAGCTCATCGAGGCCGAAGCCCGGGTCGAGGGCGTCGACGCGGCGCTCGTCAAGAGCGTCATGCTCGTGGAATCGAACTACAACCCGAAGGCCGTGTCTCGCAAGGGCGCGCGCGGCCTCATGCAGCTCATGCCCGAGGCCGCGAAGCGGTTCGGCGTTTCGGACAGGTTCGACGTCGAGCAGAGCATCCGGGGCGGCGTGAGGTACCTCGCGACGCTCCTGGCGCTGTTCAAGGGCGACGTCGCGCTGGCCGTCGCGGGCTACAACGCGGGCGAGAATGCCGTCGCGAGGCACGCGGGCATTCCGCCGTACGCCGAGACGCGCGAGTACGTTCGCCGTGTGCTCATCGCCCACCGCGGCACGTCCGTTCCCGCGATCGGTGGCTCGTTCCGCGGCGTCCCGACGGGTTCCGTACGGCTCGCGTCGCACGCCGCGGCCGTGAAGGTCTCGCGCGTGGACGGGACCGCGGTCTTCTCCAACACGGGCGACGTCGCTTCGGCGCGGCCCGCACCCGTCCTCGGACGGGTGCAGTAGGGGACGGCATGGCGCCGTCGCGTGGTTCCGAGACGACTCGGGCATTCCGGCCCGCACCGTTCTTCGATCACGGCCTCTTCCTCCTCCACCTGAACCGGGGCAAGGAAGAGATGGCCCGCGGGCACCACGAGGCGGCGCGGCGCGAGTTCGACGAGGCCCAGCGCCTGCGCCCGCAGGACCCCGAAGTCCTCCTGAACCTCTCGATCACGCTTTTCCACCTGGGCCAGTTCGGCCCGGCCGAGGTCAAGACGCGCGAGCTCCTCCAGGAGCACGACGATTCCGTTCCCCTGCTCTTCAACCTCGGCCTGATCCTCTTCAAGTCCGGCCGCGACGTCGAGGCCCAGGATCCGCTCGAGAAGGTCCTTGCCCTCGCGCCGGCGCATCGCAAGGCGCACCTGACGCTCGGGCTCATCGCGCAGCGCGCGGGCGCCTACGAAAATGCCCAGAAGCACTTCCGTCTGGCCGGCGCCGAGCTCAGGGACGGCTCGGAGGGCGACGACTCGGTGGCGCGGACCGCGCGCGCCGCGGCCGCCGAGGTGCGCGCCGCGGCCCTCACGCCCTCGCCGGGCCCGAACGACACGCGACCCGCGCCCGCGGTGCGCGAGGATACGAGGCCGACGCCGGTCGTGAAGCTCGAGCCCCTCGACTCGCTGGCGTCGAGCGGCAAGCGCAACCTCGTGAGCTCGGGTGTGCGCCCGCGCTCGGGAAGCTTCGCGCGCGCCGACGTCGTGGCGCCGCCGATGGGCCCGTTCACCCCAAAGCCCGGCGGGTTTCTGTCGGCGTCGTGCGCGGGCGGCCTGAGGCTCCGGCGCGGGGTCATCGTCGGCCGGCAGGGCGTTCCGGCGCTTGCGACGGATGCGCGCCTCGACGGCGCACTCGCGGGCATCCTCGTGACGGCCTCGGGAGAGGGGACGCTCCTCCTCGCGGACCAGGGACGCGTTCCGCACCTGAAGTCGCTCTCGAACGAGTTCCTCTCGGTCGAGACGTCGCGCCTCCTCGGCTTCGACGAAGCGCTGACCTACCGTGAGGACCCGGCCTTCGAGTATCGCGACAAGATCGTCCGGCCCTTCCTGAAGCTTTTCGGGACGGGCTCCGTCGCGCTCGCGGTCGTCTCCGAGCCCGCGCGTTTCGAGGTCGAGCGCCAGAACCCGTTCACGATCGCGGCGCGCGCGGTCGTGGCCTACGGGGGAGACCTGACTCCCGAGCTGCTCGAGGAGTCGGACCCGATCGCCGGCCTCGGCGCGGGGCCGGTGCTCCGGTTCGTCGGCTCGGGCTACGTCCTCGCCGACGCCCGCTGAGCGTCAGACGGCCCGGCGCCGGAGCTCGGCTTCCGTCTCCGCCAGCAGCGATTCGACGACGCGGGCGTCCTCATGCTCGGCGTAGATCCGGATGATCGGCTCCGTCCCCGACAGGCGGTGGAGGAGCCAGCCCTTGCCGCCGAAGAGGAGCTTGACGCCGTCGAGGTCTTCGACGCCCGTGACGGGCTGCCCGGCGCGCGACGCGGGCGGGGACGCCTTGAGCTCCGAGACGAACGCCTTCAGGAGCGGCATCGAAAGGTGGAGGTCGCGCCGCCCGTAGGCGAACGAGCCGTAGTCCGCGTCCTGCTTCTTCAGGAGCGCGTCGAACGAGCCGCCCGAAAACGCGATCGCCTCGAGGACGAGCAGCGCCGAAAGGACGCCGTCGCGCTCCGGGAGGTGGAACGAGACGCCGAGGCCGCCCGACTCCTCCCCGCCGATCGCGACCTCGCCGGACATCATCTTCTCGGCGATGTGCTTGAAGCCGATCGGCGTCACGAAGAGGGGCACGCCGAGGCGCGCGGCGACACGGTCGAGAAGGAGCGACGTCGAGAACGTCTTCGCGATTCCCCCCGAGATGCGCCCGCGGTCCGTGAGGCTTTCGGCGAGGAGCGCGAGGATCCGGTGGGGCGTCACGAACGAGCCCGCCGTGTCGAGGACGCCGAGGCGGTCCCCGTCGCCGTCGCTCGCGAGGGCGACGTCGTAACGGGCGCGTGTGAGCTCCTCGCGCGAGGCGCCGAGGTGGTCCGGGATGGGCTCGGGGTTCACGCCGCCGAAGAGCGGGTCGCGCGCGCCGCGGATCGTCGTGATCTTCGTCGCGTGGCCGCGTCCGACGATCTCCTCGAGGAGCGTCCCCGCGGCGCCGTGCATCGCGTCCCAGAGGACTCTGAGACCCGCGCGGCGGATGGCCCCGAGATCGACGCACGCGGCGATCGCGTCGCAATACCCGGCGCTGAGGTCGACCTTCTCGACGGCTCCTCCGGCTCGGGCGGCAAGCGCCCGGTCCGCGGACCGTGCGACGGCGTCGTAGGTCGCGGGCATCGCGCTTCCGCCGAACCACGACTTGACCTTCACGCCGTTCCAGAGCGCCGGGTTGTGCGACGCCGTGATCGCGAGGCCGGCCCGGAGCCCGCGGGAACGGACGTGCCAGGAGGCGCACGGCGTGGGCACTGGGCGGTCGGTCAGGATCACGCGGAAGCCCTGGGAGGCGAGGCGGGCCGCGCCCTCGGCCGCGAGCTCGGGCGAGAGAAAGCGCGTGTCGTGGACGATCGGGACGGTCCATGGGTCGCCGGGATCGGTGTTCGCGGGCGAGACGTTCCAGGTGCCGGCGGCGTCCACGACGCGTAGGACGGAGGCGAACGTGAGATCCCGGGCGATCTGGCCGCGCCAGCCGTCCGTGCCGAACACGATGGGGGGCGCGGACATGAGCAGCCGGATTGTGGGTCCGTGGGGTCGGGCTGTCCAGCGCGGACGGATTCCGGGGTCTAGAATCCGGGCGCGGTGTTCTTCAACGTCCCCAACTCCCTGACCCTCCTCCGCATCTTCCTCATTCCTCTTCTCGTCGTCCTCCTGCTGACGAAGCTGCCGGCGCGCGAGTACATGGCGCTGGCGGTGTTCCTCCTCGCGGCGATCACGGACTGGGCGGACGGCTGGTTTGCGCGCAAGTACAAGAAGGTAACGACGGTCGGGATGCTCCTCGACCCGATTGCGGACAAGCTCCTCGTCTCGGCCGCGCTCATTTCGCTCGTGGACCTCCAGGAGGCCGACGCGTGGGCCGTCTGCATCATCATCGGGAGGGAGTTCGCGGTCTCGGGCCTGCGGTCGATCGCCGCGACGCACGGGATCACGATCTCGGCGAGCAAGCTCGGCAAGTGGAAGATGGGGACCCAGATCGTCGGAATCTCGCTCATGATCCTCGGCGCCAAGCTCGACGACATCGGCCTCTGGCGCAAGACGGGCCGTGCGGCCCTCATGGTCATGATGGCGATGGCCCTCATCTCGGGCTTCGACTACTTCCGGAAGTTCCTCCGGCCTCTCCTCGCGATGGAGCGGGAGCCGGGCGGGGGCTCTCCCGAGACCGACTCCTGACCGGGCCTGGATTCAGGCTTCGGGCCTATGCCGCGCGCGCCCGGGCCGCGTCTTACGATCCGATGAAGATCCTCTACGGCGCGCTCGCCCTCTACGTCGGCTTCCTCGTGGTGGCGCACGTCCTCGTGACCCGCTCTCACGAGCCCTACGACCCCCGCATGGTGATCGTGCTGGCGGCCCTGCCGTTCATCCCGCTCGCGATCGCCGCACGATCCGGGAGGGATCTCGTCGACGCCCTGAGGATCGTGCTCGCGTCCGGAACGTCCGCGCTTCCCGGGAAGCCCGCGGCCCTCCCGGGAAGCATTCGTCTCACCGGCGCGCCCGTCGTTTCGCCGCTTTTCAGCCGGCCCTGCGCGGCCTGGGCCCTTTACGAGATGACGTCGAAGTACGTCCAGCGAACGGACGGCCGGCGGTTGGCGATCACCTGGGACCTCGTCCGCCGGGCGGAGACACCGTTCGTTCTGCGGACCGACGGGGGTGACGTCGCGCTCGAGAGCGACGGCGCGCGAACGCTGCTCGAAACCGTCGAGGATCCGGATTCCAGCGTCAAGGAAAGGCAGGGCCCCGCCCTCAAGGAAGTCGTCCTCGTGCCCGACTCGCCGTGCGTCGTGTTCGGCGACTGGCGGGACGGCTTGGCCGGCGTCCGCGTCCGGAGGATCGTGCTCGGGGGGACGGCACGGGTGGCCGGGCGCCTTCTCGCAGAAGCCTTCGCGTTCGTGGCGCTCGGCGTCGTCGTCGGGGCGGGCCTCTTCGTCCTCCTGCGGTCGTTCCTGCCTACGCGGTGACGCGCCGGAAGACGGCCTTGTGGATCGGGCGGCCCGTCTTCACGAACTTCAGCTCGTAGTTCGTCCCGGTCGACCACAGGCCGGTGTCCTCGTCCGAGAGCTTCGCGAGGAGCAGTTCGGCGGAGAGGACCGCGTCGATGACGTCCCAGTAGGCGGTGTGGTCCGACGCGACGCGCAGGAGGCCGCCCGGCTCGAGCGCGCGCGCCGCCGCCGCCGCCCACTCCGCATCCACGAGGCGCCGCTTGTGGTGGCGCTTCTTGGGCCACGGGTCCGGGAAATAGACGTGCAGGGCCGCGAGCGAGCCGGGGTCGAGGCGCGCGGAGACGAACGCCTTCCCGTCGAGGCGCTCGACCCGCACGTTCGTCAGGCCCGCACGCTCGGCGCGCACCCGCACGATCGCCGCGTACTCCGCCTCGATCTCGAGGCCGAAGTAGTCGCGGTCCTGGTTCGCGGCGGCCGCGTTCAGGAGGAACCGTCCCTTGCCGACGCCGATTTCCATCTCGACCGGGGCCGTCCGGCCGAAAAGCGCGGAGAAGTCAACCGGACCCGCCTCCAGGCCTTCACCGGGCAGGAAGATCTTCGGCGGCGGGACCCTGCCGAGGTTGCGCGGCCCCGTGCGAGGCGGCCGTGGGGGGCAGACGGCCCCGGAGCGCTTGAGCGCGCGACGGATGGACGGCCGGCTCATCTCAGACGACCAGGGCTCGCGGGATGATGAGAACGCGGACCCCGACGTCGCCGAGGACCCGGGCCTGGCAGGCGAGCCGCACGTTCGGCCCGAGCTCGTAAGCGATCTCGTTCTCCTCGAGAGGGGAGAGGTTGGCGGCGCCGGCCTCGACCTCGACGCGGCACGTCGAGCACGTCCCGGCGCCGCCGCAGACGCGGCCGATCGGCACGCGGAGCGCCTCGGCCGCGGCGAGGATCGTCGTGCCGGCCGCCACCTCGGCGCGACGGCCCTCGTTGAGGAAGACGAGCTTCGGCATCAGAGGCGGGCGATGACCGCCTTGGCGTACTGGGCGGTCGTCGCCGTGCCGCCGACGTCGCGCGTCTTCGCGCTGCCGTCGGCCATCGCGGCGTTCAGGGCCTTCTCGACGCGCTCGGCGCGGTCGTTCTCGCCGATGTGGCGGAGGAGCATCGTCGCCGAGAGGAGGAGGGCGGTCGGGTTCGCGATGCCCTTGCCCGCGATGTCCGGCGCCGAGCCGTGGACGGACTCGAACACCGCGCACTGCGTCCCGAGGTTCGCGCCGGGCGTGATCCCGAGGCCTCCGACGAGGCCGGAGGCGAGGTCGCTGATGATGTCGCCGTAGAGGTTCTCGAGGAGCAGCATGTCGAACTGCTTCGGATTCATGACGAGCTTCATACACGCGGCGTCCACGATGACGTCGTCGGCCTGGATGTCCGAATACTCCTTCGCGACGTTCCGGAAGCAGTCCAGGAAGAGCCCGTCCGAGAGCTTCATGATGTTCGCCTTGTGCACGGCCGTGATCCGGCGGCGGCCGTGCGTCCGGGCGTACTCGAAGGCGAACCGCGCGATGCGGGTCGAGGCCTTCTCCGTGATGATCTTGATCGACTCGACGACGCCGGGCACGACCACGTGCTCGATGCCGGAGTAGAGGTCCTCGGTGTTCTCGCGGACGACGACGAGGTCGAGGTCCCCGTAGCGCGACGCGATGTTCGGGAGGTTCTTGACGGGGCGGAGGTTCGCGTACAGGTCGAGGGCCTGCCGGAGTGAGACGTTCACGCTCTTGTAGCCCCCGCCGATCGGCGTCGTGACGGGGCCCTTGAGGCAGACCTTCGTCCGGTGGACGGACGCGACGATGTCGGGCGGCAGGGGATTGCCGGTGTCCCGGAACGCGATCTCGCCGGCTTCGTGGCGCTCCCACGTGATGGGGGCGCCGGCGGCGGCGAGGATCTCCACGACGGCGGCCGTGATCTCGGGGCCGATGCCGTCGCCGGGGACGAGGGTCACGATGCGATTCTTCGGGGTCACGATTTGGCGGCCTTTCGGTCGTCGGGCGCGTCCGCGGGCCGCGGGGCGTCCGGCCTCAGGATGCGAACGCGCTCGATGGCCCGGGGGGTCGCGCGCTCGACGAGGAACTCGACGCCGCCTGCGCGCGTGCGTGCGCCCGCGCGGGGGATGCGTCCGAACTTGCGGAGAAGGAACCCGGCGACCGTTTCGGCCTCCGGGTCGTCGAACGAGACGGCGAGGTCCCGCTCGAGGGACGCCAGAGGATACGCTCCTTCGACGAGAAGGGACGTCCCCTCGGCGACCGGGAGTCGGGCGGGCTCGTCGTGCTCGTCGAAGATGTCCCCGACGATCTGCTCGATGAGGTCCTCGAGCGTCACGAGTCCCGCGACGGCGCCGCTCTCGCCCACGACGACCGCCATGTGGAACCGGCGGCGCCGCATCTCGCGAAGCAGGTCCTCCGCGCGTTTCAGCTCGGGGACGAAGACGGCCGGACGCAGGTAGCGCGAGAGGTCGAAGGTCGCCTCCTCGGTGTCCGAAACATCGAAGAGGTCCTTCACGTGGAGGATCCCGACGACGTCGTCCTCGTGGCCCCGCGTGACCGGATAGCGGCTGTAGCGGTGCTCGCGGCAGACGGCCTCCACCTGGTCGAACGTCGCTTCGATCGCGAGGGAGACGATCTGGGATCGCGGCACCATCGCGGCGCGCACGGGCGTGTCGCCGAAGGCGAGGACCGCGTGCAGGAGGTCGCTCTCCTCGCGCTTGAGGCCGCCCTGCTCGCGCGAGAGCGAGATCACGCTCTTGACGTCCTCCTCGGTCACGTCGGCGGACTCCTCGACCCCGAACGGCCCGAGGATCCAACGCGCGACGGCCGAAAGGAGCGCCGTGGCGGGGGTCAGGAGCTTCACGAACGACTCGACGGGGCCGACGAAGAGGAGCGAGAGCGCCTCGGGCCGCCGGGCCGCGAGCGTCTTGGGAGTGACCTCGGCCACGACGAGGAGGAGGATCGACGTGAGGATCGTCGCGACGAGGACGCCCCACTTCTCGCCGAACGCCGAGATCGCGAGGCCCGCGCCGAGCGAGCCGGCGGCGGCGTTCGCGAGCGTGTTTCCGACGAGAAGCGTCCCGAGGGTCTTCGGGAGGTTCGCGCGGAGGCGCTCGAGGCGCTCGGCGCCGCGCCGTCCCTCGGTCTTCATCCGGAAGATCGCCGAATCCGTGACCGACGTGATTGCCGTCTCGGCGGACGAGAAGAACGCCGAGGCGATCGCGCAGACCACGTAGAGGCCGAGGAGGACGCCGCCGTTCACGCGCGGCCTCCCGAAAGGGCCCATCCAGTGCCGCACGCCTCGACGGCGATGGCGTCGAGCGACTCGCCCGCGCAGGGCCCGGCCACGCAGAAGCCGTCCTCGACGGCGAAGAGAGCTCCGTGATTGCGGCAGGCGAGAAACCCTTCCTCGGTCAGGAGCGGCTCTCCACCGCGGTCCAGCGGGATCGGGACGTGCGGGCAGACGTTCCGATAGGCGCGCGCGCCGTCCGGCGTCGCGACGAGGATGCCCGAGACGGTCCCTGCGCCGTCCGGACGCGGCTTGCGGAAGGCGAGCGCGCGGAGACGAAGAAGGGACTCGGAACCTTCTATGAAGGGGGAGCGGGAGGCGAGCGCGCGAACGAGGTCCCGGCCCTCGTCGGACTCCGTGTCCGCGAATTCGTCGCCGCCGGACTCTTCGAGGAGGTGCCGGAGAGCCGCAGCGTCGGCCGGGGGCGTCGGCAGGAGCCGTGCCTCCGATGCGGGAGAGAACCTGACGGCGTCCACGCCGGCCGGGCGCGGCACGCCGGCCACCCCCCCTATTCGAAGAAACAACAGCGTGACGTGCTGCGGTGACTTGACCGGTGCGGCTTCCGCGATGGTCTCGAACCTCCAAGGGCTCAAGCCGACCGGCGTCACGTCCATCTCCTCGCGCCATTCGCGGACGAGCGCGTCCTCGGGCGTCTCTCCGCCTTCCACCTTGCCGCCGGGGAATTCCCAGAGTCCCGCCCACGCACGGCCCGCCGGGCGCCGGGCGAGGAGGAGGCGGCCCTCCCTCACGAAGACGCCGGCGACCACGAGGAGCGTCCCGGCCGGGGCGCTCATCGCGTCACCGTCGCGCGCGCGTTCCGGGCGAGGCCGATCCACGTCGCGCGCCAGATCGCAGAGTGGAAGAACCGCCCCCGGAACCCTTCCTCGTCGAGGGCGAGGATCTCTTCCGGGTCGAGCGAGGCCGCGGGGCCGCGGGCGGGGCCCGTGGGGTCCAGCGCGGCGTTGAAGGGGCAGACGTCCTGGCAGTCGTCGCACCCGAAGAGGCGGCCGCCGAGCGCGGCCTCTTCGGAGGGGGAGAGCGCTCCGCGCTTCTCGATCGTGAGGTACGAGAGGCATTTCGCCGAGTCGAGGACGCGCGGCGCGACGAACGCCTGCGTCGGGCAGGATTCGAGGCACGCCGTGCACGACCCGCAGCGGTCCGTGCCGTCCGCGAACGGCGTTGCCGAGGGCGCGAGCGTCACGTCCGTGAGGATCTCGCCAAGAACGACGTGCGAGCCGAGACCCGGCACGATGAGCATCCCGTTCTTGCCGACGAA
>JBBQDQ010000116.1:0-10598 GCA_038319835.1 Thermoanaerobaculia bacterium | reverse complement strand
CCACTCCGGCCCTCGACCGCGCCTCCGGCCCAGTTGACCCGCGCCACGGGGTATCTTTCGCCCACGTCTGATGCGATTCCCGACCGGCAGCCGGCTCCTTCCTTCCGGTCGCTCCGCTCGGGTCCGGTCCCGGTCTTGAAGATCGTCACGGTCACAGGCATTCGGGCTCGCGAGCTTCTCGACGGCGTCCTGAACTTCGCCGGCAACCACAACGGCGGACAGCTGCGCGTCGGGCCGGACGGGCACCTCTACGCAGGCATCCGCGACGGCGGCTGCGCGGGGGGCGACTGATGCGTTACGCGACCGGAGCATCCTGAACGGAAAGATCGTCCGCATCGCGACGGACGGCTCCGCGCCGCCCACGAACCCGTTCCGCTTCTTTTCGCTCCCTTCGCTCATCCACGCGCTTCGGATCCGGCCCGCGCTGGCCCTCCGGCAGCTCTGACGTTACGGCCGGTCGTGGATCGCCAACGTCGTCGTCGACGTGGGAACGGGATGTCAGCGCGAAGTCGCCACGGGGCGAGCCATACGACGTTCAACACGGCGCACCGGCCGTGGAAACAGCTCGCCGCCAGATTTGCGCCCGAGGACTGGATCGCAATCATGTGCAGTGCGGTGCCCGCCGTGAGGCGCGCCGTCGTCGAAATGGTCACGAGCGTGTCAATCACGGCAGGAGTCGCCACTGGGAGCCGGCCACGAGCTCCAGTCCTCTTGCGTCGTTCACCGACAGGAAGCGTGCGCCGGTCGCATTCGCGACCCACATCATCTCTCCGGTGATCTGGTACAGGCCCGAAACCTGGCCTGAGCTTCGATCAAGAGATGGAGGCAATGGCCGCCGATCCAGCCATCCAGGCTGACAGCACGGCCATCTCCAGGGAATTCGCGGCCGCGGATTTCGACGGTCTGAAGCCGTGATCCAGCGCGGCGAGATCTACTTCGTCAACCTCAATCCGGTCAAGGGGCACGAGCAACAGGCACACCGCCCGGTCCTGGTCGTCTCGGCCGATGCGATCAACGCCAAGCCGCTCGTGGTCACGGTCATTGCTTGCGCAGGCTCTCCAGGTATGCGTTGATCGCGTCGCTCGCCATCGCCTTCGCCTGAACCAGTGTCCGCCCGTAGCTCACGCAGCCCGGTAGGGCCGCAACAGGATGCGGTAGGACAGCACCTTCATGACGGCCTTCACTCCGCGTTCATTCCACGGCCAGTCACCCTCCCCCTTTTGCCTTCCTACGAGGCCTGCCGGTAGATGGTGAAGACGGTCCGAAAGCGCTCCAGAGACTCGACCTTGCTCGTAATTCGCGCGGGCGCGAAGCGAGGACCAGGAACCTGTCGCGAGACCGCCGAGATCAGGCGCGGTTCGTCAGGGGCGCCCGTTGGATGTCGTGGACCTTTCCATGGTCGACAGCGCCTTTCGCAACCGAGTTCTGGAGACCGGAGTGATATGGGCCGCCTGACGGAAAGGCTGGGCGTCGCCCGCAAGGCGCTACAAACGCTGCTGGAGCTCCGCGAGCGAACGACGCGTGCGAGAGCTTCCTCGCGCGTCTTGCCGTAGACGTGACCGCCCGGGATCGGGCCGATCAGAGGGGCTCCTGCTATCGGCCCGGCGCGGGCGCTGCGGGATCTGTAACCCTCATCGCCGAGCCTTCCAGTAGTCCCTGAACGAGCGCAGTCTGGGCAGGGATTCCCGGTCCTTCTGGCGGTTCGTTGCTTCCTTGCTGGCGATGATGTCGTCCGGGTGGCACACCGGAAATCCCTCCACTTCGACCCGGCGATTCCAGGCGTCCGTGAAAGTCTCGATGCCGTCAGGCGCGAACACGAGATCGAGGTCGAACGGGCCGTTCTTGAGCTGGACGAAGTCCTTCCCCGCCCGGATTTCCTATGCCTCCCAGCGGACGCCGCGCAGCCGCCTCGAACTCGTCCAACCACTCCCGGGGAATGGCCCCCGAGAGCTTGGAGTCCTGCTTAGAGTCCTGAACTTCCATCAGATCCTCGTACGGAGGAAACCCTCCGGACGAATTATGGGCCGAAGCAGGGAAATGCCCGGCCCCGTTGCCTCCCGACACTCCCCTCCGGAGGCTCCATGTCCCGAATCCCGCGTATCGACGCTCGAGTGCTGTTTGCTGTGGTCTTTTCGGCGCTCGTGGCTCTCCCCGCCCCGGCCATCACGCTCCCGCCGGGATTCGGCGACGCCCTCGTGGCCACGGTCGGGGCGCCGACGGCTCTGGCCTTCACGCCCGACGGCCGGCTCCTCGTCGCGACGCAGGGCGGGGCGCTGCGGGTCGTCTCGGGCGGCGCCCTCCTCCCCACTGCGGCGCTCAGCCTCGGCACGGCCGTGTGCGCGAACGGCGAGCGCGGGCTCCTCGGCGTCGCTCTCGATCCGTCGTTCACGACGAACCACTTCGTTTACCTGTACTACACGTTCAACAAGAACGCCGCGGGCTGCCCGACGAGCAACGCGACGTCGCCCGTCGAGCGGATCTCGCGATTCACGATGGACGTGCCGACATTGAACGTGATCAACCCGGCGACGGAGCTCGTGCTACTCGACGGCGTCCTGAATTTCGCCGGCAACCACAACGGCGGACAGGTTCGGATCGGGCCGGACGGATATCTCTATGCGGGCATCGGCGACGGCGGCTGCGACTACGCGGGGGACTCGGGCTGCGCGGGTGCGAACGACGCGTCGCGCGACCGCAACATCCTGAACGGGAAGATCGTGCGCATCGCGAGGGACGGCTCGGTGCCGCCCACGAACCCGTTCCTCGGGGCGGGAACCGCGCGCTGCAACACGGGCCCGTCGGCGCCGGGCACGATCTGCCAGGAGACGTACGCCTGGGGCTTCCGGAACCCGTTCCGCTTCAACTTCCGGCCGGGCGACGGCGCGCTCTTCGTGAACGACGTCGGGCAGGGCGCATGGGAGGAAGTCGACCTCGTCCAGCCGGGCAGCGATTACGGATGGCCGTGCCGCGAGGGCGCGCACACGGCGCTCGCGACGGGCAAGTGCAGCCCCGCACCGCCGAACATGATCGATCCGGTCTACGAGTATCCGCACGGGACTATTCCGGGTACGACGACGTCGGGCTGCGGCTCGATCACCGGCGGGGCGTGGGTGCCTGCGGGCGCGTGGCCCGCCGCATACGACGGGACGTACCTCTACGCGGATTTCAACTGCGGGGCGATCCCCCGGCTCACGTCGATTCCGGCCGCCTCGGCCTCGGACTTCGCGACGGGTCTCGGCGCCTCCACCGTCGTCGATCTGCTCTTCGGGCCCTCACCCACGGGGACGTCGCTCTACTACACGACGTATTCGTCGAGCGGGCAGGTGCGGCGAATCGACTACGCCGTGACGCTACCGCCGGCGGCGACGTTCAACTGGCTGCCGCCCTGCCGCGTGCTCGACACGCGGGGGCAGGCCGGCCCCGCGCTCGCGGCGAACGGGACGCGTACGTTCGCGATCGCCGGAACGTGCGGCGTGCCGGTGGGAGCGGTGGCGGTCGCGGCGAACGTGACGATCACGGGCTCGACGGCGGCCGGGAGCCTGCGCGTCGGGCCTGCCGGGACGACGCCGTCGCTCGACACGGTGCAATTCCGGGCGGGCCAGACGCGCGCGAACAACGCGGTTCTCGGGCTCTTCGGAACGCCCACCGGGAGCGTCACGGTCGTCTCGAACATCCCGGCAGGGACGGTGCATCTGATTGTCGACGTGAGCGGGTACTGGCAGTAGTCAGCGCTGACGAAGTAACGAGGCCAGGACCTTCGGCGTCAGCCCTCGAGCTTCGGCCTTCGCACCGATGTCTTCCGCGATCTCGCGGAGCGAGCGGGCCGGGGTGGTCGTCAACTCAGGAAGCCGCAGACGCAGCAGGAGCTGGGTTTTTCGCTCTCCTGAGGGGAGGCGCTGGCGTAGGCGCGACCGGCATCGGCGTCCACGGCGACCAGCGGGGCGGCCTCGGTCCCTCTGGGCACGTTGCGACGTCTCATGGTGTTTCCCGTTGAAATTCTATCCGGGCGTGAACCGGCTCGTCATGGGAAGAGCCGCCCGAAGAGTGCGTCGAGCCCCGCGTCGACGAGTCGACGAAGGAGGAGATCCTTTTCGACCGGAGGATCGGCGAGGGCCAGGATCCCCCGGATATCTCGTAAGTGCTTCTCGGAGCCTCCTTCCCGGTAGAAGGCGAGCTTCCGCAGGACCACGTACTCGGGCGGAGCCACGCGAACGGGCAGGTCGCCGACCGGAATGGTCCTGGCGGCGGAGAGTGCCCATTCGTTAAGCGGATCGGACCCGGAGAGATAGAGGTCGGCCTTCAGGCCGGACCCGATATGGATGACGTTGAGGTGTCCACCAGTGGGGCGCAGAGCCTCGATCGATATCTCCTCGGGGGACGGGGAGTAGAAGTCAGGTTCACGGAACTCTCCACGAAGCGCAGCGGCCCCGTCCGCAGGGATCCGGACGACGACGTCGATGTCGTTCGTAAAGCGCGGCTCGGCGTAGAACATCGACCCGACCGCGCCCGTGACGGCATAGGCCCAGCCCAGCCGGTTCAGCGGCCGGACGAAGAGGGAGAGAAGGTCAGCCGGTGGCACGGAGGATCTGTCGTGACGCCTCGGCCTGGATCCGGCTCTCCGGCCAGTCCGGATGAGCCACCTTCAGCGCGCCCTCACGGATCTTTCGGGCCATCTCGATTGCGGCGACGACCTGCTGCCATCTCTGCTCGGGGCTCATCCTTCTGATCGCCTCGGCCTGAAGCGGATGGAGATCGTCCCGGTCAGCGGTCGCGAAACCGTCGATTCCGGGCGATGAAGCGAGGCCAACCGAGGGATGGCGCATTCGAACTCGATTCATTCTAGACGGAAGCGGTGCAGGTCGAAACGAGGAGCCGCACGCCGCGGCCACCGCGCGCGCATCTCTCCGCTGGAGTTCCGATCCGCCTCGCTGCGCCCACTCCAACTTCGAGAGGATGGATCCCTCGGGTGAAATCACCCAGGCATCGACGCCGAAGAGCCGCACCGCCCTGCGCCGCTTGAACTCCTCGTTCGTCGCCCGCGGTTCGCCGTAGAACGACGATGCCGTCGAGCCCGTGAGCATCCAGGGAATCCCCGCGTCGTGCAGCTTCTCCGCGAGCGCACGGAGGAACGACGCTGGTCCGTTCACCGGCAATCGCCGGGAGCGGCGTACACCTTCCGGAAGAGCGTGTCGCCGTAGATCCGCCGAAAGAGGGCGCGATCGAGCTGCGCTTCGTCGTACTCGGGATGCCGAAGGCGGATGCCCTCGCGCGTGACGCTGCGAACGAATTCAGAGGCTTCAAATGCCGCGTGGACGCGGCCTTCCGGACCCAGCTGGAGATGGGCTTGCCTCGAGGCGTCCCACGCTTGCGGGGACGTGTCGGCTGGACGGAAATCCGCCATGACTCCAGCTTACGCCCGCTCCCGCTCTTCCCGAATCACTTCGAGCTCGGCGATGGCTTCGAGATCCTTTCGCCTGCCGGCGGCGCGCTTCAGGCGAATGAGAGCGTCGAGGTTGACGCAGAGGCACTCGACGCTGAACAACCGGATCGTCTCGGTCTCTTTGACGAGGTCCTGGTACCCGCCGCCACCGGACACCTCGCCCAGAAGGTCAACCGCTCCAAGGGAGGTGGAAAGCGTGAAGTTGAGGCCGGACCTGATTGTTCGTTCGTCCCAGATGAACGGGAGGCCCGCCGGAGCGCCGCGCAGAGTCGGCCCGAAGGGGCGAAGAGCGGCGACGAGGCGTTCGACGTTCTCCGGGCGGCGGTCGTAGACGACGTCGAGATCGAGGGTCAGGCGCGGGGAACCGTGCGCGGTCGCCGCGGCGCCGCCGATCACGATGAAAGAAACCCGCTCTCGCTGAAGCGCCTGCAGCAGGCCGGGAAAGTCGGTCATCGGCCGAAGGCGGCGCGGCCCGCTCTTCGAAGCTCTTCCGCGAACTCCTGGAGCTTCATGAGCTGAACAAGGCGTTCTTCGACCGAACGCTTCAGGTTCTCCCGGATGAGCGTGCGATCGACGTCTTTCTTCATCTCTTCGATGAACCGGTCGAAATCGGCCTTCGGGAGAGGCGGCGGCTCGGGAAGGGGCCTCACGCCGTTAGCTTACGCTGGCGTCCCGCCTTGCGCCCACGCGTGGTACGCGGCGCAGACGTCTTCCGCGGAGCCGTCCTTCACGACGTGGCCTTCGGAGATCCAGATCGCCCGCGTGCACGAGTCGGTGACGTCCGAAAGGCTGTGCGAGACGAGGAGGAACGTCCTTCCCCGCTCGCGGAGCGCGGCCATGCGGTCGCGGCATTTGGCGCGGAAGCGCTCGTCGCCCACGGCGAGGGCCTCGTCGACAAGGAGGATGTCGGGGTCGACGTCGGTCGCGACCGAGAACGCGAGGCGCGCGGCCATACCGGTGGAGTAGGTGCGGACCGGGGTGTCGAGGAACTCCTCGATCTCGGCGAACGACGCGATGGCGTCCATGCGGTCGAGCATCTGCTCGCGCGAGAAGCCCATGAGGGCGCCGTGGAGGACGACGTTCTCGCGGCCCGTGAGTTCGCCGTGGAAGCCGAGCCCCAGCTCGAGGAGCGGCGCGACGCGGCCGCGGACGACGAGCCGCCCCTCCGTAGGCCGCCTCACGCGCGCGATGAGCCGGAACAGGCTGCTCTTGCCCGCTCCGTTGGCGCCGATGACGCCGACGCGCTCGCCCCGGGCGACCGTGACGTTGACGTCGCGCAGGGCGACGAGGGTGTTGTGCTCCATGCGCCCCTGGAGCTTTCGCAGCGCGTACTCCTTCAGGGTGACGACGACCTCGCGCGGGATCCGGTAGCGCAGCGTGACGTGGTCGAGAAACACCGCGGGCTCGGTGGCGAGCGCGGCGGCGACCAGGTGGTCTTCAGTGGCGGGTGCCATAGTCCTCGATCTTCGACGCGTAGAAGAGCCACCCGACGACGAGCGCGGACACGCCCGCGAGGATCGAGAAGAGCAGCGTGTTGCGCCCGGGCAGCCAGCCGTCGTAGATGGGCGCGCGGAACATCTCGACGAGGTACGTCATGGGGTTCAGCCGCACGATGAACCGGTACTTCGGCGCGAGAGTGGCGGGCGTGTAGACGATGGGCGTCAGGAAGAACCACGCCCCGAGAAGAACGGCGTAGGTCTCCCGCACATCGACGAAGCGCGAGGCGAGCGTGAAGACGATGAGTCCGACGCCCGCCGTGAAGAGGACGCCGATCACGATCGAGACGGGCAGGAAGAGCCACGTCGCGTGGATCGGGTGGCCCGTCGCCGCGATGATCAGGAGGAGCGGGACGAGCGTGTAGAGGAGGTTCACGAGGGCTCCGCCCACGGCCGAGGCCACGAAGACCGAGCGCGGCACGTAGACGCGGCGCGAGATCTCGGAGGCGTCCGCGGTGAGGGAGGCCGCGTGCGACGTGGCCTGCGAGAAGAACCCCCAGAAGACCGAGCCCGCGAGGAAATAGGCCGGGTAGTTCGCGATCTGCTGTTTCAGGAGGGCCGAGAACGCGATCGTGAGGGCCACCATCGAGAGAAGCGGGCTCAGCATGCTCCACGCAACCCCGAGGATCGAACGCTTGTAGCGGACCTTGATGTCGCGGGCGACGAGCTCGCGGACGAGGTGCCGGTAACGCCAGAGCGCCTTCGCTTCCTCGACGAAGAGGAAGCCCTGCCGGTTGGTGTCGTAGACCTCGGGAAGAGAATCCTGGCGGATCACGCAGCGAGTGTATCCGCATCGTTCTGCGGGGGCGCCGCTTGACAGGCCCGGTCCGCGGGCTCGATCCTGCCCACAGGAACACCGATGAACGTCTACTGGATCCTGACCGACGACGACGCCGAGAGAGCGCTCGAGGCCGTGGCACGCCAGGTCGCCGAGGGCGACCACGGGAGCCCGAAGCTCGCCGGAGCGCTCGGGACGCTCCGGTTCCACTCCGAGATCTTCAATGAGCAGACCCTCGAGACGAAGCGCGCGTTCTTCGCGCCGCTCATCAACGCGTTCCGCCGCGGGCTCACGAAGGCGCTCTGGTGGTACGGCTTGCCGCAATGGGGCCAGGTGTCCGAGTACCAGCATGCCGTCGCGAGCGTGATCGACGTCCTGCTCGTCGAGCAGAGGACGCTGAGAACCCGCGTCGCGGAACTCGAGAAGAAGCTCGCCGCGAACGAGAACGGGGAGAGGCCGTGACGGCTGGCAGCCGCGTACGCGTGACGTGGCAGTCGCGATGGGGCCTGCCGCTCGGCTACGCGATCCACTCGGAGGAGATGGCGCTCGCGCTCCTCGCGCGAGGTGCGGACGTTTCGTTCCGCCCGACGCCGTGGCCTCGCTCGAGCCACATCGCCGACCCGAAGCTGCAGGCGATCGCCCAGCGCCCGCCCTATGACGACGCCCCGCAGGTGAGCTACGAGCAGGCGGACCTCTTCTTCCACGAGCATCCGGGCCCCCGGATCGGCTTCACGATGCTCGAAGTGGACGGCATCCCGCGCGACTGGGCCGCGTCCTGCAACCGGATGGACGAGATCTGGGTGCCCTCCCGCTGGGGCGCGGAGCGATTCGCGGCGAGCGGGGTCACAAAGCCGATCCGCGTCGTCCCGCTCGGCTACGACGCCGCTCGATTCAGGCCGGGAGTTCCGGGCCCTCGCGCAAGCCGGCGTTTCACGTTCCTTTCCGTCTTCGAGTGGGGCGAGCGCAAGGCTCCCGAGGTCCTCCTGCGCGCATACGCAGCGGCGTTTGCGGGGCCGGAGAAGAACGACGTCCTGCTCGTCCTGCGCACGAACAACCACGACGGCCACGTGGACGTCGCCGCGGAGATCGAGGCGCTCGGGCTGCCGAACGACGGTCCGCCCGTCGCGCTCCTCTACAACACGCAGATCCGGGGCAGCCAGCTGGGGGCGATCTACCGCGGGGCTGACGCGTTCGTCCTGCCGACGCGCGGCGAGGGCTGGGGCATGCCGATCCTCGAGGCGATGGCCTGCGGCCTGCCGGCGATCGCGACCGCGTGGAGCGGCCAGACGGAGTTCCTGCACGAGGGCGTCGGCTACCCGCTCGCCATCCGCGGGCTCGTCGCGGCGGACGCGAAGTGCCCGTACTACGAGGGCTTCCGCTGGGCGGACCCCGACCCGGACGACCTCGTCGCGAAGCTGCGCCACGTCTTCACGCATCGCGAGGAGGCGCGCGCGAAGGGCGCCGCCGCGGCGCAGGAAGCCGCCGGGAAGTGGACGTGGGCCCACACGGCGGCGCGCATCGAGGAGCGGCTGCGCGGGATCGGGGTCTGACGCCTCAGTCGGCCGGCCGGGACGGGACGCGCGTGAAGCGCCCCTTGAGCCGCAGGAAACGCTTCTCGTAGAGCTCGAACGATGCGACGCCGGCGGCAACCGTCAGGACGAGCCCGAGCGCGAACACCACGGGCCACGAGGGGCTGACGAGGTGCGCGACCCGGAGCGCGAGGACGTGCACGACGTACAGCCCGTACGAGATTTTGCCGAGGTACGCGACAACCGACGCAGCGAGAGAGGTCCCCGGCTTCCAGCCGAGGACGGCGACGAGGACGAGGAGGCAGGAGACCGCGACGCTCGGGTACATCCCGAGGGCACCGGGGCCCTTGAACGCGTTCCACGTGCCGCAGGCCCAGAGCCCCGCGAGGCCCACGGCCGCGAGGAGGACGCGCGCCCGCCCGCCGAGGCGCGGCAGACGCGGCTCGAGCCCCGCGAGGAGGATCCCGAGCGCGATCGGGTCGAGGCGCGCGAGACTGTTGCACCAGATGCCGGGGTGGAACGTGCCCTCCGACACGAGAAAGACGCGGACCGCCGTTGCCGCCACGAGGAGGCCGGCCCCGAGCGGCACGAGCCGGCGTACGCCTGCGACGGAGAGAAGCAGCGGCCACGTCAGATAGAACTGCTCCTCGATACCCACGCTCCAGAGCGGGTCGGCGATCGAGTCGGTGTAGTTGTGGCGCACGAACCACCAGTTCCCGGCGAACGCCGCGAACGACGCGAGCGCAGCGCCTCTCAGCGGCCGGTCGGGCACGAGCGCCGCAACGGCGAGGAACGCGAAGTAGAGCGGCCAGATGCGAAGAATGCGGCGGACCCAGAACGCGGGGACGTCGAGGTCCCCGAACGCCAGGAACTCGCGCCGGAACAGGTCCGTGATCAGGAAGGCGCTGAGGACGAAGAAGAGGTCGACGCCGAAGGCGCCGGCCACGACGAGGCCTTCGAGCGGGCCGTCGAGCGAGGCCTTCGCGGTGACCGCCGAGTGGTGGAGGAAGACCGCCAGGAACGCGTAGAAGCGGAGCGCGTCGAGCTCGGGACGGTAGGCGGCCGGCGCGCCCGCCGTGGCGGCCGGGCGGGCGCCCCGCCCGAGGGGCTTCGAACCGGACGTCTTGCGCGCCAACGTCCCGGGATCATAGGGGGACGTCGCGCACCGCGGCCAGCGCCGCCTCGTTCCCTATACTTGCCGCGTGAGCCTGCAGGTCCCCGACGACGACCCGGTCGGCGGCACCATCGCGGCGCGCACGGGCGTGCAGGCCGCCACGGACGCCGCTCTCGGCGAGGCCGTCGGCCCGATCTACGTGGCGCGGGCCTTCAGCCCGAAGGCGAAGGAGCGCATGCGG
>JBBQDQ010000115.1:0-10816 GCA_038319835.1 Thermoanaerobaculia bacterium | reverse complement strand
TCGATCGAGACGCCGTCGCCCGCGACCTTGATCTTCGTTTCGGTGTCGGGAACGTATGCGATGCAGACGATGTGGTTCATGGCGTGGGAAACCTAGCACGCCTTCTGCAACGCGTCACGAAGAAAATGAGCCGCGGCTCATTGCCCTGCAAGCACCTGGATGAGCGTGGGTTGCGCCGCCCCTTAAGATCGACGCGATGCGCCGGATCGCTCCGTGCTTCCTCCTTCTCCTCGCCGCGGCCGCCGCCGACGCGGGGCAGGTGCTGAAGTTCGCCGAGGAGGGCACGCGGGACGGCAAGGCGTACCGCTCGCTCCTCACGCTCAGCGTCTCGGCCGAGGGCGTGCGGACCGAGGCCGTCGACCTCTCGACGCCGGGCGCGCCGAAGGCCGTCGTCTACCTCTACGTCGCCAAAGACGACCGCATCGTCCCGATCGAGCCGCCCGCCGGCCCCGTCGTCTCCGCCGCCTCGATCGCGGTCGTCGAGGAGCGCGCGCGCGCCGCGGGCCACCGCCGCAGGCCGGGGACGTTCGCGTACGAGCCGCTCCACACCACGCAGACGTTCGGGACGTGGACGTGCGAGTCGTGGACGGTCCGCCGGCCCGGTCAGACCACGGAGATCGTCTGCCTCGCCGACCCGAAGGCGGCCGGCGTCGATGCCGCGACGCGCGCGAGCCTCCGGGAAATGAACGCGCTCTTCGTCCCGTTCCTGAACGCCGCGCGCCTCGCCGGCGGCGACACGCGCGAGGGCTACAACTCCTGGGCGCTCGAGGGCGGCTTCCCGATCCGCACGTTCCGGTCGAAGGACGGCGTCGTCGAGGTCGACGCGCGGCTCGTCTCCGTCGAGAGCGCCGACCTCCCGTCCGATCTCTTCCGCGCCCCCGCGCCGGTGCCGCTGCCGCCCGACCCGCAGGCCGCGCCGGCGCCGGCCGCGGCGTCCCCCTCCGACCGGTCCACCCCGCTCGAGGAGTGGACGAAGCGCGGAATGCCCGACGTCTCGCGCCCGTGGACGGCCGCCGACTACGACTCGGCCGCGCGCCTCCTCGAAGCGGCCGCAAGGGAGGATCCCGCAACGCTTCCGAAGGAGGGCAGCGCGGTCTCGGGCACCCTCTTCCGCCGCTTCGTGGACCCGGGGAACCTCGCGTCCCTCCGCTCCGCCGGAGCGCCGGACGCGCGCGCCAGGGCCGGTGCCGGAATCCTCTCGGGCGCGGGCCGCGTCAGCCTCGTCTACGCGGGCGCCTACCGCGAGTACGCCGCGTTCGGCGCCGAGCTCGCCGCGCTCATGTCCTACACGCTCCTCGCCGCGCGCGAGACGGTCCCGCTCGCCGGCTCCCTCCTCGCCGCGCCGAAGAAGGGTGAGAAGCCGGCCGACCGGTACGCGCGAGAGACCGAGCGCGCGAAGCTCTCCGACGGCCTGGCCGCGATCGTCGCCGGCTGCCTCGAGAGCCTCGCGACGCGGGGCGGCTTCCGGCCCGCCGAGCGCCTGCGCCTCGCGCGCGCCGTCGAGGAGCACCTCCCCGCGCTCGCGCCGCACCTGCCCCCCGGCGCGCGGCGGGACCTGCCCGCTCGCCTTTCGAAGATGTCCGCCGCCGAGGCGGACCCCTCCGTGAAGGACGCCCTCGGCCGCGCCCGCGCAGCGCTCCCGAAGCCCGCCCCGAAGGCGGCCTGACCCCTTTGCGCCTCCGCTGGACCGCCCCGTTCCTCGCCCTCTGCCTCGCCGGCGCGCTCGGCTGCCTCGCCCTGCACGCGGGATGGGTCCTCGCGCGGCCGGCGGCGCCCATCGCCGTGCCCGTGGCGCTCGAGCTCGGGATCGCGCTCGCGTGGCTGCCGGCGGTCGCGGTCTTCGCGCTGCGCGCGAAGCGCCGCTTCGGAAGCCCGTTCGCCCCCGCCCTCGTCCGGCAGTTCTTCCCGACACTCTTCGACGGGACGCCGCCGTGGCTCCGGCGCGCCGCGGCCCTCTCCGTCGCGTACGCGGCGCTCTTCCTCTTCGTGCGTTGGGTCTGGCAGCTCAACGACCCCGACGTCACCTGGGCGGCCCCCGGCGACCCGGAGCTGACCTCCCTCGCCTTCGCGTTCTACGTCCTCTCGGCCGCGGTCCTCGCCGGCGCGGGGAACGAGCGCGCCCCCGGCCCCCGCGCGCTCTGAGAGAATCGGGCCGGAGGCCTTCCATGCTCGTCCTCGCAGGCGCTCTCCTCCTCGCGCTCGGCGTGGCGTCGGGGGCGTTCCTCGCCCTCGCGCCCTTCGGCTTCGTCGCCGTCGCGCCCGGCCTCACGCTCTGGGTCCTCTTCCCGCTCTTCACGGTCGCGGGCTACCTGCTCCTCGCGTTCCCGTCGCGGCCACCGGCCGTCACGGTCCTGTCGCGCGTCGCGGGCGGCGTCCTCCTGACCCTCGCGCTCGCCGCGGCTCTCGGCCTCTTCGCCGCGGGGTCCGGCACGCTCCACGCGAAGGAGTCCACGAGCGCTCTGTGGTTCGTGCTCGCTCTGGGCCTCCTCCTCGGCGTCGCGGGCCTTTCCGCGCACCGTTCAGCGGGCCACCCGCCCGCGGCCGGCCCGGCGCGGCTGCCGTAGGCAGGGCGTGATCGTCGACCTCGTCCCGCCGCGCACGGCGGACCTCGGCGGCGGCCTGTGGGCACCCCCGGCGCGCGCCTCGCGGCGCCGCCGCTCAGGCCCTTCGCGGGCCGGCCCTGAAAACAGAACGCGGGCGGGGCGCCCTTGCGCCGCCGCCCGCATTCCCTCGCAGGGAATTTACCGGGGGCTCAGGGGTGCAGGGTCGCGTAGCGAGCCTGAAGGACTTCCTTCGACTCGTTCAGGGACGCATCGATCGTGATGCAGCCCTCGACCGGGCAGACCTCGACGCACTTGGGGGCGTCGAACGCGCCGACGCACTCCGTGCACTTGTCGACCGCGATCACGTAGTACGAGTCGCCCTGGCTGATCGCCGTGTTCGGGCAATCGGGCTCGCAGTTGCCGCAGTTGATGCACTCTTCGCTGATCTTCATCGCCATGGTGGTCACCTCTCTCCGCCGGGCACGATGCCACGGCGTCTCAGTCCGGAAAATGATGCAGATCAATTACTCCTGACGCGCCGCGCAACCCTCTCCAGCGCCTTGACGTAGAGTCCCGGGATGGGCCCGCTCGCAATATTCCCTGCGCTGTCGTTTCTGGTCCTCGCGGCGCACTTTTTCCGCGCCGGAAACCTCGCCCTTTTCGCCGTCTGCCTCCTCTTCCTGCCGCTCCTCTTCGTGCCGCGCGTCTGGGCGGCGCGGACGGTAGAGGCGGGGCTCGCGCTCGGAGCCGCGGTCTGGATCCGGACGCTCGCCACGTTCGCCGGGGAGCGAAGGGCGGCAGGCCTCCCGTACACGCGGCTCGCGCTCATCCTCGGCGGGGTCGCCCTCGCGACGGGGGCGTGTCTCCTCGTCTTCCGGTCGGAGCGGGTGAAGCGGTTCTTCGGGCTCGCGGCGTTGTAAGAAAGGCCCGGTACGGCCCTTGCGGGCGAAAAGCCCGGAGGCACCCATGTCCGATGCCCGCGACAAGACGCCCGAGACGCCCGACCGCCCCCTACCTTCCGGGATCGCGGATCCCGACCACGGCACGCGGACCCGCCGCTCCGACCGCTCCGAGTTCGGCGCCGGCGAGGACGCGATGCGCGATGGCATGAGCACCGAGGCGAGCGCCGTCGACGCCGGCGAGACGATGGCGTCGACCGGCGACAGCGACTCGATGTTCCACGACGTCGCGTCAGGCACCGCCACGGGCCTCGGCGTCGACCGCGGCGGCGCGACCGGCGTGGGCGGGCTCGCCGCGGGCGAGGACCTGGACCCCGTCGCCGAGGGCGACTACTGGCGCGAGCAGTTCACGGGCCGCCCGTACTTCGACGCCAGCGCGTCGTACGAGGACTACGAGCCCGGCTACCGCCTCGGCTGGGAGGCCGCCGCGGACCCCGCGAATGCGGGCACGGCGTTCGAGGAAGTCGAGCCCGACCTGCGCACGCGCTGGGAGCGCGGCGACACGGACGGCGGGGACGCGCGGCGCGGGACGGTGGCGATGACGTGGGAGGAGATGCGCGAGGCGGCGCGGGACGCGTGGGAGCGCATCCGGCGCGGCGTGGAGGAGGAGTCCCTCTAAAGGCCCATCAGGGCGAGCTTGTCGATGAGCGCGGCGACGCGCGGATGGGCCGTGAGCTCGGTCCAGAGCCAGCCGTGGGACGCCTTCATCTCGGCGAGGTGCGCCTTCACCGAGGCGGAGTCCTGCGCGAGCATCGCCTCGCGCAGGGCCTCGACGCGGATCTTGGAATCCGACGTCGCACGGTCGCCGAGCTTCTGGTGGAGATCGTCGAAGGCGGCGTGGACGGCGTCGGAGTGGTCGTCGGGCTTGCGGGGGTCGGCCATGGGCGGATTGTCGCACCAATGTGAGCGCTCCCTGGCGCCCGCGTGTCTCTCTCCTACGCGCGTGAACTCGCTTCGCTCAAACAGCACGCGCGGGCGTCGAGAGACACGCCGGCGCTCTTCGCGCTATCTTTCTCTTTATGGATTCACCCTCCAAGACTCTTCTCTTCAAACTCGTCTCCCAATCCCGCGTCGGCTCGCTCGGCACGCTGCACGACGGGGGGCCGTTCGTCTCGATGGTGCTGACGGCGCCCGACCCGAGCCATTCCGTGTGGTTCATCCACGTGAGCCGGCTCTCGGGGCACACGCAGGACATGCTCCGGGACGGACGCGTGAGCCTGATGCTCGCGATGCCCGACGAGCCAGGGATGCCGGACAAGGACCCGCAGCAGCTCGCGCGGCTGACGCTCGTCGGCGACGCAACCGAGCTCGCCGCCGGCTCGGACGAGGAGGCCTCCGCGAAGGAGATCTACCTCGGGAAGTTCCCGAGCATGGCGGACATCGTCGGCGCGCTCGGGGACTTCTCGTTCTGGGTCATCCGGCCGAAGTCGGCGCGGTTCGTGGGCGGGTTCGCGCGCGCGTTCACGCTCGACGCCGACGCGCTCCGGATGGAGATCGCGGCCGGGGCGCCGGCGTGACGATCCCCGGGATCCCGGGCCTCGCGACGCACGACGTCGTGCCGCTGCTGCAGGTGGCGGTCGGGCCCGTGATCCTGATCTCGGGTGTCGGGCTGCTGCTCCTGTCGATGACGAACCGGTTCGGGCGGCTCATCGACCGCTCGCGGCAGCTCTCGCGCGAGCTGCGCACGGCCAGCGACGACGACCGCTCCGGGCTCATCTCGCAGGTGCGCATCCTCACGGCGCGCGCCCATCTCGTCCGGCTCGCGATCGCGCTCGCGACGACGAGCCTCCTGCTCGCGGCGCTCCTCATCATCCTGCTGTTCCTGACGGCGCTCTTCGGCCTGAACGTCGCGGTCGTGCTCTCCCTCGTCTTCATCGCGTGCATGGGCTGCCTGATCGGGTCGCTCCTCTTTTTCCTGCGCGACATCAACGTGTCGCTGCACGCCTTCAAGCTGGAGATCGAGTCGGCCGCCCAGCATCGCCGCTGAGCCCGCCCGGCCTCCCATAACTTACGCTTGACTTACGCCATCCCCCGACCTAGCTTCGGGGGGTGCCGGCGCTGCCCCTTCTTCCGCCCGAAATCGCCTCGCAAATGACGACGGCGGCCGGCCTCGCCGAACGCGAGCGCGGCAACCGGCGGCCCGCGAGCCTCCCCACGCGCATCCCGGCGCTGGACCGGCTGCTGGGCGGGGGTCTGCCGCGGGGCTCGCTCGTGGAGATGTCGGGGCGCGCCTCCAGCGGACGGTTCTCGGCCGCGCTGTCCGCCCTCGCCGCCGCGACGCAGTCGGGCGAGGCCGCCGCGCTCGTCGACCCCGGCGACCACTTCGACCCGCAGGGCGCCGCCGACTCGGGCGTCGACCTGCCCCGCCTCCTCTGGCTGCGCCCGAAGGGGCTGAAGACGGCGCTCTCGGCGTGCGAGACGGTCCTCTCCACCGGCTTTGCGCTCGTCGTCCTCGACCTCGGGCTCGCGCGCGTCTCGCGCCGCCGCTTCGACGACGCCGTGTGGATGCGCCTCGCCCGCCGCGCGCGCTTCCACGAGACGGCGCTCTTCGTCCTGTCGCCGTACCGCGTCACGGGCACCGCGGCGCACGCCGTCCTCTCGGCGGGCTCCGTACGCGCCGGGTGGGACGCCGCGCGCGCGGCGCTGCCCCTCCTCACCGGGCTCGAGTCCCGGCTCTCGCTCGACAAGTCGCGCGAGAAGGGCGACGCGCGCGTGCGCGAAGCGCACGCCGCGATGCGTCTCGCGCTGCTCGACGCGGTGAATGCGGGAAGGACCGAAGAGGGAAAGAAGATTTTCTTGGAAGGTGAAGAGGGGGACGTGCGCGCTCCGGGCGGCGGTGCGGCTCCCGTGGCCGCCGCATCGGGCCTCTGAGCCGGTGGCTGCGAGGGGTCTTCACGTCATGAAACCTCCCCGCCTCGCCTGCCTCGTCGTGCCGCTCTTCCCCCTCGCCGCGCGGCTGCGCGGCGAGCCGGCGCTCACCGACGAAGCGGTCGCCGTCTGCGAGGGCAACGGCACGGCCGCGCGCGTCGTCGCGGCGACAAAGAAGGCGCGGCGCGCCGGCATCCGCCCGGGGTTCACGCTCCCGCAGGCGCGCGCTCTCCTCCCTCATCTCCTCGCCCGCCCGCGCGACGCCGCGGGCGAGCGGGCCGCCCAGGAGGCGCTCCTCGACGCCGCCGGCACGATCTCGCCGCGCGTCGAGGACGGCGGCGAGGGCGTCGCCTTCCTCGACGTCGACGGCCTCGCGCGCCTCTTCCCCGACGAGCGCGACCTCGGCCGCGCGCTCATCGCGGCCGCGAAGAGCGAGTCGCTTCCCGCGCGCTGCGGCGTCGCCTCCAGCAAGCTCGCGGCGCGCGTCGCCGCGTCGCTGCCCGACTCCCCCGTCGTCGTCCCCGAGGGCGGCGAGGCCGCGTTCCTCGCGCCGCTCCCGCTCGCGAAGCTCGACCCGGACGCCGGCGCCGTCGAGACGCTCGAGCGCTGGGGCCTCTCGCGCGTGGGCGAGTTCGCGAAGCTCCCCGCCGCCGAGGTCGCGGCCCGCCTCGGCGAGGCCGGCCACGCGCTCCACGAGATCGCGCGCGGCCGCGACCCGCGCCCGCTCGTCCCGCGCCAGCCCCCGCCGGCCTTCACGGAGGGCGTCGAGCTGGAGTGGCCGCTCCTCACGCTCGAGCCCTTCCTCGCGATGGCCGAGAGCGCGCTCACCCGCCTCGCGCGGCGGCTCGAATCGCACGCATGCGGCTGCGTGCGCCTCGACGTCTCGCTCGTCCTCGACCCCGACGGCTGCGACACGAGGAGCGTCGACCTCCCCGCCCCCACGCGCGACGTCAAGACGCTGCTCTCCCTCCTCAAGCTCTCGCTCGAGGGCCGCCCGCCCGGCGCCGCCGTGACGGGCTTCTCCCTTTCGGCCGTGCCCGACGCGCCGCGCCGCGGCCAGCTCACGCTCTTCGGCCCCGCCGAGATCGCGCCCGACCGCCTCGCGGCCACGCTCGCCAAGCTCTTCTCCCTCCTGGGAGAGGGGCGCCTCGGTGCCGCGAAGGCGGTGGACGGCCACCGTCCCGAGCGCTTCTCGCTCGAGCCCTTTGCGCCCCCGCCGCCCCCGCCCGAGCGCCGCGTCCCGAAGACGGGCCGCGGCCTCCTCGCCGTGCGCGTCCTCAGGCCCGCATTGGCGCTCGAAGTCCAAGTCGACGGCGAGCGGCCCGTCTCGATGCGCTCCCTCGCCCCCGCCCAGTCCCCGCCGGGACCCGAGATCGCGGGCAGCGTGCGCGTCGCCTCCGGCCCGTGGCGCATGGAGGAGGGCTGGTGGCTGGACGTTCCCGCCACGCGCGCGTACTGGGACGTCGAGCTCGCAACCGGCGGCCTGTACCGCGTCTATCGCGAAGAGACCGCCGGCGAGTGGTTCGCCGACGGGATCTATGACTGAGGATCACGTAAATGCGTGCTACACTTTTTCGCGTGAAAACAGATGCGGACCGCCAGAACGTCACGCTGTCCCTTCCCAAGCCCCTCCTCCGCAAGGCCAAGATCCTCGCGGTCGAGCGGCAGACGTCCCTCTCGGGCCTCCTCGCCGGCGCCCTCGAGACGCTCGTCCGCGACCAGGACGAGTACGAGAGGGCAAAGGAGCGCGCGCTGTCCTACATGCGAAACGCGCGCGACCTCGGGACGAAGGGCCGCATCACGTGGACACGGGACTCGCTGCATGAGCGCCGCTGAGTCGGTTCCCCAGTTCGTCGACACGAACGTGCTCGTCTACGCGCACGACGCGGGAGCGGGCGAGAAGGCGACCCGGGCCCGGACGCTGCTGGCCGAAATCTGGCAGGAGGGCACCGGATGCGTGAGCCTCCAGGTTCTCCAGGAGTTCTACGTCACGACCACCGGAAAACTGCCTCACCGGCTCGACGCGGAGACCGCGGCCCTGCGTGTCGAGGCGTACTCCCGCTGGACCCTGCACACCCCCGATCGCGACGACCTCCTCGCCGCAATCGCTCTCGCGCGCCGCCACCGACTGAGCTTCTGGGACGCGATGATCGTCCGCAGCGCCGCACGCCTCGGCTGCAAGGTCCTCTGGACGGAGGACCTCAAGCACGGAGCCGTCCTCGAGGGCGTGCGCATTCGCAACCCGTTTCGGTCGTGACGCCGGGCCGGCCTCACGACGGAGATCCGTGATGCACGAGCTTTCAGGTCCCTTCGCGGCTGCGCAGGCCTATGATTCCGCCCACGAATCTGACCGCAAAGGAGTCTCAGATGCCGAAGTACGTGATCGAGAGGGAGATCCCCGGGGTCGGCAACCTTACGGGGGCGGACCTCCACGCGATCTCGCAGAAGTCCTGCGGCGTCCTCAGCGCGATGGGGCCGTCGATCAATTGGGTCGAGAGCTTCGTGACCCCGGACAAGATCTACTGCATCTACATCGCCCCGAACGAGGCGGCGGTACGCGAGCACGCGACGCGGGGCGGGTTCCCGGCGAACCGGGTGTCCGAGGTGAAGGCCCGCATCGACCCGACGACGGCGGAGTAGCAGGATCCAGCGGGGACCCGGGGCCCGCCGTGCGAGGGCCCCGCCTCCTCGACCGCCTCCGCTCGGCGCTCCGCGCGCGGCACTACTCGCTGCGCACGGAAGAAGCGTACGTCCACTGGACGAGGCGCTTCGTCCTCTTCCACGGCAAGCGCCACCCGGACGACATGAGCGAGCCCGAGATCAACACGTTCCTGTCCTCTCTTGCCACCGACCGGCGCGTCGCCGCCTCCACCCAGAACCAGGCGCTCTCGGCGCTCCTCTTCCTGTACCGCCACGTCCTCGAGAAGCCGTTCCCCGAGATGCCCACGCTCGTCCGCGCGCGCCGGCCCGCGCGCCTTCCCGTCGTCCTCACGAAGGACGAGGTCCGCCGCGTCCTGAGTAACCTCGGCGGCGAGCCGCGCCTCGTCGCGACGCTTCTCTACGGTTCGGGCCTGCGCCTCATGGAAGCGCTGCGCCTGCGCGTGAAGGATCTCGACCTTTCCCGCAACGAGATCCTCGTCCGCGACGGCAAGGGCCAGAAGGACCGCGTCACCATGCTCCCCGCCGCGCTCAGGCCCGAGCTCACGGCCCACCTCAAGCGCGTCCGCGCCGTCCACGAAGCCGCGCTCGCGCGAGGCGCCGGCGACGTCCATCTCCCCGACGCCATCCGCATCAAGTACCCCGGCGCCGCGAAGAGCTGGCCGTGGCAGTACGTCTTCCCTGCGGGCCGCGAAAGCACCGACCCGCGGAGCGGCGAGGTCCGCCGCCATCACCTCCCCGAGACGGCCGTCCAGCGCGCCGTCAAGCACGCGATGTGCGAGGCCCGCATCACCAAGTTCGCGAGCTGCCACACCCTGCGCCACAGCTTCGCAACCCACCTCCTCGAGAGCGGCTACGACATCCGCACGATCCAGGAGCTCCTCGGCCACCGCGACGTCGCCACCACGATGATCTACACGCACGTCCTGAATTCCGGCGGCCGGGGCGTCAAGAGCCCTCTGGACGGGCCGTGAGAGGGAGAATCGCGCCATGAAGCCGAGCGACCGCGCGCTCAAGCCCGTCTACTTCGAAAGCGCCGCCGCCTTTCGCCGCTGGCTCGCGAAGCACCACGCCACCGAGACCGAGCTCTTCGTCGGGTTCCTGAAGAAGTCCTCCGGCAGGAGGAGCCTGACGTACGTCGAGGCTCTCGACGAAGCGCTCTGCTTCGGATGGATCGACGGCGTCCGCCTCTCCCTCGACGCCCATCGCTGGGTCCAGCGCTTCACCCCGCGCAAGGCGAAGAGCGTCTGGAGCCTCGTCAACGTCCGCAAGGTCGAGGCCCTCGTCGCGGCCGGCCGCATAGCGCCCGCGGGGACGCGAGCGTTCCAGGCGCGCGAGGAGCGGCGCACCGGCCTCTACTCGTTCGAGCAGGGCCAGGAGCCGAAGCTCGGCCGCGCCGAGCTCCGGGCATTCCGGGCCAAGGCGAAGGCGTGGGCGTTCTTCCAGGCCCAGCCGCCCGGCTACGAAAGGACCGCGACCTTCTGGGTCATGAGCGCGAAGAAGCCCGAGACAAAGCACCGCCGCCTCGCGCAGCTCATCGAAGACTCCGCAAAGGGCCGACGGCTCGGCATGCTTTCGCGGCCGGAGAGGAAGAAGCCGTGAGGAAACCCCGCCGGCACGACGCCTGGGTCGTCGTCTCCACCTTCAGGCCCGGAGAAAAGGGTACGAAGCGCCTCCTGCGCGACTGGGGTGCACGCCTCGTCTGCGTCCGCTACCGCTACAACGCCCAACGAAAGATGCGCGTGAAGACGGCCGAGATCGTCGTCGACGAGGTGGCGTGGAGCAAGA
>JBBQDQ010000114.1:0-10848 GCA_038319835.1 Thermoanaerobaculia bacterium | reverse complement strand
CTTCCTCGCGGATCAAGGATCTTCGGGCGTGACGCAGACATACTCCTTCACGGCGCCCGCCAGCCAGGCGTTCACGGTCGTCGTCCACGACGTCAACGTGGTCCCGACTTCGGGCTCCGCATACACGCTGAACGTCGTACTCGCGGCCTGCGCGTCCGGTCCGGCCTGCACGCCCGTGTCGATCACGACGGCGTCGATCGCGAATGGGACGCTCGGGGTCCCGTACACGCAGTCGTTCGCGGCGACCGGCGGCAGCGGCGCCGTCACATGGTCCGTAACCGGAACGCTTCCGACCGGCGTGACGCTTTCCGGAAACACCCTGACCGGGACGCCGGCCCAGAGCGGGAGCTTCCCGATCTCGGTGACGGCCACGGACGCGGCCGGCTGCACGCCGGACACGAAGCCGTACACGCTCGTGATCGGCACGTGCCCGCCGCCGCCGCCGCTCGGCATGAATGCGCCGTCGGAAGTCGGCGCGGGCTCTCCGAACCACCTCGCGAGCATCCCCTCGATCTCCGGTGCGACGTACCTGTGGCAAATCACGAACGGCACGATCACGTCGGGGCAGGGCACCAACCAGATCGCGTTCACGGGCGGAGTTGCCGGGACGCCGCTCACCCTCAGCGTCGCCGCGACGGTCGCGTCCTGTCCGGCGGGTGGAGCGTTTGCGAACGTGACCGTCGTTCCGGCAGGAGGGGCCGTGCAGTTCTACACGGTCGCTCCCTGCCGGATCGTCGACACGCGCGGCGCCAGTGGCCCGCTCGGGGGGCCCGCGATTCCGGCCGCCGGCGGTCCGGACCGGGCGTTCACGCTCACCGGGACCTGCGGGATTCCCGCGGGCGCGACGGCCGTCTCCGCAAACCTCACGGTCGTCGGCGCGACATCCCTGGGCCACCTCATCCTCTACCGGGGAGACGGCGCGGTCCCGGGCACGAGCACGATCAACTTCAACCCGGGGAGCACCCGCGCGAACGCGGCCGTGCTCCAGCTCGCGCTCGACGGCTCCGGGACGGTCAAGGTGAAAAACGCGTCGGCCGGACCGCTGAACCTCGTGCTCGACGTGAACGGCTTCTTCCAGTAGCGAACCCGTCGGCCCGGCCGGAGTCCCGCTAGACTCCGGCCGTGGTCGATCCCGAAGCCGCGCGGTTCCGGCGGCTCATCACTCTCGTCCTCGCGGCGCTCGGCCTGCTGACGGCGGGATCGGTCCTGCTGTTCGGGCACCTCCTCTTCAAGGCGCTCTCGAAGGACGTCGTCAACGACGCGATTCTCCACACGAGGCTCGACGCGGAGCGGCTCGCGCGGGGCATCGCGGAACGGTCGGCGGGAGACCCGTACCTCCTCAAGCTCAAGGTCACGGAGATCGACCGCCTCGTGAGGGCGGGCGTCTCGGAGCGCCAGGTCCTCGCGGAAGTCGAGGTCCTCGACGCCGCGAAGAAGGAAGTCCTCTACTCGTACAACGGAACGCTTACGGTGCCCGATCGGGCGCGTCCCCAGGTTGAAGGCCCGAAGCGGCTGGACGTGCGGCCCGTGGAGCCCGGGACGGCGTCGCGCAGCTGGGGATATGAGGCGCCCGAGGCGAACCCCTACGACCTCGAAGTGCCCGTCGGCGACTTCGCGGTGCTGCGCTTCGGGGTCTCGCGCCGCGTCCTGGCCGAGCGCGTCGAGAAGCTGCGCCGCGAGCTCTACCTCCGGACGTTCGCCGCGGCGAGCGTCTCCCTCCTCGGGATCGCGGCCGCGTCGGCCGCCGTCCTCCTCCTCGTCCGCCGGACGCGCCAGGCCGAGGAGGCCCGCGTCGAAGCCGAGCGCCTCGCGGAGCTCGGCGAGGTCGCGGCCGGCCTCGCGCACGAGATCCGCAACCCTCTCAACGCGATGGGCCTGAACCTCGAGCTCCTCGAGGAGCAGCTGAAGGACGCCACGCGGACGGGCGGTCCGCCGCCCGCCGAGCTTGCGCAGGCTGCGCGCCAGGAGACGTCGCGGCTCTCCCGCCTCCTCGCGGACTTCCTCTCTTACGCGCGGCCGTCGCCGCTGAGCGCCGTGCCCGCGGACCTCAACGACGCCGCGGGCGAGGCCGTCGCGTTTCTCTCTCCCGAGGCCGGGCGCCGCAACATCCGGCTCGCGTTCACGCCGCACGCGGGCGGAGCTCCCGCCCCCCTGGACTCCGCGCGCGTCCGCCAGGTCGTCCTGAACCTCGTCGCGAACGCGCTCGACGCCGTCGAGGCCGAGGGCGCCTCCGCGCGCGAGGTGCACGTGCGCGTCGAGGACGCGGGCGCGAAGTGGAGGCTCGCCGTGACGGACTCGGGCCCCGGCGTCCCGCCGGCCAAGACGGCGGACCTCTTCAAGCTCTTCGTGTCGACGAAGCCTGCTGGGACCGGGCTCGGCCTCCCGATCGCCGAGCGCATCGTGAAGGCGCACGGCGGCGCGCTCACGCTCACGTCGCGCCCCGGCGAGCCCACGCGGGCCGAGGCGACGTTCCCGAAGAAGAGCTGATTCAGGCGGGCGGAAGGATCTTCGTCGCGTCCGGCTCCGCCTCGCCGCGCTGATACGCGAGGATCCTCTCCACGAGGGTCCTCACGGGCGCGGGAAACGTGAGCAGGAGCTCGCCCGAGGGGTTTAGGAGCACCTGCTCCGTCGCGCCGATCGCGAGGAGCTCGCCCGTCGCCTCGCGGCGGATCTCGTAGTCCATCGCGAGCTTCGCGGTCTCCGGCGGCGCGAGGCGGGCCGTGACGACGAGGCGGTCGTCCAGACGCGCGGGGCGCTTGAGATCCACGCGGACCTTCGTGATCGGGACCTTGTACCCGTGCGCGAGCGCGTCGGCCGGCGTGAGGCCGAACGCCGCGCACAGCGCGTTGCGCGCGACCTCGAAGTACTGGACGTAGTGGCCGTGCCAGACGACGCCGTAGGAGTCGACCTCGGGGAAGCGGACCTCGAAGGTCACGGAGAACGTGCGGGACGTCACGGGCGCATTGTGCCTCGCGGCGGCGCCGGGCGCCGGACGCTCACGGACAAGGGTTTGGCGCGGCGCGGCCATGCCGGTGCCTTGCATTCCATGAAACCGGGACTCATTCTCTCCGGGATTTCGGAGGATGCGATGAAGAAAGCTGTCGGCGCTCTGCTCGTTCTCGTGTGCCTGATGTCCGCGCCTGCACGTGCCAGCGGGTCGTTTACGGGGTACGACCTCCCAGCGTCGAGCCTCACGTCCTATAGCGTCACGGTGGGGCCGGACGGGCGCGTGAGGTACGAGTTGGCGGGACCGGTGAACATCGGGAAGTGGGGCGGGTCGTTCCAGGGCTCCTGCGGATACGACCCGAAGACGAAGCGAGCGTCGGAGAGTCTGACGGATTCCGACGGAAACAAGATCCTCACGACGTCGGATTGCGACCATGATCCCTGGGAGACCGGAAGCCTGTGTTCCGGTTGGACGATCTCGGTGAAGGGATTCAACGCCGATTCCAGGAACTGGATCCAGGGCCTCCATGTGCCGATCAGCGCCGTCAGCCTGAGTGCCGCCGACCAGGCGAATCTGGCCCGGGCGAAGAAGAAAGCAGAAGCGGACGCGGCGAGGGCGAGGGCGGTTCATAACCGGATCCTCCAGCCGCTCCCGACTCCCACGCCAAAGAACGTCCACCTGGCCATGGGCCCGGGCGCCCACGTTCCCCAGTTCCCGACGGTGGCGCCGACGAAGGTGGTGCTGCCTACGCCGACGCCGGCACCCCTCTACGGGGCGGTGTACACAGGCGGGACGCCCGCGACGATGAAGGTGGGGCAGGCCGTGACGGTCCCGATAACGGTCCAGAACACGAGCTCTCAGGCCTGGCCGGCCGGAGGAGCGTTCCATCTGGCGTTCCACTGGTATCGCGGCGGCGCGCTGCTCGTCCGCGACGGGGATCGCACGTTCATCACCACGGCGGTCGCGCCCGGTGCGACGGTCAACCTGATGGCGAAGGTGACGGCGCCGCCGACGGCGGGAGCTTCGGTTCTCCAGTGGGACATGGTCCAGGAGGGCGTCACGTGGTTCTCGGACAAGGGCGTCCCGATGAGCGCGCCGAAGAACGTGAACGTGACGCCCTGACGCGTCAGGCCGCGGTGAGGACCGCCGCCAGGAAGTTTCCGCCCGCGCCGAACGCGTTCACGAGGACGGCGCCGAGGGCGGGGTCGGACCGGAGCGCGTCGGCCGCGAGCGCGAGCTGGACGGCACCGATCGCCGGGTTCTCGCCGAGCGCGTCCTTGATCGCGGCCCTGCGCGGCTGCGCGAGGCCGAAGACCGCCGCGAGCGCGGCCTCCTCGGCCGCGTCGGTTGTCGGGACGCCGTTTCGCGAGAGGTGGACGAGTCCGACCTCGCGGGGCGCGACGCCGGCCTCGGCGAGGGCCGCGCTCATGACGGCCGCGAGCGTCGCCGGGTCGGCGCGCCGGTGCTGCGGCGAGACGGGCGCGCCCCGCGAGACGACGGAGGCGACCCGGGCGAAGACGTTCGCTCCGCGGGCGCGGGCGGCCGTCTCGTCCTCCACGAGCAGTGCGGCGGCGCCCTCCCCGAGGACGAACCCGGGCCGCCTCGCCGTCCGCGTCGCGTGGACGCGTTCGTACCCGAGGTGGTAGTCGAGGTTCCACTCGTCCGAGGCGCCCACGAGGAGCGCGTCCGCGCGGCCGTCGGCGAGGAGCATCCGTCCGTAGAAGAGGGCGTTGAGCGGCGCGGGATCCTTCTGCGTGATCGTGACGTTCGGGCCCTTGATCCCGATCTCGATCGCGGCCTGCGAGGCCGGCGCGTTCGAGACCGTGTTCGGGAACAGGAACGGCGATGCGGATTCGGGCGAGACGGCCATCTGGCGCTCGAATTCCGTGAGCGGGCCCGCGCCCGCCGAGCCGGTGGCGAAGAGGATCCCCGTCCGTTCCTCGCGCCCGACCATCGCGTAGGCGGCGTCTGCGAGGCACTGCCGGGCCGCGACCATCGCGTACTGGCTGCCGCGGTCGAGGCGGCGCGCCTTGCTTTTCGGGAGCTCGGGCTCGGTCGTGAACGCCCTGATGCGTGCGGCAGGGGAGCGCTCCGCGCGCTCCGGGACGCCGGGGCCCTCGATCGGCGCGACGGCCGAGCGTCCGGCCGCGAGGGCGGCGCGCGTCTCGGCGAGCGTTCGCCCGAGCGCCGTCACGGCGCCGACGCCCGTGATGACGGGGATTTTCATGCGGCCCCGAACGCGACGACCGTCGAGTTCCCGCCGAACGCGAACGAGTTCGAGAGGGCGACCCTCACGCGCGCCTCGCGGGCGACGTTCGGGACGACGTCGAGGTCGCATTCGGGGTCGCGCTCGCCCCAGTTGATCGTCGGCGGCACGACGCCCGTCTCGATCGTCCGGACGGTCGCGACCGCCTCGATCGCGCCGGCCGAGCAGAGACAGTGGCCGAGCATGGACTTGATGGAGGACACGGGGATCTCGTACGCGCGCGCGCCGAGGGCCCGCTTGATCGCGGCGGTCTCGGCCGAGTCGTTCTGCGGCGTCGCCGTCCCGTGTGCGTTCACGTAGTCGATATCTGCGGGATTGAGCCCCGCGGCCTTCAGGCAGGCGGCCAGCGTGCGGGCGCCCGCCTCTCCCGTGGGCTCGGGCTGCGTCATGTGGTGTGCGTCCGACGTGACGCCGTACCCGAGGAAGCGCGCGCGGAGGTTCGCCCCGCGGCGCTTCGCGTGCTCCTCCTCCTCGAAGACGAGGAGGCCGGCGGCCTCGCCGATCGTGAGCCCCTTGCGGCGCCGGTCGAACGGGCGGCAGGGGTCCGGGTCCACGGAGCGCAGCGCGTTGAAGCCGCCGTGCGTGAGGCGCGCGAATGTGTCGGCGCCGCCGGTCACGACGACGTCGCAGTAGCCGTGGCGGATGAGGTCGGCCGCATACCCGAGGGCCGTCGCCGAGGACGAGCACGCCGTCGTGATCGACGAGCGCGGACCCAGGAAGCCCCAGCGCTCCGCAATGCGGTCCGTCGTCTGGTCGGGCGGGTGGTTCAGGACGCGCGTGGGGCGCGCGCCCCGCGGGCCCTTCGCCAGGAGCGCGTGCAGGTAGTTCTCGCTGTCGAGGAGGCCGGAAACGCCCGCCCCGAGGACGACGCCGATGCGCGAGAGGTCCTCGCGCGCGAGGTCGAGGCCGGAGTCGGCGAGCGCCTCGGCGGCCGCGCCGAGCCCCGCGACGTCCGTGCGCGAGAGCCGGCGGCGGAGGGACGGCTCGATCCCGCCGGGCAGCTCCTTGATCTCGGCGGCGAGCTGCGTCCGGAACGCCGACGCGTCGAAGAGCGTGATGGGGCCGATGCCCGAACGGCCCGCGACGAGGCCCTCCCACGTGGACGCGAGGTCCTTCCCGAGGGAGGTCACGGCTCCCAGTCCCGTCACGACGACGCGGCGATCGGCCATGCGCCGGATCTTACTGAGTCGGGGCCGACTTTGGATTGCCCGCGAGCGCGGGCCCGCCGCAGCGCGCGATCGCGGCGAGGAGCCGCTGCGGGTTCGCGGCGTCACCTCCCTTGAGCTTCTTCTCGCGGTCCATCGCCTGCCACACGGCAAGCGCGCGCTCGTACGAGCGCCGGGCCTCGGCGACGTCCTTCGGGCGAGGCCGCGCGCCCGACCGGAAGGAGAGAGCGTTGCCCGCGAGCTCGAACGCCGTGGCGAGATTGCGGCGCGCGTAGCCGTTCGCGGGGTCGGCGGCGAGGACGGCCTCGGACAGCTTCGCCGCGCGCGCGTGAAGGGCGAGGGCGCCCGCGGCGTTCCCTCCCGCGGCGAGGGCGGCGCCGAAGCCGTTCGCGCAGTACGCCACGGCGACCCGCGCCCGCGCGTCGCGCGGGTCGGCGTCCGCGAGCTCCTCGACGAGGGTGAGCGCGCGGCGGTGACGCGCCGTGGCGCCCGGAAGATCCTTCAGGGCCCCCGCATACTCCCCGACGTCGTGGAGGGCCATCGCGAGGTCCATCTTGAGTCGCGCGTTCCCCTGATCGCCCGAGAGGATCGATTCGTAGATCGCGACCGCCTTCTCGCCCTCGGTCCGGGCCGCCGCGATGTTGTCCATGTGGTGGTAGACGGAAGCCGTCTCGAAGGTCGCAAGAGCGAGCCCGCGGCGCGCCGCCGCATCGCCGGGCCGTGCGGCAGCGGCGAATGAATAGGCCGCCGTGGACTTCCCGAGCGCCGCGAGAGACTCCTTGTGCCGCCCGAGGAGCTCTTCGAGGAGGCCGAGGTTGTGGTACGTGCCGCCGAGGCGGAGGCGAATCCTCGGTGAGGCGTCCGCCCTCGCGACGTCCTCGAGAAGGGCGACCGCCTTCTGGCCCTCTTCGAGCGCGGGCTCGAGTTCCCACGACTTGAGGTAGAGCTTGCTGAGCATCCCGTGGGAGACGGCGAGGCTCTCGCGGTCGCGGACGCCCGCACCCGGCTGGGCCGCGAGCCGCTCCCGGATCGCGAGCGCGCCGCGCTGGCTCGAGACTGCGCCCGCCGTGTCGCCGAGATTCGGGCCGCTCCCGCCGCCCTGGACCTCGGCGAGCCGCTCGTAGGCGTCCGCGAGGTCGCGCTCGGCGGCAGGGTCTCCGGAGGCCTCCTTCGCGAGCGTGCCGAGATACTCGAGCGCCCGCCGTACGACGAGCTCGCGCGCGGGCGTCGACCCGGGGAGCGAGGCGATCGCGTCGTGGAACTCGAAGAGGAAGGATCCGGCGAGCTTGCGGACGTCCTCGAGGCGGCGCTCGGCCCGTGCGTGCTCCCTTTCCGCGATCCGCGCCTGACGCGCCGTCGCGACGATCCCGCCGACGAGCGACAGGAGGATCAGCGCGGCGGCGGCCGTCGCTGCCTTGTGCCGCGCGAAAAACCGGCTCGTCCGGTAGGAAAAGGTGTCCCGCCGGGCTTTCACGGGCAACCCCTCGAGCCAGCGGCGGAGGTCTTCGGAAAGCTGCTCGACCGACGCGTAACGCCGCGCCGGCTCCTCGCGCGTCGCCATCGCGATGATCCGTTCGAGGTCGCCCGGAAGGTCCCCTGTCGTCCGCCCGGCATCGGCGACGGACCTCCGGCCCGTGAGGACCTCGTGAAGGAGGACGCCGAGAGAATAGACGTCGCTCGCAGTCATGATGCGCTCGCCGCGGATCTGCTCCGGGCTCGCGTACTCGGGCGTGAAGACGCGCACGCTCGCAGCTGTCATCTCGAACGTATGCCCGGAGACCTCTGGATTCAGGAGCTTCGCGACGCCGAAGTCGAGGAGCTTCGGCGCGCCGTCGGTGCCGACGAAGATGTTGCCGGGCTTGAGGTCCCGGTGGACGACGAGGTTCTGGTGCGCGAACTGGACGGCCGCGCAGATCGTCCGGAAAAGCGCGACCCTTTCGCGCAGGCCGATCCCTCGCCGTTCGCACCACGTCGTGACCGGTTCGCCTTCGACGTACTCCATGACGAGGTAGGGGAGCCCGTCGTCCGTGTTGCCGCCGTCGAGAAGGCGCGCGATGTTCGGGTGGTCGAGGCCCGCGAGGATCTGGCGCTCCTGTCGGAAGCGCCGGAGCACGGCGTCGGTGTCCATCCCGCGCCGTACGACCTTGATCGCGACGCGCTTTTTGAACTGCTCGTCGGCGCGGATCGCGAGGAACACCGTCCCCATGCCGCCGTGCCCGATCTCCCTCACGACGTCGTAGGGACCGATCCGCGTCCGAGGAGGCTCCTCCGGGGCCTGCGCGGGCGTCTCGAGAAAGTCGGCGGCCGAGTCGGCCGACGCGAGGAGCGACACGACCTCGGCCTCGAGCTCCGCGTCCCCCGGCGTTTCCGCGGCCACGAACGCCGCACGGCCCTCGGTGGGGAGCTCGAGCGCCGCGTGGAAGACGTGCTGGACGAGCTGCCAGCGCTCGGGCGTCATCGTGTGAGCTCGCGGTGCAGCCACGCCTTGGCGGCCGCCCATTCGCGCTTGACCGTCTTCTCGGAGACACCGAGGGCTTCTGCGGTCTCCTCGACCGTGAGGCCCGCGAAAAAGCGCATCGTGACCATCTTCGCCTGCCGCGGGTCGAGCGCGGCGAGCCGCTCGAGCGCCTCGTCGAGCTGCACGAGGTCGACGAGTCCGCCGTCCGGCGCCGCGACGTCCGCGAGCGTCACGCGCGCCTCGTGGCCGCCGCGTTTCTGCGCGGACTTCTTCCGCGCGTGGTCTACGAGGATGCGGCGCATCGCCTGGGCCGCCACACCGAGGAAGTGCGCGCGGTTCTGCCACGGCGCGCTCTGGTCCGCGAGCTTCATCCAAGCTTCGTTCACGAGAGCCGTGGACTGGAGCGTGTGCCCGGTCCGCTCGCGCCGCAGGTAGCTCGCCGCGAGCCGGTGCAGTTCGCCGTAGACGACCGGGAGGAGCCGGTCGGCGGCCGACGCGTCTCCGGCGCTCCAGTCCCGGAGCATCCGCGTCACGTCGGAGGACGGGTCCGTCGCCATCGTCTGCCTTTCTTGTACGGCGATTCTAGCCGCCCGCGTGACCCCGTCGGGCAGGGGTCTGCGCGTCACAAGGCAAGGAGACCCACCATGCGCTTGCGCGCCACGCGGTCCGCCGCCATTCTTCTGACGTTTTCCGCCTCGTCGGCGCTTGCCCAGGGGCCGTGCGATCTCCTGCCCGAGAAGGGGATGAAGGTCGAGACCGTCTCGAAGCCCGGCCCCACGGCGCCCTTCGGGCCGGGCCGCACCTGCCCGCCGTTCTGGCGCGTGGACGGAAACGTGTGCCGCGGCCCGGACGTCCAGGAGCCGAAGACGGTACAGACGACGCCGCGCGACGATTGCTACCGGTCGCTGAAGCTCTCGATCTCGCAGTTGAAAGATCACAATGGCCGGCTGCTCCCGAGCAACGTGATCACGAAGCCGGGGCCGGTCAAGCTCCTCATCGAGGGAGACGGGGCCGCGAACGCGGCGACGGTCGAGGTCGAAGGCGGGATCGTCGCATCAGTCGGCGACGCGGCGCGGCGCCTGGGCGCGACGATTCAGGGAACCTGCCTCCCGCCGAACTGCCAGGTCGTCTCCCTGGACAACCTCGCAAACGTCGCCGCGGGCCGCCACAAGCTCACGCTCTACACACCGCATAAGTACCGCTCGGCCTCGGTCGACCTGACCGTCGACGTCGCGACCCCGATGGCCGTGTCCGGGGACGCGCAGTGCCTGGACCCCGCCCAGGCCACGCACCTTCGAATCACTCTCGCGTCCTCGAACGTCGGACCCATGCAGTCGGTCTCGGGAAGCGTCGTGGTGACCGGCCCGCTGCCGACGCCGCCGCCTGGCCAGCAGATGAAGCTGAATCTCCACGGGTCACTCGTCGGCGTGTCGCAGTCTTCGTTCGTGTTGCCGTCCTCGCTCAATTCCTCGGGGCAGGTCACGTTCGGGTTCAGCGTCTCGAACCCAAACCAGCCCGTGAAGCCGCTCCCGCCGAATTTTCGCGGGGGCATCTTTGTGGGATCGGTTGCACAGGGAAGGCGTTGCGTGTGGGCGAGTCTCGAGGGCGCGGGCCTTCCCGAAACAGTCGCGACGATCGTCACGTTCACGCCGTAGGACCGTGCGCGTGAACGTCTTTCTCGCAGTCCTCGCCCTCCTCGGCACGCCGGCCGCGTCAGCGGCGCCGCTCGAGGAGCGCGAGATCGCCTGGCAGGACGCGCAGCAGGCCGGCGCGACGCTGCCGGAGCCCGAGGTTGCGGATGCCTCCGCCGGCTGCCGCACGACGACGGGCGTCGCGCGGTCCGGCGGCGTCCTCTTTTCGCTCCGTTGTCCGGGCACGCTGGGCACGAAGTCGACGCACCCGGCATACGCGGGATTCCGCCTCAAGAACGGCTGGAAGGTGAAGGACACGCGCGTCGTGGTGGTCGGCCAGTCGAAGGCCGGCTTCGACCTCGAGAAGCCAGCGCCCGGCT
>JBBQDQ010000113.1:0-10851 GCA_038319835.1 Thermoanaerobaculia bacterium | reverse complement strand
GACGACGAGGACGAACAGAGCGGGCGCGAGGAGGCTGCGCCGCAGGTTGTCGAGGATCTTCCACTGCGCGACGAGCGGGAGCCGGTTGCGCTCGAGGCCGGCGCGCGTCGGGACGAGCGGGAGCAGCCAGCGCAGGATCTGCCAGTCGCCGCGTACCCAGCGATGCTGGCGCCGGGCGTGCGCGAGCACGTTGCCGGGATAGTCGTCCACGACCTCAACGTCGGTGACGAGGGCCGTCCGCGCGTGGAGGCCCTCGAAGAGGTCGTGGGAGAGGAGCGAATTCTCCGGGACGCGCCCTTCGAGCGACGCCTGGAACGCGTCGACGTCGTAGAGGCCCTTTCCCGTGAAGACGCCTTCCCCGAAGAGGTCCTGGTAGGTGTCCGACACCGCCGTCGTGTACGGGTCGACTCCGGTGTGGCCCGAGAACACGCGCGCGAAGCGGGAGGCGGTCGCGCTCGTCGTCGCGATTGCGACGCGCGGCTGGAGGATGCCGTACCCTTCGGTCACGAGACGCGTCGCGGGGTCGAGACGCGGCCGGTTGAGCGGATGCTCGAGGATGCCGACGAGGGTCCGCGCCGTGTCGCGTGGAAGTCGCGTGTCGCTGTCGAGCGTCAGGACGTAACGGACGGACGCCAGGATCGACAGGTCGCCGACCTGGAGCCCGAAGCTCGTGTCCGTGGCGCCGCGCAGGAGCCGGTTGAGCTCCTCGAGCTTTCCGCGCTTGCGCTCCCATCCCATCCAGAGCCCTTCGTTCGGGTTCCAGCGCCGGAACCGGTGGAAGAGGTAGAAGCGGCCCGCGCCGTGGGCGGCGTTGAGGGCGGCGATGCCGTCGGACGCCGCCGCGAGGATCGCGTCGTCGTCGGAGCGGGTCGGCTCCACCGCGTCCGTGAAGTCGGACAGGAGCGCAAAGTGAACGTTCGGGTCCAGGTTCGCGAGCGCCTGGACCTCGAGGTGCCGGAGCATGGACTCCACCGCGGCGACGCCCGGAAAGAGCGTCGGGAAGACGACGAGCGTGCGCGCGCCGTCCGGAACGCCGTTCCGGAAGTCCAGCCTGGGCAGGCGGCGCGGCGGGATCATCGCGTCCACGAGACGCTGGACGAGGAAAACCGCAATCTCCGTGACTGGGAGGGCCGCAAGGACGAACGCCCACATCTCGGCGCCGGGCTCGGCGCCCGTCGAGCGCACGAACGCGGCCACGCCGGCGAGACCTGCGGCGGTCAGGACGGCGATCGCGCCGAGGTAGGCGGCGGTCGCGTGCCGGAAGAAGCCGCGCTTGAGGCGCGCCACGGGCCCGCGCCGGAGCCCGATGTCCTTCTCGAAGATCGGGCGGCCGCTGCCCACGAGGAACCACCCGACGTGCGCCTCTCGCGGGTCGGCGTCCGGGGACGTCTCGCGCGCGAGGGCCACCGCGCGGCGCGCGACGCGCAGCTGCTCGTCCGCCGAATGCCGGGCGAGCTTCTCGACGGCGTGCCGGTAGCGGTCGCGTGTCGCGAAGTCCATCCGGCCGTAGGTGCCGCCCGGGTCGTGGCGCAGGGCCTCTTCGACGAGGCTCACGCGCTCGACGAAGGGGCCCCAGTCGAGCGTTCCGCAGAGGCGGAGCGCCGAAACGGCGTTCGCGATCGAGACCTGGAGGGTGGCCTGGCGCTGGTGCGCGGACCGGACCTCGTCCTCGAGCGTCCGTCCGGATTCCGCGAGTCTGGCCGACATGCCCGCGACGAGCTCGGCCGCGGGCGCACCGAACTCCCGCGCGCGCTGGAGGATTCGCGCGGCGAACGCGTTGGGCGCAGGATCCGGGACGGCCGGCGCGCGGCCCGACGAAGACCCGGCGAGCACGGCATCCGCCCGGAGCCGGTCGGCGCGGATCTGGAGGATCTCGTCCGCGAGGAGGCGGAGGTGCTCGATCAGGGCGGCCCGCAGAAAGCTGGGCCATGCCCAGAGCTCGGCGAGCGTCAGCGGCGCCGCTGTCTGGAACGCCGTCAGGAACGTCTCGAGCCGGGCCGCGTCGAGGCGGGCGTCGCTCCGGAGGACGAGCTCGCGGGCGAGCGCCTCGATGCGCGCCGCGCCCCGGTGCTCGGCCCCGACGAGGCGGGGAAGCTCGCGGTTATAGGCGCCGGGAAGATCGTGCCGCACGCCGCGGACTTCCGCCTCGATGAGGTGGAAGTTGTCGAGGAGCCATTCGACCGCGGGCGTCGCGGGCTCGCCCGCGCGGACGTCGGCCGCGAGGAGGCGGTAGGCGCGCCGCAGGGCCGGCAGATTTGCGCGGAGGCGCCCGAGTACGTTCCGGCCGCCCCCGTGGGGCGTCACCGCCCACGATGAACCGAGGGCGCGCGCGTGCGCCTCGAGGCGGTCGGCCGGGAGGAACTCCCTGGGCAAGGCGCGGCTCTGCTCCTCGGTCACGCCTCGCCCATCGCAATCCGCACGCCAGACGCGACCGTCGTTTTCCGGGGCAATTCGGGCGCGCCGTTGCAGAACTTTCAACGTCGGCAATGGCGCGGGGCTGGCACAACCCCTGCTCTCGTCCCGCCGTCACCGTGGCCCCCGGAGTCGTCGTGGGGTCGCGCGTGAGCGTGACGGAGGAGACGGGTGACGACAAGGCCAAGCGTGTGACGGTGAAGCTCGAGGGCTGAGAGAATCGGCGCGTGACGACCCCGGAGGGATGGGCGCGGCTGCTCCCCACCGGATGACCAGCGACACCACAGGCAGCCGGCTCGGCTGGCGGCCGCGAGGAATGGATTCCCGTCTCGCGGTCGCCATCGGCGTCACGTTCGGCGCTCTGCTGGCGCTCGTGTCCGCGATCGGGATGAGCACGACGCATCTCATCCGCGAGGCGCGATGGGTGGACCACACCAAGGACGTTCTCGCCGAGCTCGAGGGCGTCCAGGCGGCGATCACGGAGAGCGAGACGGATCAGAGGGGATTCCTCATCACGGGAGACGAGGCCTACCTCGAGCCCTATCACCGCGTGGCTGCCGATCTGCCCGGTCGCCTCCTGCGCATCGACCTGATGACGGCCGACAACCCTCTGCAGCACGAGCGCGCCGGGCGGCTTCAGCTGGCCGTCCAGGAGAGGCTCGGGCAGCTCGACGTTGCGGTCCGGCTCACGAAGGCCGGCCGCGCGACGATGGAGGAGATCCGGCAGATCGTGGCGAGGATGCGTTCGGACGAGCGGGATCTCCTCAGGGCTCGAAACGAACGGTCGGGCTCCACCGCGCGCAGCCTCATGACGACGCTCGGGATCGGCGGCGGCCTCCTCTTCGCGTTCCTGATCCTGATCTGGTGGCTCATCCGAGAAGGAGCTGCGCGAGACCGGGACATGCCGCCCGTACCAGAAGGAGCTCGTGCGGCCGAATGGGACGCGCGTCCCCGTCCTGTTCGGCGCGACGAACGTGGACATGGGCGGCGGAGCCCCCGTGATGGCCTCTTTCGTCGTGGACCTCTCCGAGCTCAAGCGCGTCGAGGCCGAACGCAATCGGCTCTACGAGGAGGCTCGCGACGCCGTCAAGGCTCGCGACGCCTTCCTTTCGGTGGCCGGGCACGAGATCCGGACCCCTCTCTCGGCGCTCAACCTCATCGTTTATCAGCTCGCGCGGCAGGTCCGCACGCTCGGGAGCGACAAGGCGGTCGATCTCGCCGGCCGGTGCGAGAAGCAGGTCGCCCGGCTGATCCGGCTCACGGACGAGCCGCTCGACGTCTCGAGGATCTCTGCGGCGAGCCTGCACCTGAGTCCCGAGGAAATGGATCTCTCGCACCTCGCGCGCGACGTCGCCGAGCGCCTCGAGGAGAGCGCACGGCGGGCGGACTGCACGATCGAAGTGCGCGCGGCCGGCGCCGTCCTCACCGTAGGTCCTCCACGCGCCGGACGGGCAGCGGGCGCTCGAAGAGCTGCGCCGCAGCGCTGAAGCGTGCGTAATCCTCCTCGACATGGCGATGCCGGTGATGAACGGATGGCGCTTTCGGCAAGAGCAGCTCAGGGACGCTTCTCTCGCCGAGATTCCCGTCATCGTGTGCACGGTGGACGCCCTCGCCGAGGAGAAAGCGCGGGAGATGGGCGCGGCCGGCTGGCTTCGGAAGCCCCTCGACCCCGAGCGTCTGCGCGAGGCCGTCGCGCGTCACTGCCGGTCCGGCCGCGCTCCTTCCTGACCGCATCCGGTCAAAGGCGGGAAGGAGCCGCGGACGGGTGGTTCCGATTCAGAGCGAGGGCCGCCGGCCCTGGATGAGCTAGATGATGACGACGACGATCGCGATCACGAGAAGGATGTGGATGAATCCGCCCATCGTGTAGGACGTCACGATTCCGAGGAGCCACAGGACGAGAAGAATGACGAAAATGGTCCAGAGCATGTTTCTTCCTCCTGATTTCCTACAGCAACCGCCGTGCCGGAGGCGTGGAACGGATCGTGCTTTTTCGCGGAGGGGGGAACGCCATGGCGCTCTAGTCAACGAAGGACTTCTCCGGGTTGCTCGGCACTCCGGGCTTCTCGGACGCGATCCTGAAGCAGCACTTCGAGCTCTACGCCGGCTACGTCAAGAGCACGAACGACCTTCTGGACGAGCTGCATGCCTCCGCTCCGGCGAAGCCGCCGGCGTGGTCCGAGCTCAAGCGGGAGTGGAACGGCATGCGCCTCCACGAGGTCTATTTTGAAAATCTGACAAAGACCGTTCGGGCGCCCGGGCGGGACGCGCGTCTCCCGGCCCGCATCGGCAAGGACTTCGGCTCGCGCGAGGCCTGGGAGAAGGACTTCCGGGCCACCGGCGGCATGAGGGGAATCGGGTGGGCGGCGCTCCTGTGGGATTCGACGGGGCAACGCCTGTTCAACGCGTGGATCGACGAGCACGACCGCGGCGTCCTCGCCGGCTGCTCGATCGTGCTCCTGATGGACGTCTTCGAGCACGCGTACCTGACGGACTATGGGACGAAACGAGCCGACTACATCGACGCGTTCCTCGCCGCGGCCGACTGGGAGGAAGCGTCCCGCCGCTTCGAGCGGCACGCGTCAGCGGTGGCCGTGCCCGAGATCGCGCGGGCCTGAGCTGGCACGCCCGCTGCAAAGAACCGGCAGGAGGATGAAATGAATCGTAACGTTTTCGCAGGTGCTCTCTCGATCCTGCTCCTCGCCGGCGGCGCGGCCGTCGCCCAGCAGCCCATGGAAAAGACAGACGAGAAAAAGGTCACGACGTCCGACGGCACGATGAAGTCGAAGGATCACATCGTCGTCGGCACCGTCAAGACGTACGCCGCCGGCAAGAAGATCAAGGTGATCGTCGGGAAGAAGACCCACTCCTTTGTCCTCGACTCGAAGAGCGTCAACACCACGGTGGACCCGGCCGTCGCGGTCGGATCCAAGGTGAAGGTCGTCGAGTCGAAGAACCCCGAAGGCGTCAAGACCCTCACGATCACCCCCGCAAGCTGACGGCTCGCGCCGGGCTCGATTCCAGGGACGTCCGAGGCGGACGTCCCTTCCATTCTGGAGGACGAACGATGAAGGCGCGGAGCGTCCGGCGCCTGCTGCTCGGACTCGCGGCGGGCGGAGCGCTGGCCTTCGTGGGCCTCCTCGGTGCGACCGCGCTCGTCCTTCGGTCGGACTGGCTCCTCGGACAGATCGACGCGGAGCCGGATTCGCTCTTCGTCGCGTTCACGTCGCCTCGGGCCTCGTGCGTGCCGGGCCGCGTGAGGTTCGCGACGCTGACGCTACGGAGCCGCGACTCGAACGTCGAGTGGGAGGCCGTCCTCGAGGACGCGACCGTCGACGTCGCTCTCTTCGGACTTGTGCGCCGCACGTTCCACTCGACGAAGGTCCGGGCCGCCGCGCTGACGTTCCGGCTGCGCGAGCGCCTCACGCGGGCCGAGGCCACACCGGCTCGCGCTGCCCGCTATCCGCCCATCGCCGGTTTCGCCGATCCGCCCCTGCGCGGCCCCGCGGAGCCTCCGGCGGCTCCGCGCGACCCCTGGCGCGTGGCGGTCGACGACCTCCGCGTCGCGCTCGTGCGGGGGATCTGGATCGACGCGTGGCGCTGGGAGGGGACGGGCGGCCTGAGCGGAGGGTTCCGCCTGACTCCCGGAATCGTGGCGCAGGTCCTTCGGAGCGAGCTCGCCGTGGAGAGCGGCACGCTTCACTGGGGCGGAGACGTCGTGTCGCGGAACGCGTCCGGCCGCGTGGGGGCGTGGCTCCCGCGCTTCGACACGCAGGCGTTTCCCGGAAACGAAGTCTGGAAGATCATGTCGGGCTCGGCGTCGCTGGACGGAACCCTCGAGGCTGTCTCGTTCCTTTCACCCGAAGGCGGAGGACCGCGCCTCGCGGGCGGCGGGAGCGCCCGGGTGCGATTCTCGATGGCGGACGGGCGCGGGGGAGGAACGGTCGGGGCGCGCCTCCCCGACGGGCGGCCGCTGATCGCCCTACTGCCCGCGGGCCCGCCGAAGTGGATCGCGGGCCTGATAGACCTCCAGGACGTCCACGCGACGGCTCGCCTGCGAATCGCGCCCGGTGTGATCGCGGTGTCGCCCGCTCGCCTGCGGGCCGGGTCCCTTGCGGTCCACGCGGACTTCAGGCACGCGCGCGGGCGGGACTGGGGCGCCCTTCTGGTGAGGAAGGGAGCCCTGGCCGTCGGGTTCGGCCTCGGCACGGCAAAGTCCGTTCACGTCCTCGGCGCCGTCGACTGGTTCGAGGCCGAAGGCCGGCCCGGCGGGCTCAGGACGGGTCAGCCCCGCGGCTCGGTGGAGCCGGTGCGGGTCAGCAGGTAGGCCGTCGCCGCCCCGAGGGCGAGCACGCCGAGCAGCACGGGTACGGTGCGGCTGCGCCGCGGAGCTCGGAGCGACGTCCAGTTGCGGACGAGCGTCTGCTTGACCTTCGCTCCTTCAGAGCCCGCCTCGTCGAGGACGCGGCTCACCGAGTCGGCGACCTGTGAGACGGTTTCACCCGTCCGTCCGCCGAGTTCCGCGGCTCCGGTTCGGAATGCCGAGAGGATCTGATCGAACGCGTTCTTCGCCATCGTGAAACTCCTTCCGGAAGGGTCCGGCGGTCGTTCCGTTGCAAGAATGCGGCCCGGAGAACCGCGGCGCCCTTGGCACATACGTTGCTGATCACGAGGCCCGGAGGAAATCATGGAAAACCTTTACAGCCCCGCGACCGCCGACCAGGCGCAGAAGACCGCGAAGGACGCTCAGAAACTTGGATCCGACGTGAAACGAGACCTTCAGGACGCGGTCGGGCGCGGCAGGGACGCCGCCGAGGGACTCGCGGACGACGCGAAGAGCGCAGCCCTTCCCCTCGTGGACCGCGCGCGCGAGGCCGCCAGCACGGCGCGGCGCAATCTCGGCAAGGCGGTCGGTAAGGCGAGCGACTACGCGGACGACAACACCGCGCTCGTCGCCGTTGCCGCGTTCGGCGTGGGCCTCCTGGTCGGCCACCTCGTGACGCGCGAGTCGTGAGCGCGATGAGCGCGAAGTCTAAGCCCGCGGCCGGCAAGCCTCGGTCCTACCTGAGCGACGTCACGGCGCTCCGCAAGAGGGCCCGCCGCGAGATCGAGGAGGGCGCGGTGACGCCTGGGTACGCGGGCGATCGGGAGAAGGTCGTCAAGCTCCTGAACGTGTCCCTCGCGACCGAAATCGTCTGCGTCCTCCGCTACAAGAGGCACTACTACATGGCGGACGGCATCCACGCCGATCCCGTCAAAGCGGAATTCCTCCAGCACTCCAAGGAGGAGCAGGCGCATGCGGACGCGCTCGCCCAACGCATTCGCCAGCTCGGTGGCGCCCCCGATCTCGACCCGGCGAACCTCCTCGGGAAGAGCCACACGGAGTACCAGGAGGGAACGGGCCTCGCGGACATGATCAAGGAAGACCTCATCGCCGAGCGGATCGCGATCGAGTCATACAAGGAAATGATCGCGTTCGTGGGCGAGACCGATCCGACGACGCGCCGCCTGTTCGAGTGGATCCTCGGCCAGGAAGAGGAGCACGCGGACGACATGGCGGACCTGCTGAAGTCGTTCGACGGCGAAAAGACGCGGAAGTAGAGAGTCCGACGCCGCCTCCGACGACGCCCACGCCGGGCGTGACGATCACGCCCGCGCCAGTCGTAAACGCCCGCGGTTAAGACACGAAGGAGGCACGCCCGCTGGCGCGCCTCCCGTTCTTGCCCGTTGAAGATCGGAGCGGAACGCTACTTCTTGACCTGCAGCTCGTTGTTGACGCGCACGACGCCGTCGACGGAACGGGCGACTTCGGCCGCGGCTTTCTTGTCGGCCTCGCTCCCGACCTGGCCGGCGAGTGTCACGATCCCGTTCGTCGAGTTGACCTCGATGTTCGTGAGCGTCGAGAGGCGGACGTCCGACGCGAGCTTCGCCTTGACCGAGGTCTTGATGCTGCCGTCGTCGATCTGTCGGCCGGCGGTCGTCGTCGTCTTGCAGCCGGTCGCGTAGGGAATGACTCCTGCGCCGAGAGCGAGGATCAGCGCGAGGGGTTGAATGTTCTTCATGGGGATGGTTCCTCCGCGGCGTGCTGAGCAACACCGGTGCCGCCGGTGGCCATGCACAGGCCGTTCCCCGCAATTTCAGCGGGGGAGGGGGAGCGCGGGCGCGCGGCCGCCGTGCGCAAGGCCCGCGGCTGCCGCGTCGACCTCGGCGGCCATGCGCGCGCGGTCGACGCCCGGGGGGAGCGCATTCACGAGCCGGGGCAGCACCCACACGGCGCGCCGGAAGAGGGCGTCGGCGTCGGCCTCCCGGCCGAGAGCGCGCTCGACGCGGCCGAGGCCGAGATCGCCCTCGGCGCGCTCCTCGAGAGCGACGGACCGCGCATAGAAGAGGCGCGCCTGCTCGAGGTCCCTCTCGAGCCACGACACGGATCCGAGGGCGAGGAGCGCGGTGGCGCCGTGGGGCCGGAGCGCGACGGTCCGGCGCAGGCGCGCCCGCGCCGCTCCGAGGAGCTCCTCGCGCACGGGGCCGGCTTCGTCCGGGAGTTCGGCCGCCTCGCGCAGCCAGGCCTCGCCTTCCGCCTGGGACGAGACGGCGGCGCCGCGCGCGAGGGCGAGCGCGAGGAGCGCGGCCCCGGCGGCCGCAGAGGCTCCGCGTGCGCCTGCCGGGAGCGGTGCGTCCGGCGCACGGCCCGGAGCCGTCCGCCGCCAGGCGAGGCCGATGAGGAACGCGAGCGGCCCCGAAGCGACCGGGAGCCGGAGAGGGAACTCTCCGAGCGACAGGACGAGCGCGGCCGCCAGCACCGCGAGGAGCGCGTCCGCCGTCGGGTTGGACTCGGAGCCGCGCCCGTGGCGCATCGCGAAGAGCCCGGCGAGGAGGGCCGTGAATCCGGCTGCTGCTGCGGCGGCGGCCGGGAGGCCGCACTCGGCCGCGAGCGTGAGCGGCTCGCTGTGCGCGTTGTCGAAGTGCGCGGAATCGGAACGGTGAACGAGGCGGTGGCCGGACCTCTCCTCCGCGGCGACGCGCGCCGGGACGAAGGCGTTCGAGAATGCGCCGGGCCCGACGCCGAGGAGCGGCCGGGAGCGGATCATCTCGGCCGCAGCGAGGAAGCCGATGTCGCGCTGCGTCGTCGCGGCCGCGACGTCGCCCTGCCGGAGCTGGGCGGCCTTCTCGATCGCGCGCCGCGCGCCGCCGGAGACGGCGAGCAGGCCCGCGAGGACGACCAGCACGGCGAGGGCGGGCGCCCGCTTGCGCGGCGCGAGAAGAACGTGGAGGAGCGCTCCGGCGCCGAACGCCAGGGCGGGCGTGACGGCCTCCGTCGCGAGGATCCCGAGGAGCGTCGCGGCGAGACCGGCCGCGGCGAGCGCGCGCAGGCGGGGCGGGCGGAGGTGGTCCGCGGCCGTCGCGAAGAGCAGGACCGCGGGCGCGACGAGGGCCATCGCGAGGTCCCCCGGGTTCCCGACGAGGCCGGCGGCGAAGAAGCGCGGCTCCGGCGCCTGGAGCGGCATCCGGAGGACGCCGAGCCACTTCTGAGCGGCCGCGAGAAGCCCCGACGCGGCGCCGGCGAGACACACGAGCGTCGCGGCGAGCGGCGCGACGCGGGTCCCCGGGCGCGACGCGCCGGCCGCCACGAGGGCGAGAGGAGAGAGGACGGCGCCGAGGACGAGCGGGTCCACGACCTGGGAGTTCGCGGCCGCCGAGCCGAGCGCAAGGACGAGCGCGGCGGCGAGCGCGAAGGGCGCAACGCGGGACGCCCGGGTCTGCGCCCCGCCGGACGCGAAGCCCCACGCGCCGGCCGCCGCGAGCCCGAAGAGGGCGATGCTCGAGCCGAGAGCCTGTGCGAGGAGCTTGCTCTCGCGCAGGGCGTCGCTCGACGCCGTCGAGTAGGCGGCGAAGGGGAGGACGAGGGCCAGGAGGATTCCCGCAGGGACGAGCCGGCTCTCGGGCGCGTCCTCCGGGCCGGAGTCGGGTCGGCGCGAGGCGGTGCGGACCATGCGACGGCGAGGATAGCCGAGCGGTCAGGAGCCGCGATGCGCGCGCCACGCGGCGAGCGCCTTCAGGAGAAAGCCGCCGTGCGCGTGGCGGGAGAGATCGGTTGCGCGTACGAGGCGGACACCCGGCGCAACAGGCGGAATGCGACGCGAGGGCGTCGAGGGATTTTCTTTGAAGGTGAAGAGGGAGACGAGATAGCGCCGATCCAGCACGGAATGGCGGAGCGTGGCCACCCGCTCGAGCGCTCCGGCCTCGCAGCCGGCCAAGCACTTCCACCCCTTTCTAAGAAGAGCTTCCGGCTGTTGCCCGCTGCGAACCGCGAACATTGGAGGCACGAGCTGCCCGGGAACCATCTCGCGGTCTTCAACCAGCAGAATCTTCCCGCTTCTCCGGACGAGACCCGCGACGAGGTGAATCGTCGTCGGCGCCTTGCGTTTCGCGGCCAGAGGG
>JBBQDQ010000112.1:0-10874 GCA_038319835.1 Thermoanaerobaculia bacterium | reverse complement strand
GGCTCACGAAGGGCAAGGACGTCGTCGAGGCGCCGCTCGTCGTCTCGCTCGACCCGAAGGCGCCGTTCACGCCGGCGGACCGCAAGGCCCAGTACGACGCCGCGATGAAGGCGCACGCGCTCTTCGGGCGCATGAGCGACGCCGTGGACCGCCTGAACGGCTATCGCGCCCTCGCGGCGGCTCGCGCCAGGGGCCTGCCCGCGGGCGACGCTCTGCGCCGGGATCTCGACGCGTTCGCGGCGAAGGCGGACGCGATCCGCAAGGACGTCGTCGCGACGTCCGAAGGCGGCGCGATCACGGGCGAGGAGCGGCTGCGCGAGCACCTCGCGTACGTCTACGACGCTCTCCTCTCGTACGAGGGGAAGCCCGGCGACTACCAGGTCGAGCGCGTGGCCGTCCTCGAGCGCGAGATGAAGGACGTCGAGGCACGGGCGAAAGAGCTCGGTGCGAAGGACCTTCCGGCTCTCATCGGCAAGCTGAAGGCCGCGGGGCTCCCCACGATGTGACCCCGCTCCGCCGTCACTCGAGCCGCAGCTTCAGGAGCCTGCGGCTACGCGCGGGCCTCGAGAAAAGCACGGACGTCGGGGAGCGACGCGGACGGCACACGATGGCTTCCGTCGTAGAGAAGGTGCGATGCGGTGCGGAACCTCGACGCGAGGATTTCGCGGTACGGCGCGATCCGGTCCGGTGGGTAGTACGGGTCGTGGTTCGTCGAGACGTGAAGGACGTCCGCCGCGCCCGAGGCGGCGGTCGGCTCGCCCGGGCCGGTCCACTCGCCGGGGACGCCGCCGCAGAACGCGAGGACGGCGGAGAAGGGGAGGCCGTCCGGCGGGTCCGCCGCCAGACGGTAGTTGAAGGAGCACGGCTGGCTGAAGCCCGCGAGGACCGTGCGGGACCGGTCGCCGCCGTTCCCGGTCGCCCACGCGAGCGCGGCCACGACGGCGCGGCGGTGGACGAGCCGGTTGTCCTCGGCGCGCGGCGAAACGCCCCAGTGGAACCCGCGCTTCGTCCCGGGGTCGTCCACGCCGGTCGTGAGCGTCGAGTGGGGCCCCTGAAGCGACACGACGAGGAATTCCGGCGGGGCCGCCTTCGCGAGGACGGCGAGGAACGACTCGGCGTCCATCCCGTAGCCGTGCATCCCGAGGAGGATGGGCGCCGGCCCAACGCCGTCCTCGGGGTGGCGCGCGAGGAGGCGCAGGGGAACCTCAACCGACAGAAAAGCCTCGACTTCGCGCTGCACCGGGCCTCCTCCGGGAACAACCTGCCCCCGTTCGCGTATCAGACGGCGTGGGAATGTTGTCATGACCGCCGCCATCGAGGTCCGAGGGCTCCGCAAGACGTACCGGCCCGCCTTCGGTGGCCGCACGGTCGACGCCCTCGCCGGGATCGACCTCGCCGTCCAGCCGGGCGAGCTCTTCGGCCTGCTGGGTCCGAACGGCGCCGGAAAGACGACGACCGTCAAGATCCTCCTCGGACTCACGCACGCCACGTCTGGCGAGGCGTCGCTGCTCGGCCTGCCCGCGAGCGACCCCGAGAGCCGCCGGCGCGTCGGCTACCTGCCCGAGGGTCACCGTTTCCCGGGCTACCTCACGGCGCGCCAGACGCTGTCCGTCTTCGGCCGCATGTCGGGCGTGGACCACGCGACGCTCCGCGCGCGCATCCCGGGGCTCCTCGAGCGCGTGCAGCTCGCGGACTGGATGGACGTGAAGGTCAAGAAGTTCTCCAAGGGCATGACGCAGCGGCTCGGCCTCGCCTCGGCGCTCGTGCACGACCCCGAGGTCCTCCTTCTCGACGAGCCTACGGACGGCGTCGATCCCGTCGGGCGGCGCGAGATCCGCGACCTGCTGCGCGGCGAGGCCGCGCGCGGCCGGGCGATCCTCCTCAACTCGCACCTCCTCTCCGAGATCGAGCTCACGTGCGACCGCGTGGCGGTCCTGCGCAAGGGGAAGGTCGCGGCGATGGGGACGGTGGAGGAATTGACGAAGAGGGAAGAGAAGAAAGACTCTTTGAAGGTCTACAAGCTGGTCGCGTCGGGGATCGACGAAGGGGTCCTTGCGGTGTTCCGCGCCACGGGCGCCGGGGCGGAGCGCGTCAACGGGCACTTCCGGCTCGAGGCCCGCGACCCGCAGCACCTCAACGAGCTCATCGACTCCGCCCGCGCCCATGGAGCAATGCTCACAGAGCTGACTCCTGAAAAGAGCACCCTCGAAGACGTGTTCGTGGATCTCGTGAAGGCCACGCCGGAGCAGACGCAATGAGAGCGCTCGCCGCGAACATCGAAGAAGTCTTCCGCGAGGCGGCGGCGCGCTGGACGCTCCTCGCGTATTTCGCGCTGTCGTCCCTCTTCATCCTGATCTTCGCGGTCGCGGTGAACCTCGACGTCGTGAACGGCGCGCTCGCGGGCGCGAAGATCTTCGGGCAGCAGGTCCAGATGGGCCGCCAGTCCGTCGACCTCGACAAGCTCGTCCTCGGCTTCGAGTCGGGCTTCGCGGGGTTCCTCTACGTCGTCGGAACGTTCCTCGCGATCTTCGCGACGGCCCACCTCGTGCCCCGCCTGATGGAGAAGGGCACCGTGGACCTCTACCTGTCGCGCCCGGTGGGCCGCGTGCCACTCCTCCTCTCGCGCTATCTCGGCGGCATCCTCCTCTCGGCGTCGAACCTCTTCTACCTCCTCGGTTCCATGTGGCTGCTCGTGATCTGGAAGACGCGCCTCGTCCACCCGCGCTTCTTCTTCGCGGCCGGGATCATCCTGTTCGGCATCGCGGCGCTCATGGCGTTCGCGTTCCTCGTCGGGACGCTCACGTCCTCGACGGCGGTCTCGATCATGGCGACGTTCGCCATCTTCTTCCTCTCCGCGATCCTCGCGAACCACGACCGCATCGCGGCCGCGATGGCCCACGAGTGGGCCGCGCAGCTCGTCCACGGCCTCTACTGGGTCTTCCCGAAGACGGCCGAGCTCGGGACCGCCGTCGTCGCCCTCGTCATGGGCGACCAGGGCCCGGCCCGGATGCAGAAGGCCCTCGCCCTCCAGCCGTTCCTCACGACCGGCGCGTTCGGCGCCGCCTGCCTCGCCCTCGCGTGCCTCCGCTTCCGGAGAAAGGACTTCTGACCATGAAGACTCCCGTCGCCGCCTTCGCCCTGGCCGTTTTTGGCGCTCTCGCGCTCCCCGCCGCCGCCGCCAGCGACGACGCGCTCGCGCTCGTTCCGGCGGATGCGACGTCCGTGGGCGTCATCCACGTGGCGGACCTGCGCACGAGCCCGCTCGCGGCACGCGTCTTCTCCGACACGGACAAGCTCACGGTCGGCGGCGACGCCGCGCACTTCCTCTCCGAGGCGCGGCTGAACCCGAAGGAAGACGTTGACACCGTCGTCGCGGCCGGTTCGCCGAAGAGCGCCGGCGGCGCCGCCGGCTGGGGCCTCGTGCTGTTCGAGGGCCGATTCAACCCGGCCGCGCTCTCGTCCGCGATCGCCGCGCGCGGGGGCGTGAAGAAGTCGACCCCGGCGGGCGATTACTACCTGCTGCCCGAGAAGGCCGCGGGGAAAGAGCAGGGCGCAATCGCGTTCGCGAGCACCCACCTCGTGATCGCCGGCAACGAGGCGTCCGTCGTCGCGGCGCTCGCCCTGCGCAGCACGGGCGGCACGGCGTTCCGATCGGGCGCGGGGCTCGGCCGGCACCTCTCCCGGATCGACCCGGGCGCATCCGCGTGGGCGCTCGTGGACGTGACGCGCCTCCCGGCGAAGGAGGCTGCCGTCCGGCACGCGCACGCGCAGGCCGAGGGGAACGGAATGGACGCGGCTGCGACGCTCGTGTCGTCCATGAAGAGCGTCACGCTCCTCGCGCTCCAGGCGACGGCGAAGGGCGACGCACTGAAGCTGAACGCGACCGGCCTCGTGAACGACGACGAGACGGCCGGCCTCATGGAGGACGCGCTCCGCGGCGTCCTCGCGGCCTGGCGTCTCGCGGCGCAGGAGAAGTCGCCGGACACGGTCTCGATTCTCCGCAAGTTCACCGTGTCGCACGACAAGACGAGCGTCTCGATCGCGGGCACCCTTCCGGGCTCGGCGGTGCGGGCGATGGCCGAGAAGAAGCACGCGCAGGCCGACTGAGCGCTCCGTAGTTCACCTGCATCAGGCTCCACGCCGGACCGCGGCCGTACGTTGAAAAGTGGCGGCCGCGGAACGCGGCGCGGAGGGACGCGGTGGCTTTGGCAACGACAGAAACGAACGCGGTATCGGCGAACGGCACGCGGATCGAGCACGACCTTCTCGGCGCACGGGAGATTCCGGCCGACTCGTACGCGGGCGTGCAGACGTTTCGCGCGCTCGAGAACTTCCACATCTCCGGCGTCGAGCTGCGGCTCTACCCGGACCTCATCAAGGCCCTCGCGATGGTCAAGCTCGCCGCGGCGCGCGCGAACGCGGAGTGCGGCTGCCTCCCGCCGGAGATCCTCCTCGGGATCGAGGGCGCGTGCGCGGATCTGATCGCGGGCCGGCTCCACGGCGAGTTTCGCCTCGACGTCTTCCAGGGCGGCGCCGGGACGTCCACGAACATGAACGCGAACGAGGTGATCGCGAACCGCGCCCTGGAGCTCATGGGCCACGCGAAGGGCGACTATGCGTTCTGCAGCCCGCACGACCACGTCAACTGCTCGCAGTCGACGAACGACGCGTACCCGACCGCGCTCCACGTCGGCATGGCGCTCGGGAACGTGCGCCTCCTCGCCGAGATGCGCGAGCTCATCGAGGCGTTCCGCCGCAAGGCGCGGGAGTTCGGCGCGATCCTGAAGATGGGACGCACGCAGCTCCAGGACGCGGTCCCGATGACGCTCGGCCAGGAGTTCCAGGCGTTCGCCGAGACGCTCGCGGGCGAGGTCCGCGCGCTCGAGTCGGTCCAGAACGCCCTCCTCGAGATCAACATGGGGGCCACCGCGATCGGCACGGGCCTGAACGCGCCCGCCGGCTACGCCCAGACGTGCGCCCGCCACCTCGCGAAGATCACGGGCTTCGCGATCCGCCCGGCCGCAGACCTCATCGAGGCGACACAGAACACGCAGGCCTTCGTCCTCTACTCGTCCTGCATGAAGAGCCTCGCGATCAAGCTCTCGAAGGTTTGCAACGACCTGCGGCTCCTGTCCTCGGGGCCGCGCTGCGGCCTGCGCGAGATCAACCTCCCGGCCAAGCAGCCCGGCTCGTCGATCATGCCGGGAAAGGTCAACCCCGTGATCCCCGAGGTCGTGAACATGGTGTGCTTCCGCGTGATCGGGAGTGACCTGACCGTCACGATGGCCGCCGAGGCCGGCCAGCTGCAGCTGAACGTCTTCGAGCCCGTGATCGCGGCGTGCATCTTCGAGGCCCAGACGCTGTTCCTGAACGCCGCGCGCACGCTGCGCCTCCATTGTGTGGACGGCATCACGGCGAACGACGACGTCCTCAAGCGCTATGTCGAGTACGCGATCGGCACCGTCACGGCCCTCAATCCCGTCATCGGCTACGAACGGGCGACCGAGCTCGCGACCGAGGCACAGCGGACCGGCCGCGGGATCCTCGAACTCGTCCGGGAGAAGAAGATCCTGTCTGAGGAGGAGATCGCGCGCGTCCTCGACCCGGCGGCGATGACGGGGCAGAGACGGCCCAGGGGAGCGTGAGAGCGCGGCCTCCCGCCCTGCGCGCGGCGCGTAAGATCCCGAGGGTCCAGGCCGAGGAGGCAAGATGAGATTCAAGATCCTGCGCGGCGGCGCGGCGATCCTGGTTGTGTTCGCCGCGGGCTGCACGACGAGCGCGCCCCCTCAGGCGGCAGCGCCGGTCGCCGCTGCGGAAAAGCACGAAAAGCACTGGGCCTATGCCTCCGGTCCGGAGACGGCGAGCCCGGCCGAATGGGGCTCGCTTCCGGGCGACGCGGCCTGCGGCGCCGGCAGCACGCGGCAGTCCCCGATTCCGCTCGCGACCAGAGGCCCGGTCGCCGCGGTTGCCAGGGACCTGCCGAACCTCGTCTTCCACTACGGGAAGACGGCGGTCCACCTCGTGAACAATGGCCACACGATCCAGGCCAACGTGGATCCGGGAAGCACGCTGGAGGCTGGAGGCGCGACCTGGAGGCTGCTCCAGCTCCATTTCCACGCGCCCTCGGAGCACGCGCTCGAAGGGTTCCAGTACCCGATGGAGATGCACCTCGTCCACGTGGGGCCGGACGGGAAGCCGGGCCTCGTCGTCGGCGTTCTCCTCGTGCAGAGCGGCGAGAACAAGGGCCTCGCGCCCGTCTTGGCGGAGATGCCGAAAGAGAAGGGCGCAAAGATCGACCGGCCCGGCGCGACGCTCGACCTCGCGGACATCCTCCCGCCCGACCGCACGTATTTCGCGTACGACGGCTCGCTGACGACGCCGCCCTGCACGGAAGGGATCCGCTGGTTCGTCCTCACGAATCCCGGAGGCCTCTCGGGCGAGCAGATGGGCGCGTTCGTCTCCATCCAGCACATGACGCCGTCGAACCGGCCGCTGCAGCCGCTCGCCGGACGGATCGTTCAAGTCGACTCGACGCCGTGAGGGCTGGCGTAGAGTGGGAGCCGGATTTGTCCATTCTGGCTGCCGCCCAGCGCGCAGCGCCAGCCCTTCCGGCCGCTCAGGAGGAAACATGAAGCACCGTCCCGCCGTTCTCCGCTCGCTCGCGTGCGCCGCGGTCGCGGCGCTCCTCGCGGGGTCCGCCGTCGCGGCAGAGTTCAACCTCTCGGCCGTCACGTTCCCCGACGGAAAGTCGATCGACGTCCCGCTGGCGCGCACGAGCGCGACGCCGGATGCCGCCCGGCTGGAAGCGTCCGTCAAGTTCTCGGGAGGACAGGCGAAGATCGAAATCTCGTACGGGAAGATGGAGCCCGCGATCCTCTTTGGCGGCGACGTGTCGTCCTACGTCGTGTGGGCCGTCACCCGCGACGGAGCCGCGGAGAACCTCGGCGAGCTGATCGTGAGCTCGAGCGACGACTCGGGCTCCGGCGTCTACCAGACCGGAAAGAAGGCGTTCGCCCTCATGATCACGGCCGAGCCGTACTACCTCGTCGGCAGGCCCAGCGAACTCGTGATCGCGACGTCCGGAGCGGCCGACCCGAAGAGGGCTCCGAGCTCCACGTTCGCCTTCGGCGCCTTCAGGACGGGCCTCAGGACGGACACGAACTCGATCGCCGGCCTGAGGTACAAGGACCGCAAGCCCGTCGCGCTCGTCCAGGCGGAGCGCGCGATGGCGCTCGTCGAGAGGACGGGAGCCGCCGCGCTGAACCCCACGGCGATGGCGGAGGCCAGGCGCACGCTGGCGCAGGCCCAGAACTCGACGATGGCCGGCGGAAGTGCGAAGGTCGTGACGGATTACGCGCGCCGCACCGTGGCGCTCTCGGCCGAGGCGATGCGGGACTACGGCCGCAAGCTCGAGGCTGACGAGGCTGCAAAGAAGAAAGCCGAGATGGATGCCCTGTCGGGGCGCGCCGCGAGCGCGGAGGCGGCCAAGGCGAAGACCGAGATGACCCTCGCCGAGGTGCGCGAGGCCCGGCGCCTGCTCGAGTCCGACAAGGCGAGGCTCGAGGCCGAGAAGGCGAGTCTCGAGTCCGACAAGGCGCGGCTCGAGGCGGACAAGGGGAGCCTCGAGACCGAGAAGGCCAGGCTCCTCGCGGACCAGGCCGCGCTGGCCCGACAGCGCGACGAGCTCACGGGCCGCCTCCGGGTGTCGATGGCTTCGATCATGGAGACGCGCGACAGCGCCCGCGGCGCCGTCATGAGCCTGCCGGGGATCTCCTTCGAGACGGGGAAGGCTTCGCTCAGGGCGTCCGCGCAGATCACGCTCGCGAAGCTCGCGGGCATCGCGCAGGTGTTCCCGAACATCAACATGCGGATCGAGGGCTACACGGACTCGACGGGCAAGGCCGCGGCGAACCAGAAGCTGTCGGAGGCGCGCGCGCGCTCCGTCTACGACTTCCTCAAGGCGCAGGGCGTCGCCGACACGCGTCTCGCGTACCAGGGTCTCGGCCCGGCGAACCCGGTGGCCGACAACGCGACGAAGGACGGGCGTGCCAAGAACCGCCGCGTCGAGATCGTCGCGGCCGAGGGCGAGATCAAGCCCGTCGTCGCGGAGTGACCATGCGGCTCTTCCGATCGGTCTGCATCCTCGCCGCCGCGGCAGCCGCGGCCGCCGTGGTCGCGACGCCCGCTCGCGCCCAGACGAACAACGCGTACATCCAGCACCAGCGCGGAATGGACGAGACCTTCCGCCTCGACGTCGGCGCGTTCTTCCAGAAGTTCTCGACGAACCTCCGTGCGGGCGACGCCTTCGGCAGCGCGGGGACGGAGTTCGGCCTCGAGGAGGCGTTCGGAGCGCCCGACTCGAAGACGACGCTCCGCGTGGACGGGATGCTCCGCCTGAGCCGGCACAGCAGCTTTCTCTTCGGGTATCGCACGTCGGACCGGTCGGGCTCGGCCGCGCTCCAGCGCGACATCTCCTTCGGAGACCAGACGTATCACGTCGGCGGGCAGGTCGACTCGCGCCTCCGCGTGGACGTCGGGGAGCTCTACTACGCATACGCGCTCGTCGCCAACGGCGATGCCGAGTTCGCGCTCCTTCTCGGCGTCTCGGCGTTCTACGACCGGGCCACGCTCACGGCCGCCGGCTCGGCGGGCGGCGGCCCGGTCGTCGTGCAGGACGAGTCCCGCAACCTCTTCGCGCCCGTTCCCGCGATCGGCGCCACGCTCCGGTACGCGCTCTACCCGAAGTGCTTCGCCTGGGGGACCGTCAAGGGCGTCACGGGAACGGCCTCGGGATACCACGGCAGCATGCTCATCTGGTCCGCCGGTCTCGACCTGTACTTCACGAAAAACATCGGGATCGGCGGCGGGTACGAGTCCGTCAGGCTCGACTTCGAGAAGCTCGAGGCCCGCCAGTTCGCGCTGCACTACCGGACCGACGGACCCGTCGCGTACGTATCGATCGCGTTCTGAGCCCGGAAGCCTCGCGATGAAGAAGATCCTCGAAGGCCTGTCGCTGTTCCAGCGGGTCGCGTACCCGCGGCACCGCGAGCTCTTCGAGCGCCTTGCGAAGAACCAGACGCCGCAGGCCGTCTTCATTTCCTGCTCGGACTCGCGCGTCGTGACGAACCTTCTCGTCCAGGCCGAGCCGGGAGACCTCTTCATCATCCGGAACGCCGGGAACATCGTGCCGCCTGCGGGCTCGGCCTACGGCGGCACGACCGCGTCGCTCGAGTATGCGATCGTGGCGCTGGGAATCCGCGACGTCATCCTCTGCGGACACTCGAACTGCGGCGCAATGAGAGGCGTCCTCCACCCCGAGACGCTGGACGCGATGCCGGCCGTCCGCCAGTGGGTCTCGTACGCGGACGCGGCCCGCCGCGCCGCCGTCGAGGCCCACCCGGGAGCGGACGACGAGACCCTGCTCGACAAGGTCGTGGACTTCAACGTGATCGCCCAGGTCCGCAACCTCCGGACGTTCCCGTTCGTCAGGCCGCTCGTCGAGACGGGCGAGCTCCGGCTGCACGGATGGGTGTACGACATCGCGACGGGCCGCGTGAAGGGCCTCGACGCGACCGGCGAGGCGTTCGTGCCGCTCGGCGGCGACGAGAAGGGCTCGCCGGGAACGCAGCGTGTCATTGCGTCCGTCGAGAACGACGAGGAGTTCTGGGAGAAGCTCTGACGCTTCAGTCCCTCTCGGCGCCTCGGGTCCCGGCGTTGCCGCAGCCTCTCGCGACGATTCCGGCCCGGGACGCGAGATGCCGGTCCCACGCCGCGGTCCCGGCGCGCGCGGCGGCGGCGAGGGCCTCGTCTGCGAGGGCTTGCGCTTCGGCGCAGCGGTTGAGGCCGTTCTCCACGAACGCGGCGTTGGCGAGGTGGCCGGGCCGCCCGTCCAGGGCGTACGCGGCGCGATAGAGCGTGACGCCGTCGCCCGGCTTTCCGTCGGCGGCGCGCACGCGCGCCAGCTCGGAGATCGGCCACGGCTCGCCGCCTGTCAGCGCGACTGCGGCCAACGGGCTTTGACGGGACAGGGCGGCGAGACCGGGCTGCCGCGACGCTTCGGCGCCGACGAACAGGATCAGCGACAGGAAGACCAGCGCGATCCTTCCGGCGGCGCCGCCCGCGGGAGGCGCCGGCTTCGGCCACATCGGGGGCGAGCCGAGCGCCGACATGCGGTCCCAGAGGTCCGGGTGCGTCCCGCCCTTTCTCCCGAGGACGACGGGCACGAGCGCCGCCTCGTGCATCTTCTCGAGCGCGCGCGCATAGACGCCGTCGCCCGCGTGCAATGCGGCGTGGGCGTCCGCCCGTGCCTCCATCGCGCGGGACGTCCGGCGCGAGAACGCTCCGACCGCGACGAGAGCGAGGAGCGTGAAGAGCACCGCGAGGAACGCCGTTCGGCCGCCCTCTCCGGCGAGGGACGGCCCTGCCATGAGGAGCGTGAAGAAGAGCAGGCCGGACATCCGCTGGAGCGTCACGGTGTGGGCTTCCGTGAGGTGCCCCGTCTCGTGGGCGGCGACGGCCTCGAGCTCGGCGTCGTCGAAGAGATCGAGAGCCGAATCGGAGAAAACGAGGATGCGCCGGAGCGGAATCGCGAACGCGACGGGCAGATGGCACGTCATGACGAGCGTCGAAGGAGGCGTCACGCCCGCGTGCGCGGCAGCCGACGCGGCGGCACGGGCGAGGCGCCCGTCGCCGCCGCGAAACAGGCCGGCGAGCCGGCCGATGGCGAGGCCGCCGCCGAACGCGGCCGCGAAGACGAGGATCGTCCCGAGAGCGAGGAGCGCGGCCGCCTCGGCGCCGTGGCCCGTGAAACGCGGGGGCATGAATGCGGCGACGGCGCACGCGACGACGACGTGCGGCGCGCGGACGAGGAGCAT
>JBBQDQ010000111.1:0-10948 GCA_038319835.1 Thermoanaerobaculia bacterium | reverse complement strand
AGGACCGTCGCGGTCTTCCGGACCGCGGGAGGCGCCGTCGCCGCCGCCAGCGTGACGGCGAGAACGAAGAGAGGGATGAACGGCGAGGCGATCCGGTCCGTGGGGTAACGGAGGCCGAGGAGGACGCTCTGCGCCTTCACGGCGAGGACCGTGAGGACGAGGATCGCGACGAAGGCCAGGGCGACCCTCTCGGGCGAGGTCCGGGACCGCCGTGCGAGGAGACGCGCACCGGCCGCGCACAGGAGAACGAGGAGCAGGGCGACGAGGCCGACGAGCGGCCTCTCGAAGCGTCCGAGCCACGGCGCGGGAAGCAGGGAAAGCCAGACGAGGTTTTCGACCACGTCGTGCCAGACGCCCGTCGTCCCGCCGGTGTAGAAGCCGCCCGAACGGCCGATCCGCCACAGGATCCCGCCGAGGAAAAGCGCGAGGACGGCGGTGGCCACAGCGAGGGGAACGAGGCGCGGGCCCAGCCGGCGCAGGACGCGGAGCCGCGGGTCGTCCCGCCGGGCCTGGGCGACGTGGAACACGGCCAGGACGGCCGCCACGGCGGCGAAGACGTCGAGCGCGATGAACTGCGCGACGACGGAAAAGGAGAGGAAGACGAGCGCGAGCCACTCCGTACGGCGCGCGCCGCGGAGGTCCTCGATCCGAAGCGCCGCGAAAAAGAGGCCCGGAAGCAGGAGCCCGAGACAGAGGCCGTAGCCGCGCGCCAGCGAGAAGAGCTCGAGGAGATGGCGGTTCGCCGCGGCGAGAACGAGCCCGGAGAGCGCGAGGACGGGCGGCGCGTGTCGCCGCAGGATCAGCCAGAGCGACGCGAAGTACGACGCGAAGGCGAGAAGGTTCGGAAGGCGCAGGACCCACTCGTCCGGGCCGAAGAGGTCCGACGAGACCTTCATCAGAACCGTGTTGAGGAGATGGTTGTTCGCGGGCTCCGGGCCGTCGAAGAGGAAGACGGCGCGCCACGGCGCCGCCGACCAGTGAAGGAAGGTGAACGCCTCGTCGTGCGTGATCGGGACGAGCACCGCCCGTGCCGTCACGAACGCGAGGGCGGCAACGCCGAGGCCAAGGGCGAGGACGTCGGCCCGCCGGCCGGCGGGGCGGGCCTCCGCGCGCGGCGCCTCGTCCCCGGCGGCCGTCACCAGACCTTGACGCGCTCCCTCGGCGCGAGGGCGAGCCTCTGGCCCGGCTTCACGCCGAAGGCGTCGTACCACACGTCGACGTTGCGCACGGTGGCCGTGCGGTACTCCGCCGGGGCGTGGCCGTCGACGACGATCCGCTGGCGCGCCGCCGCTTCGCGGAACTTGGTCCGCCAGCCCTGCGCGAACGCAAGGAAGAACTGCTGGTCGCCCGGGAGGCCCTTCCACGCGGGCGCTTCCTTCCCGCCGTACGCGATCCGGTAGGCGTCGTACGCGGCGGCCAGGCCTGCGACGTCGGCGATGTTCTCGCCGAGCGTCAGCTTGCCGTTCACGGCGAGGTCCGGGAACGGGCGGTACTCGTTGAATTGCTTGACGAGCGCCTGCGCCGAAGCCGTGAAGTGGTCGAAGTCCGCCTTCGTCCACCAGTTCTTCAGCCGGCCCTCCGCGTCGAAGAGCGCGCCCTGGTCGTCGAAGCTGTGGCTGATCTCGTGCCCGATCACGGAGCCGATCGCGCCGTAGTCCATGACGACGGGTCGCCGCGGGTCGAAGTACGGCGGCTGGAGCATCGCCGCCGGGAAGTTCAGCGCGTTCATCGCCGGCAGGTTCACGGCGTTCACGAGCTGCGGGTTCATGCACCACTCGCCGCGGTCGACCGGCTGGCCGAGCTTCGCGAGGTTCCTCCGCGTGTGAAAGAGCGACGCGCGCCGGGCGTTGCCGAGCGCGTCGCCCTTCACGACCTCGAGGCCCGTCACGTCCGTCCACTTGTCCGGGTAGCCGACACCGACCTTCAGGACGGCGAGCTTCGCCTTGGCGCGCGCCTTCGTCTCCGCCGCCATCCAGTCGAGGCGGTCGATCCGGATCGCGAACGCCGCGATTTCGTTCTTCACCATCTCCTCGGCGCGGGCCTTCTCGGACGCCGGGAAGTACTTCGCGACGTAAAGGCGGCCCACGGCCTCCCCGAGCGCCGCGTCCGTCACCCCGACGCCCCGCTTCCAGCGGTCCCTCAGCTTCTGGGCGCCCGTGAGCGTCCTTCCGTAGAAGGCGAAGTTCTCGTCGACGAACGCCTTCGGCAGGAACGTCGCGGCCCGGGAAAGGGCCCGGAACGTCAGGTAGTCCTTCCACGTCTCCAGCGGCTCGGACGCGACGAGGGACGCGAGCCCCGTGACCGCCGAGGGCTGCCAGACGACGAACGACGGCGCGCGGCCGAGGCCCGCCGCGTCGAAATACGTGCTCCAGTCGAGGCCGGGCGCCCGCACGGGAAAGTCCGCGCGTGCCCAGCGGTTGTTCCCCTTCAGGACGTCTTCCGATTCCTCGCGGCTCGCGTGAACGGTCGCGATCTTCTTCTCGTGCTCGAAGATCCGGACGGACTTCGCGCCCGCGTCGGGAATCCCGGCCAGCGCGAGCATCGCCTCGATGTGCGCGCGGTACTTCGTCCGGATCTCCGTCATGCGCGGCGAGGAGTCGAGGAAGTAGTCGCGGTCCGGGAGCCCGAGCCCTCCCTGCAGGAGGAACGGCGAGTACGTCGAGGGCTCGTCGAGATCCTGCGCGACCCAGAGGCCGAGGACGTTCGCCGTATACATGTTCGTGTTGTTCAGGACGTCGACGTCGGCCCGGAGCGTCTCGCCCAGGGCGCGGGCGAGGGCGCCCTTGTCGGCGATCGCCGCGACGCGGTCGAGTGCGGGCTTGAGCGGCGCGAGGCCTTTCGCCTCGATCGCGGCCTCGTCCATGAACGTCGCGAACGTGTCGCCGATCTTCCGCTCGTCGGAACCGGGGGGTGCGGACGACTTCGCGGCAGCCTCGATCAGCTCGCGCGTGCGTTTCGACGTCAGCTCGTCGAGGATGGCCGAGGCGCCCCACCCCGAGCGGTCGGCCGGGATCTCGACGTTCCGGAGCCAGGTCCCGTTCGCATAGGCGAAGAAATCGTCTCCGGGCGCGACGGCGCGATCCATTCCGTCGAGGTCGATGCCCGGCGCGGGCGCCGCGGCCGTCGCGGCCGGAGCAGGAGCGGCGGGCGCCGGCGCCTTGTTCGCGGCCGGGGCACAGCCGGCCGCGGCGAGAAGAGTGAGGGTGGCGATCGCGGCGGCGAGGCGGGCGGAAGGTTTCATGCTCTGAACGGTAGGAGCTTCCCGTCCCGTCCGCAACCGGGCTGGGACGGACTCAGGGCCGGCCCGCGGCAGGCCGCGGCCCGACCCCGAGCCAGAGCAGGCCGCCCACGACGGAGAGCGCGGCTGCAACGTGCAGCGCGTACTCCCAGCCGATCCACGCGGCGAGAACGGGCGTGAGCGCCGGCGAGATCAGGCCGCCGACGTTGCTCCCCATGTTCATGATGCCGCCCGCCGTTCCGCTCCGGCCGCCGGCGACCTCCATCATCGCGGCCCAGAACGGCCCCTCGACGGAGAGGACGAGCGCGGTCGCGAGCGCGAGGCACACCGCCGCAACGCGCGCGTCCGGAGTCCGGGCGCCCGCGGACAGGAACGCCGCACCGCCGATGAGTCCCGCCATCGGGACGATTCGCCGCCCCCACGCCGGGCCGAGACGCGCGACGAGCGCGTCCGACACGACGCCGCCGAGCGGAATCGAGACGATCGAGAGCAGCCACGGGAGGCTCGCGTAGAGCGCGCCCCTCAGGAGGTCGAACTTCCGCACGTCGACGAGATACAGATAAAACCAGAAGACGAAGATGTAGCCGACGTAGCCCTGCAGCGAGTAGCTCGCTGTCAGGAGCGCGAAGGACGGCGTCGCGAGCCCGCCGCCCGGGTCCGCGCGCCGCGCTGCGGGCTCCTCGGCGGCGAGCACAGGAGGCATCTCGCGCACCGAGAGCCAGACGAGCGCGACCGCGAGCGCCGGCAGCGCCGACACGGCGAGGGCCGCGCGCCAGCCCCAGCGGACCATGACGCCGGAAAGGAGCGGCGGCGCGATGGCCGAACCGAGGCCGATCGCGGCGATCACGATTCCGTTCGCGCGGCCGCGCGCGTCCGCCGGCACGTGGAGGGATACGGCCGCCGCCGCCGCGGGGAAGGTCGGCGCCTCGCCGATCCCGAGGAGGAGGCGCGCGCCGAGGAGGACCGCGAGGGCGGAGCCCACGGGCGCCCAGGCCATGAGCGCGATCGCGCCGGCCCACGAGAGCGCCGCGAGCGCGAGCACGCGCCGCGCCCCGAACCGGTCCGCGAGCATTCCCGCCGGGACCTGGCAGAGCGCGTAGCCGAGGAGAAACGCGCTGAACACGCGCCCGAGGACGACGTGGTCGAGGCCGAGCTCCTTCGACATGAGCGCCCCCGCGACGGACACGTTCACGCGCGCGAGGTAGCTCGCCGTCGCGGTCGCCGCGAGGAGGGCGACGAGCGTCCGGCGGCTCAGGCGAGCCTCTTGACCATCAGGTGCTCGTCGCGTCCGTCCACGACGTAGTCGGGCAGCGCGCCGACGAGCCGGTAGCCGTGCCGTTCGTAGAGAGCGCGCGCCCGCGGGTTGAAGTCCGACACGCAGAGGAACATCCACCGCGCGCCCGCGAAGCGCTTCTCGCCCGCGTCGAGGAGCGCCGTGCCGACGCCGAGGGAACGCGCCGCCCCCTCGACCGCGATGGACGCGAGGTACGGCGAGCCCGCAACGCCCCGCGGGTGGAAGCGCGCGAAGCCGAGAGCCGCACTGTCCGCGTGCGCGACGAGCGTGACGTACGCCGGGTCTAGCACCGCCGCGCGGCAAGCCTCTTCGCCGCGCCCGAGCGTGAGCCACGGCTCGCTCGCGGCCATGAGTCCGGCGGCCCAGAGGAGCTCCTCGGTCGTGGCGTCGCCGATCGACACATTCCTCACGGCCCCGAGGATAATCCGGCCCGCATGCCGACCCCCGTCGTCCTTCTCCGCCACGGACAGGCCTCGTTCGGCGCGGTCGACTACGACGTGCTGTCGGAGACCGGGCGGCGGCAGGCCACGCGGCTCGGCGAGGCGCTCCGCGGCCGCTTCGAGCGCGTCGCGGCCGTCGTGTCCGGGACGATGCGAAGGCAGCGCGACACGGCGGCCACCTGCCTCGCCGCGATGCAGCTCGAGGCGCCGCGTACCGAGGACCCTGCGTGGAACGAGTTCGACCACGAGGACGTCATCCGCGCCTACGACCCCCGTTTCTCGGACCACGCCCTGTTCCACCGGGAGCTCGCGACGCACCCGGCGCCTGCCGAGCGCTTCGACGAGACCTTCCACGCGGCCGTCGCGCGGTGGACGTCCGGCACGCACGACGCCGAGTACCGCGAGTCGTGGCCGGCGTTCCTCGCCCGCGTCGACGGCGCGCTCGAGCGCCTTCCGCGCACGCCGGGCGGCGCGATCCTCGTGTTCACGTCGGGCGGGCCGATTTCGGCCGCCTGCCGTGCGCACCTCGGAGCCGCGGACGCCGCGGCCGTCCTCGCTCATGCGTTCCGCGTCGCGAACGCGAGCGTGACGACCCTCGAGGCGCTGTCGGACGGGCGCGTCCTGAAGTCGTTCAACGACCACGCACACGTGCGCGACGTCGACGGCCTTCTCACATTCAGGTGAAAGGCTATGCCCGCCGGAAACGGGACCTCGCCGTTCTAAGATGCACCGCGTGAAAGCACGGATCGCGGGGGCCCTCGCGCTGCTGGCCTTCGGCCTGAGCGGCGCCCGGGCCGCCTCCGCGGACGGCGGCACAGACGCCCCGCAGATCTTCACGGCGCTGCCGCCGGCGCCCATCGCGTACGTCACGGACAACGCGCAGTTCCTCTCGGCCGAGGCGCGCGGACGGCTCGAAGCGAAGCTCGAGAAGTTCCGGAGCGAGAACGTCTTCGTCCGCGTCTACGTCTATACCCTGCGGAACGCGGCCGGCGCGCGGCCGGCGGACGCGATGCAGGAGCTTTACCGCCGCTGGAAGATGCGGGACCGCGAGCTCTATGACGGGCTCGCGACGATCTTCGTCTTCTCGGACGAGAAAAAGGCGCTCGTCATGCTCGGCCAGGGAGCGCCGGCGCGCACCGAGGAGGCGCTCGCCGGCATATCTTCCGAGCTCGACGCGATCTTCGGCGACGACCCCGAGGGCGCGATCTCCCGGGCGATCGACCGGATCGGGGCGAGCCTCATCGGTGACACGTCCTCCTGGGTCGACTCGCCGCCCGTGCCGTCAGAGCCGAGCGGGCCCGTACACGGAAACGCGGATTTCGCCGACGACGAAGAGCGCCGTGCGCTCGAGGACGCGGTGCGGCGCGCCTCGACGCCCGAGCACCCGATCGTCCTCGTCCTGAACCCGGCGAAGGGACTCGACTCGCCGGAGCAGCGGGCCCTCAAGCTCGCTCAGGCGTGGCCGGGCCGGATTCTGCTCGTTGCGTACCGCTCCGACCTCGCCGTCTTCCTGATCACGCCGGACGCCCTGAAGGACCGCTTCCCGGACGACCAGGTTCAGCGCCTCCGGCACGAGGTGTACCTCGCCGAGACGAAGGCCACCTACGCCCGGACGCTCACACGGGTCGTCGGCGAGATCGGGCTGCTCGCCGAAGGAAGATCGCCGCAGAAGTGGGTCGAGTGGCAGCACCCGCTCAAGGTGCTCGGCGGCGGGCAGGACGAGGACCCCGCGCCCCTCGTGCTCGGGATCGGGATCGCACTCGTCCTGATTCTTCTCGTCGGGTTCTTCCTCTACACGCTTTTCACGAATCCCCTCGCGATCGTGGCCTTTCTCGCGCAGGGCGCGATCGAGGGTCTCATCGGCGGAATCTTCGGGGGAGGCGGGGGCGGTTCGGGCGGCGGAGGTTTCTCGGGCGGAGGCGGTAGCTTCGGGGGCGGCGGCGCCTCGGGGAGCTGGTGAACATGACGATCGTCTTTCGGAAACATCAGAAGAAATTCCTCGCGCGGCTGGACGTCGTCGCGCTCGAAGCGGCGATCCGCGACGCCGAGCGCGCGACGACGGGCGAGATCCGCGTCGCGGTCCTGCCGCGGGTCCGGGGCGGGCTCGACAAGGCCGTCCAGCCGGCCGCCGAACGGCTGGGGATGACGCGTACGGCCGGACGCAACGGCGTCCTCATCCTCGTGGACCCCGCGCGGCGCGCGTTCCTCGTCTGGGGCGACACGGCCATCCACGAGCGCGTCGGCGAGGCCTTCTGGAAGGAGGTCGTCGCAGCCGTCGAGGAGCGTTTCCGCGCCGGCGACTTCACGGGCGGCCTCGTCCGCGGGATCGAAACGGCGGGGCGCGCGCTCGCCGCGCACTTCCCTGCAGGGCCGGGCGGTCACGCGAACGAGCTGCCTGACCGCGTCGAGCTCTCCTGAGCGAAGATGGAGGGGTCGAAGGAGATCCCGTGAGCCGTTACGCCGCCCCCCTCCTCGCTCTTCTCCTCCTCGCCGCCTCCCCCGCCCCTGCCGCGACCAAGCCGCTCCCGGACGGCTTCAACGGCCTGAAGTGGCGCGCCGCCGTCGCCCCGGGCATGAAGCTCAAGAAGGACGTCTCGACCGAAGACAACGCGGCGTACACGCGCCCGAACGACGCGAAAAAGCTGCACGGCGCCGCCCTCGAGAGCACGACGTACGGTTTCTTCAGGGGGCAGTTCTGCTCCGCGACGATCCAGACGGACGCCGGCCAGGGCGCCAGGCTCCTCAAGGCGCTCACGGCGGAGTGGGGCGAGCCTGAGAAGGCGGCCGCGAACGTGTTCGTCTGGAAGGACGAGAGCGAGACGCTCGCGATCTACCGCACGACGGACCTCGAGGGCCCCTCGTCGAGGGGCGAGCTCTACGTCGTCTGCAAGCCGCTCGTCGAGGAAGGGAACAAAGCCGAGACGGAGCGCCGGAAGAAGATGCTCGGGATCAAGTAGCGCCGAGCCGCGCGACGGCGCTCTCGACGCCGCCGAGATCCGCGGCCTTTCCCTGGAAGACCCGCCCCGAGCCGCCGCCCTTGCCGCCGAGGAGCGCGGCGACCTCGCGCCCGAGCGCCTGCGCGTCACCGAAGCCTTCGCCGGCACCGAGCGCGAAGACGTGCTGCCCGCCCGCCGTCGCGGTGAGAAGCACGGCTCGCGCTCCCGCGCGCTCCGTGAACCGCCGCGCGACCGCCTGAACGAACGCCATGTCGCGGCCCTCCCAGTGCGCGCGCGCGACGCGGCCCTCCCCCGAGAGAAGAGCCTCTACGGCGGCCTCGGCGAACGCCTCGTCGGCGCGGCGCAGCGCCTTCCGGGCGGACTCGAGCTGATCGAGCTTCGCCTGTGCGGCGTCGAGGAGACCCTCGTCGGGCGCTCCGAGGGCGGCCCGCAGAGAGGCGTTGCGCTCCTCGTGCCGCCTCAGGCGGCGCCGCGCGCGGCCGCCCGCGGCGAAGAAGACCCGCGTCCCGCCGCGCAGCGATTCCGTCGAGAGCAGCGCGAGTACCTCGATCTCCGCGGTGTTCGAAAGGTGCGTGCCGCCACACGTGTTCAGGTCCACGCCCGCGATCTCGACGAGGCGCACGTCGCCCGCGAAGCCGTCGGGAAGCCCGCGCGTCCGGACGGGCAGGGCTCCGAAGTCCTCGAGCGACACGCGCCGCGGAACGACCGCGCGCGCGGCGCGGATCTCGGCCGCGACGGCCTCCTCGAGACGCGCGAGGTCGGCGGAGGACAGGGACGGAGCCGCGAGCTCGACGTCCGACACGTCCGGACCGAGGTGGAACGCGGTCGTCTCCCAGCGGAACCGGTCTTGCGCGACGGCCGAAAGGAGGTGCTGACCCGTGTGCTGCTGCATGTGGTCGAAGCGCCGTTCCCAGTCGAGCCGGAGGTCCACCGGCCCGACGCAGACGGGCGCGGCGAGCGTGTGGCGGACCGCGCCGTCCTTCTTCTGGACGTCGAGGACGGCGACGCCGTTCAGCGAGCCGTGGTCGGCCGGCTGGCCGCCGCCCTCGGGATAGAGGATCGTGTCCTCGAGGACGGCCCACGGCCTCCCCGCCTCGACGCCGGCCGCGACGACGGCCGTCGCGAGGGACGTGCGATACGGCTCGCGCTCGTACGCGGGAAGGCGCTCGCCCACGGCGCCCGGAGTCGACATGACCCGATCCTAACCTCCCGCCTCCGCGCACGGCGTGACCCCTTCTGCATCGACCCGCGGGAAGAACCTCGGCCGTACTGGCTCTTCGGCGGGGCGGGACGGTAGCCGACGGTCGGGACGGGTCTGAACCGGCCGCGTGCCTCCGACTGGCGCGTCGCGTCGCGGATGACGAACGAGCGGTCGCCGTGGGACCCGCAGACGCTCGCGTACTTCAGCCTCTCCGGGACGACGTGGACCGCGAGGCCCCGGGCAATTCCGTCACCGAACGCCGCGGACGGCGTCGTCGAGATCTACGCGCGCCTCGGGACGAAGATCAACGACACCCACACCGCCACCGCCTCGGCCTACGTGTCGCCGTGACGGCCGCGGTCCCCCGCGTTGGTCAGCGCCCCCGGATCGAGCGCTCTTCCGGGACCAGCGGGAGCTCGAGCTTCGTCTTCACGTCCACCTCGTAGGAGGCCGCGATCCGCCAGGCGCCGGCCTCCTTCTGTAAGACCTGCAGGAGGCGGCTGCGGACGGTCTGCTCGTCCTCGGCGCGGAAGCCGGCCGGGAGGGGTTTCTTCCAGCCCGTCAGCTCCGCGTCGGCCTCGACGAGCGCGACGTCCGGCTTGAGGACCCGTATCTTCCGGACCTTCAGCGCGATGTGCGTCCCGCGCCACGCCGCGAGGACTTCGACGAGCCGCTTGTCCACCTCGGCCCGCCCGCGGGCGACAGTTCCGAAAGCATCTGCGTACGTCGCGTCGTCCCGGAAGACGGCGGACATGCCCTTCGCGTCTCCGCGGTTCCAGGCCGCCTCTTCGGCGTCGACGACGACGCGAAGAGCGGGCTCCTCCGTCGCAGGATCGAAGACGGGCCCCGTCTCGGCGGAAGCGAAGGAAGCTCCGCCGGCCGCACCGGGGAGCGGCGCGGGCGCATCCGCGGGCTGCGCCGCCGCTCCCCCCTTGGGAGGCTCGTACTCCGACGAGAGGATCTTCCCGTCGCCCACGTCCACGGCGACCTCGGTCACGCCTCCCTTGTTCGAGAAGCGCAGGAGAAACGTCCACGCGACGCATCCGTCCACGACGTCGACGTCGCCCGAGACGATCGAGTTGACCCGGTCGGGGGCGACGGACGCGACGGCCCTGGCCTCGGCGTCCTTCACGCTCACCTTCACGAGGCGCCTCAGCTCGGCCTGGGACGCGCCGCGAGGCGCCTTGACCGAGCACTCCGGCTTCTGGGCGAACGCGGGGACGGCGAGAACGAGGAGGAGGAGGGAGGCGGGACCGGAAAGCGGGACGCGGCGCATGCGCCGATTATGGTGCCGCGTCAGCGCGCGTCCAGCACCTTGCGGATCCTGAAGAGAAGGTCGCCCGGAGTGAACGGCTTCTGGAGGAACGCGGCGTCCGCCGCCTCGATCCCCCGGATCGCGACCGCGTCCGCCGGGTGGCCCGACATCAAGAGCACCGCCGCCCGGACGCCGATGGCCTCGAGCCGCCGCCGGAGGACCGTCCCGCTCATCTCGGGCATCACGACGTCGCTCAGAACGAGCTGGATCTCCGAGACGTTCGCGCGGGCGACGTTCACGGCCTCGGCGCCCGACGCGGCCTCGTAGACGGCGTACCCGTTCCGCTCGAGGACGTCGCGCACGAACCGGCGCACGGCGTCGTCGTCCTCGACGAGGAGCACGGTCTCGGTTCCCCTCGGCGGCGTGCGGCGGGGCGTTCCCGAGATGCGCCGGTCCGTCGCCGGCTCCTCGACGCGCGGCAGGTAGACGCGGAACGTGGACCCGTGGCCGGGATCGCTGTAGACCCACACGAAGCCGCCGCTTTGCTTCACGATCCCGTAGAC
>JBBQDQ010000110.1:0-11011 GCA_038319835.1 Thermoanaerobaculia bacterium | reverse complement strand
CGCCGCCGACCGCGTCCTCGTCCCGGGCCGCAACCTCGGCTACGCGGGCGGTCTGAACGCCGGAGTCCGCGAGGCCCGCGGGGACGTGCTCCTCCTCTCGAACCCCGACGTTCTCGTCCGGCCGGGCGCGCTCACGGCGCTCGTGAAGGCCGCGGAAGCGGGGCCGGTCGCCGCGGGCCCGGCGTTCTTCCTGGACGAGGGCGAGACGATCCACATGCCCCCCGCGGAGGAGCCGCATCCGTTCTCCCTCGCGCGGCGGAGCCTCGCGGGGACGCCCGCCGCCTTCCGCCGGGGGTTGCGGCGGGCCCTCGCGTCGGCCGACGAGGTGGCGGGCGGCCGGACGCGCGCGGTCCCGGCCCTGTCGGGTGCGCTCGTCGCGGTATCGCGCGCCACGCTCGAGCGCGCGGGTCCCTTCGACGAGGGCTACGCCCTCTACTACGAAGAGAACGACTGGCAGCGCCGCCTCCGGACGGCCGGCGGCGCGCTCCTCCACGTCGGCGCCGCGCGGGTCGTCCACGCGTACAACAGGAGCGCGCGTCTCGAGCCCAGAGCCGCCGCGTGGTTCGCGGCGTCCGAGCGCCGCTTCTTCGCGACGCACTTCGGCCCGCGCGGCACCGCGGCTCTCGACGCGCTCGCCTCCGGCGCGCCGGGGCCGGCGCCGCCCGCCCCGGCCCCGGGCGGCGCGCTGCACCTCGCGGCGCCCGCGTCCGTCGCCCTCTCGCCGCTTCCGGACTTCGCCTCGTTCGCCTTCGTCCCGCGCGCGGAGGCCGGTGCGTGGCGGCCGCCGGGCGACGTCGCCGCGGGCTTCGGCGGCGCGCCGTGGTACGCGCGCGCCGTGGACCCCGTGACGCTCGACGTCCTCGTCCAAGGAGAGGTCTGAAGCCCGCCTAACGGCGCGGGAGGACGCCGCGGACGCGGTCGCGGATGCCGCGGAAACGCTGCGCGGCCTTCCAGGCCTTCGATCCCGCGATCGCGTTCAGCGTCGTCCCGAGCGCGTGCCGCTCGGCCACGAGAGCCGTGCGCGTGCGATGTTCGAACGCGAGGAGCTCGAGCGCGGCCCGCTCGGACGCCGGCACGGCCCGCGCCGCCGGGAGCGCGTCCATGAAGGCGCGGAAGCGCCGGGCCGTGAGTGCCCACGTGAAGCCGCGCGCCGTCTCGACGCCCTTCGCCGCGAGGCGCTCGCGGAGCGGCGCGTCGTCCACGAGGCGGCGCACGCCTGCCGCGAGCGCGGCCGCGTCCTTCGGCGGCACGACGAGCGCGTTCACGCCGTCCACCGCGTACTCGGACGCCCCGCCGGAGTCCGTCAGGACGCACGCGGCCCCGCTCGCCATGCCCTCGAGCCCGATGAGGCCGAAGCCCTGGAAGAGGGACGGGTCGACGACGACGTGGACCGTCGAGAGGAGCTTCGGCACGTCCCCGCGCTGCAGCGTGCCGAGGTGCGTGTGCGGGAAGCGGGGCGCGTCCGCGGGCACGGAGGCGTGGCCGAACAGGATGATCTCGACGCCCCCGCCCTTCGCGACCTCGGCGAGCGCCGGGAGGAGGATCCTCATGCCGCGGCGCTCGTCCTGCCGCAGCATCGCCGCGATCCGCACGGGTGGGGCCGGCGGCCGGTCTCCCCGCGGGTAGTAGACCTCGGGGTCGGCGCTGATCGGGATCGGGGTCGCGACGTGCCCGTGCCGCGCCTCGATCTCCCGCGCGATCCAGCTCGAGATCGTCACGATGCGGGGAATGAGGTCGTACGTCTTCGCGACGTACTCGGGCGAATCGAACCCGAACCAGCCCTCGTAGTCCTGGACGAAGTAGGCCGTCTGGAATCCGCGGGCCGCGGCGGCCGCCGCGACGTGGGCGGCCGTCTGGTAGCCCGTGGCGACGAGGAGCTTCGTGGGCGGGCAGCGCTCGAGGAGCTCGGCCGACGAGAGGCGCAGCGGCTGGAAGAAGAGCTCCAGCTCGATCTCCGGCGGCACGGTCTCGAGGACGACGACGCCCGCGCGCACGCCCTGGAGCACGAGCGCGTTCGCGAGCTCGAGGACGTCCGCGACGCCGCCGTAGATCCCCATGAGCGGGAGGACGAAGAGGACGTCGTAGGGCGGCGCCGGATCGGGGTCGGGGAGCGTCCACTCGAACGTCGCGGCGTCGCGGATCGCGCCGAGCTCGTTGCGGGCGTTGAACTCCGCGAGCTCCTTCTCGTGCCGCTCCCGCCAGCGCGCCATCAGGATCTTCAGGTTCGCGGCGATCCGCGCGTCCGAGTCCGGGAAGCTCGCGCCCTGCCGGTGGTGGATCCACGTGTCGTCCGCGACGACCGAGCGCCAGCCCGCCGCGCGCGCCCGGTAGTGGAGGTCGGTCTCCTCGCAGTAGCCGCGCCCGAAGGCCTCGTCGAGGACGCCGAGCGTCTTCACGACGTCACGCCGGACGAGGAGGCAGTGGCCGACGACCGTCGTCACGTCCGGGTAGCGGGCGGGGCTCGTGCGCGCGACGCGGCGCGCGAAGGTGAAGACGTCCTCGCCGGCCGGGAGCTTCACGGAGAGGTTCACGGCGCTGCCCGCGAGCGGACAGCAGAGGCCGATCGTCGGATCCGCTTCGCATCGCGCGATCATCCGTTCGAGGGCACCCTCCGTCAGGAGCGTGTCGCTGTTCAGGAGGCAGACCCACGGCGCGTCCGAGTAGAGGAGGCCGCGGTTCGCGGTCTTCACGAAGCCGAGGTTCGTCTCGTTCTCGAGGAGGACGATCCCGGTCCGGGTCCTCAGGAACTCCGTCGTCCGCGCGTCGCTCCCGTCGTTGACGACGACGACGCGGGCCCACGGCGGGGCGAACCGCCGCACGCTCTCGAGGCAGTCGCGCGTGGACCGCAGGGCGTTGTAGACGGGGATGACGAGATCGCAGCGCACGGGCGCTGCCGGAGCGGCGTTCGCATCCGTCATTTCGCGAGGAACCCCTTGAGCTTCCACCACGGCGTGAAGAGGCGCCACACGCGCGAGCGGACGATCTGGTCGAGCGTCGCCTGCAGTTTTGCGACGTCGGCGCGGAGGTGGGCGTTCTGGACCGCGAGGGACTGCTCGCGCGTCGCGGACTCCGAGGTCCGGCGCTCCGCCTCCTCGGCGGAATTCCGGAGGTCGGCCTCGCGGGATGAGGCTGCGGCGAGGGCGGCGGCGTGGGACACCCGCTCCGCCTCGAGCCGCGCGTGGGCCTCTGCGAGGCCCTGCCGGAGGGGCGCGGTTTCCGCGCGCAGCGCCGCGGCCTCGGCGGCGGACGCGGCGTTCGCGTCGCGGACGGCGTAGAAGTCCGCCTCGAGGCTGTCGACGAGCGCCATCTCGGTCGAGGTCGACCGCCGGGCCGCGTGCTTCTCGAAGAGATGGCGACGGGCCGCCTGCGCGTTCCCCGCGTGCCAGGGCTGCGAGGCGGAGATGTTCGAGGCGTCGTTCCGGAGCCGGTAGACGGCGGTCACGGACGGGAGGTGGTGAAAGCGCGTCCGCTCCGAGAGGCGGATCAGGAAGTCCCAGTCCTCGAACTGGTCGAACGTCTCGTCGAAGCCGCCGACCGCCGTCCCGAGCGCGCGGCGGTGCGCGAGCGCGATGAGGGGGATGTCGTTCTTGTAGAGGAGGCGCGCGCCGTCGAACGCCCGGCCGTAGACCGTGATCTCGCGCCCGTCGCGGTAGCGCCCGTCGTCGCCGAGCACCTGCTCGATCTGGCGCGCGGACGTGTAGGCGGCCTGGTACTCGTCGCTGCCGTCGAGGAAACGCACGAGCGTCTCGAGGTGCGCCGGCAGGTAGAGGTCGTCGTCGTCGAGGTAGGACACGTACGTGCCCCGGGCGGCCGCGAGTCCCGCGTTGAGGGCGCGCGTCCGTCCGCCGGGCGCGGGCGGCGTGACGACGCGCAACGCGTGGCCGGGCGGGGAGTCGAGGAGCGTCCCGGCGATCGGCCCGCCGTCGTTCACGAGGACCGTCTCGAAATCGCGGAAGGTCTGCTCGCGAAGGCTGTCGAGCGCCTCAGAGAGGAGTCCGGGCCGGTCCTTCGTCCTGAGAATCACCGAAACGCGGGGAGCGTCCTCCTGGCGATCGACCACGGATCTCATTGTAGGCGGTAAGCTTCCCGGATGCGGTCGCCGGATCTTCCCGAGGAGCGGAGCCTCGTGCCGTACGCGGCCTCGGTGCTGCCGGGAACGCGCGTCCTCGTCCTCGCGCCTCATCCTGACGACGAGGTTTTCGGTTGCGGCGGCGCGCTCGCGGATCTCGCGTCCCGCGGCGCGTCGATCGACGTTCTCCTCGTCACGGACGGCGGTGCGGGCGGCGCGGACGAAGCGGACCGGCGGCGCATCGCGGCGATTCGGGCCGGCGAATCCCGCGCGGCCCTGCAGATCCTCGGAGGCGGGACCGTCCACGCAGGCGGCCTGCCCGACCGCGGTCTCGGAGAGCGGTTCCCCGAGCTCGAAACTTTGATCGCGGCGTGGCTCGTGAAGACGGTTCCCGACCTCGTCCTTGCGCCTTCGCCGGTCGAGACGCACCCCGACCACCGCGCGGTCGCGTACGCGCTCCTCGCCCTCGCGCGGCGCCCCGCGTCCGATCCGGGCGCCGCGGCGCTCCGCGCGGCGACGGTCGCGTTCTTCGAAATCTCGCAACCGTTCCGCCCGAACGTCCTCGTCGACGTGACGCCGTTCCTGGAGCGAAAGCGAGAGGCGGTCCGCGCCTTCGCCTCCCAGGCGGCCGAGCGCGACTACGCCTCCTTCGTCGACGGGCTGAACGCCTTCCGGCGCATGACCCTCCCGGCTGCGGTCGCCGCGGCGGAGGCCTTCGCGGTCTTTCCCGGAGCCCTCCTGGCCGATCCGGGCGCCCTCCTCACGGCCCTCCTTCCGGTGGGCCCTCCGGCGCCTCTTGGGCTCCGGGAACGCTTCGGGGTCCTCTTCTCGGGACGCCTGCCCTGAACCGACTGGCGGCTCTATGATGAAGGCCACGGAACCCCTTGCCGGCCCGTCCGGTGGGGGGGACGGGGGTCCGGCAGGGGAGTTGCTTCGTAGGGGAGGGGGGACATCCAAGGGTCTCCCGGGAGTCACGAAAATGCGTCAGAACATCATTCCCCGCGCTTTTGGCAGGGCCGGCCTCCTGGGCGCCCTGGCGCTCGCAGGGGCTTCTCTTCTCCTTGCTCCAGCCGCCCAGGCCCAGCGTGGCGGTGGTGGCGGCCATAGCGGTGGCAGCCACGGCGGCGGCGGCGGTGGTGGCAGCCGCGGCGGCGGTGGTGGCGGCGGAAGCCGTGTCGGCGGCGGCAGCAGCGGCGGTCATTCCAGCGTCGGCAGCCCCAGCCGCGGCGGCGGTTCCTACTCGCACGGCGGCGGCAGCTACTCCCGCGGCGGAGGCTCGTACGCGGGCGGCCGCGGCTGGACCACGCATTCCTCCGGAACTCATTACTCGGCGTCCGGCACGCACACCGTGTCGGGCCGTCCGGCCCCGCCGCGCGGCGGCGGTCACTACGGGGGCGGCCACTACGGCGGCTACCCCGGCTACGGCTACGGCGGCTGGTACAGCCCGTACCGCCCGATCTACTGGGGCTGGGGCGGATGGGGCTGGGGTTCGGGCTGGGGCTTTGCGCCGTACTGGTCCTCCTGGTGGTGGGGCGGACCCTGGGGCGGCACGAGCGTCTACCTCGCGCCCGGCACCGTGGACGTCGGCGTGCGCCGCGGGCGCAACGCGATCGTGAAGACGGACGTGTCGCCCGAGGAGGCGCAGGTCTACCTCGACGGCAAATACATCGGTTCGGCCGACGACTTCGACGGCGCCCCCGACTACCTTTACCTCGGACCCGGCACGTACCACCTCGAGTTCAAGCTGCCGAACTACCAGACGTACGCGACGGACGTCGAGGCCACGCGCGGCCAGCAGACGATCATCAAGCAGGAGCTCAAGCTCGAGCCGGGCAAGAGCGCGCTCGACGCATTCCCGCCGGAGAGCAAGGGCACGCCGCTGGGCCGCGTCTTCACGAAGGGCGGCGAGGCCGCCGCTGAGGCCGCGCCGCGCGGCGACGACGGCTGGAGCGACCGCGACTCGGCGCCGGCGTACCGCGAGAAGGCGGACGTCGAGGAGCGCACGGACGTGATGGTCGAGCCCGCTCCGCGCGCGAAGAACCGCGGGCGGATCAAGTTCAAGGTGACGCCGGACGACGCGGCCGTCTACATGGACGACAAATTCCTCGGCGCGGCCGACGACCTCGCGGCGAACGGCCGCGGCGTCATCGCCGAGCCCGGCACCCACGCGATCACCGTCACGCGCCCCGGCTACAAGAGCAAGACCGTCGAGGTCACGGCACGCGCCGGCTCCCCGGTGGACGTCGTCGTCGAGCTCGAGAAGTGACTCCCGCCGCGCGACGCGGCGAAGGAAAAGGAAGGGCCCGGACAACCGGGCCCTTCGTGCTCACGTTCGTCCTCGCCGTTCTGACGGTTCCGGTCGGGCTTCTCGCCGGCGGGCCGCTCGCCCCCCAGGCTCACTTCGGCACGGTCGAAAGCCCGTTCCGCCGTGGCCAGTTCGAAACCATGCGGGCGCTCGCGCACTATCTCGACGGAACCGCTCAGGACGCCGCGGCCGCGGCGAACAGGACGCTGGGCAACCGGACTTCCGGCGCACGGGAATTCCTCGCATCACTCGACGGCTTCTCACGGAGCGCCGCGGTGTTCCACGAGCGGATGGACGAATACGAGACGCGTCACTGGGACGTAGCCGGCGAAGTTCTGCGGCTCGAGCGGAGCGCCAGGAAGGTGAACGACACGATTCGGCGGAGCCGGGCGTGGGCCGGCGTTGGCGACGAGTGGAAAGACGTCGTCGACGCGTTGAGCAGGATGAAACGGGTTCTGGGAGGCCTGGCCGTTCAGGTGCCCCCGGCCCGCAAACGCCTCCGCGACTACGATCGCGACTACGCGCCGTTCCCCGAGGGCCGGGACCAAGGATACGAGCAGTATCAACGGAAACGCGCCCACGGCGGAACCGACGATCCGGACTACCGCTCCAAAGTGCCGACCCCCGGGACGAACGCGCTCCCTCCGCCTTGACGTTTCGGGCCGAGAGGTGATCTCATCCTCAAAACCCGAGAATTCAGCGGAGCCTCTCCAGACAGGAGCGTGTCATGGTGCCAAGGAAGGCCTCAGCCGGAGTGTTCCTTGCCCTTTTGGGCGTTGCGGTCGGACTGTCCTCGTGCACCTCCTCGTCCACCGCTCGTGCGCAAAGACCCGTTGACGCTTCTTCAGAGGCCGCGTCGAGGAGCGGAAAACCGGCGGACGGCAGCGCCATGGGGGACGCAAGGGAAGTCCGGCCCACTCGCTCGAGGCCGTCGCGGGCCACCGAACCGGCGCTCGGCGGGGAAGACGACCCGAACGAACATGCGCGCATCTGGTGGGAGCAGCGTGCCTATCCGGCGGGCCGGATTCCGAGCGACGTGCATCGGGCCGCCCTCCGCGAAGAGCTGAGGTCGGCGCGCACCGCGCTCGACGGCGCCGCCAACAACTGGACGAACCTCGCTCCGGGCGCGAACAGGAACATCACGTACGCGGGCTCGAGCAACCAGGACGCGTCGGGGCGAACTCTCGCGATCGCGATCAGCCCCGCCGACCCGAACATTGTCCTCCTCGGAGCGGCGCAGGGGGGAATCTGGAAGTCCACGGACCGGGCCGCCACGTTCCGGGCGGTGGGGGACGGCCTTCCCTCTCTGGCCATCAACGTTCTCCGTTTCGCGCCGAGCAATCCCAGCGTCGTCTACGCGGGCTCAGGGGAGCCCCACGGAAGCACGAGCATCTTCGGCGCGGGAATCTTCAAGTCCACCGACGCCGGAGAGACGTGGCAGGCTCTCCCGGCGAGCGGAGCGGGCTGGAGCTTCGACTACCTGTCGATCAGCGGCCTGCAGGTGGATCCACGAAACGCGAACAACCTCTTCGTGACCACGGCCGACATCCACACCACTCAGAGCTTCCTTCCGCCGCCCACGACCCGCCAGACGGGTGTCTTCAAGTCCACGGACGGCGGTCAGAGCTGGACTCTCCTCAGGGCCGCCACGACCTACACCTACCCGGGCCAGCAGCCGGGCGACAACGGGTTCATGGACCTGAAGAGCGGGGGCCCGAGCCAGCCGGACCTCCTCTACATCACCGAGTACTACGGCGGCATCTATCGCTCCGTCAACGCCGGCCAGAGCTGGACCCTCGTGACGCCCCTGAACACCGGCGGCTTCGGAGCCTTCCCCGCGAGCGTCCCCAGCTATGGACATCCGTATTACGGCGGCCCGTACCCACGCTTCACCAGTAGCGGGTATCCCGACTTCCACCGCATCGACATCGCGGTCCCCGCCTCGAACCCGAGCGTCATCTACGCCGCGTACGCCACCGACGGCATCCTCGTGGACGTCGATGGCGACGGGAAGTTCGACTCGAAGAAGGATCTCAATCTCCCCGGCGGGCTCCTCTTCAAGTCCACGAACGGAGGCGGCAGCTGGGCCTGGCTCGGGAGCTGGCTTCGCGACGGTGTCCCCGAGTACTGCGCGGACCAGTGCGACTACGACAACATGATCACGGTGAACCCGGCCAACGAGAACGACGTCATCATCGGAGGGAGCGCGAACTACAACTCCCTCTGGCCCGATCCGATCGACAACCCGACGAGGACGCTCTCGCTTCCGTGGCGCGGCATGGTCTACAGGACCCTCGACGGCGGCCGCACGTGGGTGGACACGACGCCGCACTGCACCCACATCAGCAGCACCTCCGTCCAGGTCGACAACGGTGGGACCAACGTCACCGCGTTCCCGTGCGACCAGTTCGACCCCACCCGCGCGATCCACCCGGACATTCATACGGCCGCCTACGCGCCCAATGGTCAGATCTACGTCGGCAACGACGGAGGCATCTACAGAGGGACCGTGACCGGGGCCGGTACGCAGCCGTTCGACTACCGGTGGGAAAACCTGAACGCGTCGCTGTCCACGCTTCAGTTCTATCTCTTCGACTCACATCCCACGAACCCCAACATCATCGTCGGCGGGCTGCAGGACAACGCCGTGGCGTACTTCAACGGGACCTTCTGGGACGGCTGGGGCTACGGAGACGGGACGCTCGGGCTGTTCGAGCCGGGCCCCCCGGTCGGGGACCCGAACCACGTTTACATCGGAACCCAGCACAACATCCACCGCCATGACGGCGGGGGGGCGAAGGCTCTCGCTGCGTCGAGCGGCTGGCACGAGCAGGTCTTCAGCGACGGCAAAGTCGCCGACGGCGAGAGCGTGTCGTTCAACCCCGCCTTCACCATCGACGCGAAGCAGCCGCAGTACGTGTACGGCGCGAGCAACAAGGCGCTCTACATCTCGGGAAACCGGGGAGACACGTGGGCCGCGGTCAAGCCGTTCGCCGCGACGAACGGGAGGCCCACCGTCATCGAATCCTCGTTCCCCAACAACGACTACGTCTGGCTGGGAACGAGCACGGGCTACGTCTACCTCTACCAGTACACGGGCAGCGGCTTCACGGGCGGGGAAGCGGACACCGGTCTGCCGGACCGCTACGTGACCAAGATCGTCGCGTCTACGACCGACGCGAACACGGCCTGGGTCGCCTTCAGCGGCTACAACGCGAACACGCCCTCGACGCCCGGCAAAGTTTTCAAGACCACGAACACGGGGCAGACCTGGACGAACGTCAGCGGCAATCGACCCGACATCCCCGTCTCGGCTCTCGCGGTGGATCCCGCGAATGCGAGCCGGATGTGGGTCGGCACGGACATCGGCGTCTTCAGCACGACGAACGGCGGGACTACCTGGACCTCCAACCGCTTCAACATGCCCATCGTGGCCGTGACGGACCTCAAGTACAACAGGACCACCGGCTACCTGATGGCCGCGACGCATGGGCGCGGATTGTGGCGCCTGGCGCCGGGTGGCGGTTCGGGCGGCGGCGGTGGGCCGAGCGTCTGCACGGAGGACGCCACCACGATGTGCCTCGTGAGCGGCCGTTACCGGGTGACGAGCCGCTGGAAGAACCAGTACGCGGGCGGCGCAACGGCGACGCTGTCCAAGGCCAAGCTCACCGACCTCACCGGTGCGTTCTGGATCGCGAACTCCAGCACTTACGAGTACCTCATTCGCTTCAACACGGCCACGAACAACGGCCGGGTCTGGGTTGCGATCCCGACGTTCACGGATGTGGAGTTCTGGATCGACGTCACGGATACCCACACGGGTCAGTCGTTCGAGTACCACAGCGCGGCGGGGAACCGGACCCTGATCTACGACCCGAACACCTTCGTGTTTCCGTGAGGAGGCGAGAGATGAAGAACGCCCGAACCGCCATCTTCGTCGCCGTCCTCGCCGCTGCCGCCGCCGTTCCGGCAGCCGCGGAAGAGCTCCGTGGAACAGGCCGCACAGAGTCGGGAGGCCTCACGGCGCTTCCGGCCAGACCGGTGCCGAGCCTCGCGTCAGGAGTGCCGGGTGGTCTCGAAGCCGCGTCGCCCGTGGCGGGCGCTCAGGCTGGGCGCGTGGCGCTCGGCCAGCCGCAGTGCACGATCTGCCTCGGAGGGGCGTCCTCCGTGTCCTGGGCCGGATCCTCCGGCTCCTTCCACGTCGACAGCGTGACGAACTACCGCTCGTCGGGGTTCAGCGGTCCGCTCGACCTCAAGATGGTCGTCACGGCGACGCAGCCCGTCTGGGGGCAGACGATCAATTCGTTCAACCTCTCGGCGTCGGTCAGCCTCAACGCTCTTCAGGCTAGCAAAATGTATACCTCGGTCAATTCGGGGACGATCGCGTTCTACGGAAACGCGATCCCGGCGGGCCAGTACTTCGTGCTCCTCTTCATGCGCGAGAACGTGAGCGGCACGTACTACTACGTCGACTGGGTCCAGATGAACAGTAAGGTGTCGTGCGACGGCGTGACGGGATGCTCCACGGTCAACACGTCCACCTGCACCGAGGACGCGAACACGATGTGCCTTCTGGGCGGTCGCTACCGGGTAACGGGGCGCTGGAAGAACCAGTACGCCGGGGGCGCTCAGGCGAA
>JBBQDQ010000109.1:0-11079 GCA_038319835.1 Thermoanaerobaculia bacterium | reverse complement strand
CTCAGGAGGCCTTCCAGGCTGCCCGCGGGACCCGGGATCGACACGGTGAGGAGCGTCGCGTCCGGGGCGGGCTTCACGGGCGGCGACCTTAGCACGCATCATTCATAGGTATGTTTGAGGCGGGGGCCGGGCGCTCCTATAAACTCAGCAGCCGCAGAACCATAGCGCCAGGAGCGTTCATGAAGAACATCGTCCACATCGTCGGCACGGGCACGATCGGCGAACCGCTCATCGGCCTCTTCACGGACTTCAAACAGCACCTCGGCATTGACGAGGTCACGTTCAGCAAGCGCACGCCGATGAAGACGGAACGCGCGAAGGTGAACCACCTCATGAAGCGCGGCGCCCTCCTCGCCGCCGACGACGACAAGGTCGCCGATTTCGAGGCGCTCGGACACAAGGTCTCGTACACGACTCAGGAAGCGCTCGAGCGGGCCACGGTCATCCTCGACTGCACGCCCGCGGGCAACGACAACAAGGAGCAGATCTACAACAACCTCAAGGGACCCGTCGGGTTCCTCGCGCAGGGCTCCGAGTTCGGGTTCGGGAAGATGTACGCGCGCGGGATCAACGACTCGGCGCTCGTCCCCGGCGAGGACAAGTTCCTCCAGATCGTCTCGTGCAACACGCACAACCTCGCGATCCTCATCAAGACGCTCGGGATGGACGACGCCGGCAAGCTCACGATGGAGCGCGCGCAGTTCGTCTGCATGCGCCGCTCGAACGACATCTCCCAGACGAAGGACTACTGCCCCGCCCCGACGGTCGGCAAGCACGACGACGACGAGTTCGGGACACACCACGCCCGCGACGTCTTCCACCTGTACGAGACGCTGCACCTCAAGCCGAAGGTCTTCTCCTCGGCGATCAAGCTCAACACGCAGTACATGCACTCGGTCTGGTTCAACTTCGAGCTGAAGGAGAAGACCGACAAGAAGGCGGTCCTCGAGCGCCTCAAGGCGAACCCGCTCGTCGCCCTCACGGAGCGCAAGGCCGCCAACGAGGTCTTCTCGTTCGGACGCGACCACGGCTACTACGGCCGAATCCTCTCCCAGACCGTCATCTCGACTCCGACGCTCGCCGTCGCGGACGAGGGCCGCGAGATCGTCGGCTTCTGCTTCACGCCGCAGGACGGCAACTCGCTCCTTTCGTCGGTGGCGGGCGCGATCTGGCTCATGGACCCCGAGCACGCGAACGCGCGCATCCAGGTCCTCAAGCGCTTCGTGTTCACGGAGATCTGAGAAGGTCCTCCAGGGCCGTGCCTAGAGAGGCTCCGTCGCGCAGGCCACTGAGCCCCGGCACGCGCTCCCGGAGCGAAGCCAGTCTCTTCTCTTCTCCCGTGAAGTCGTACGCGAGGACGACGCGGACGCCCGCGAGGGCGTCCGCCAGCGCGTCGAGGACGTAGAAGCCCTGGTTCGCCGCGAGGTGCCGGACGGCGCGGGCGCGGTCCCCGCCGTAACGCGCGACGAGCGGTTCGAGATCTCCCGCAAGCTCCGCCTCCGGCGTCCGGTCGAAGACGACGTCGAGGAAGACGGCGTCCGGCTTTCCCTCCCGAAGCGCGTCGAGGGCCTCCGCGAGGCTGCCGGCGCGCTCGAAGCCCGCACCGGAGCCCTTCGCGGACGCAAGGCGCGCGAAGCCGTCCACGTACTCGCGCCCGTCCTCGATCACAAGGACCCTCGCCGCGGTCACGAAGCCTCCTCGACGACCGCGAACTCCACGGAGACGCCCTTCAAGTAGCCGGGCGCTCCCGGCACGACGTCCACGGCGCCGTCCCAGCGCCTCACGACGTCCGCCACGACCCCGAGGCCCCGCTCGGCGGCGCGTCCGTGGATCATCTCGGCCGTCAGCGGACGCGGGTCGGCGTCGTAGAGGACGAAGCGACCCTGCGCCTGCCCCGTCACCGGGTCGCGCCGCGCCTCGGCCCGCAGCGCGAGGCGCGGCGACGCGAGCGCGTTCGCGAAGAGGTTGCGAAAGATCGTCTCGCACTCGGCGCCCGGGAGCTTCACGCGAAGCGGGGCTGCTCCGTCCGCGAAGAGACCGATCGGCTCGAGCGCGGGCAGGGGCGCGCCCTTCTCGCGCGCGACCGCCGCGAGAAGGCCCGCGAGCGCCTCCCACGTGATCGCCGTCGAGCCGGCGGCGTCGACCAGACGGTTGAGCTCCTGCGCCGCGCGCGGGTTCAGGGCCTCTGCCGCCCGGACGAGGCGCGCCGCGAGGGCGGCCCGCCGCCGTTCGGGCAACGCACGACCCGCCGCGAGCGACGCGAGATCGTCGTGCGCGGCGTCGAGCGCGTCGAACGCCGCCGCCACGGCGAGAAAGAGCGGGTCCTTGTGCCGGAGGTTCAGCGTGGCGCCCCGGCGGCGCCCGAGGGCCGCGAGGTCCTCCAGCGCGGCGCGCCCCTCGGCCACGAGGCCGGGACCCGCGCCCGATCCGTAGAGGCGGACCGCGAGGATCTCCGCGCTCGGGCGGAAGTCGTCACCGGAGGACAGGCGCTCGCCGGCGTCGCCGAGGAGCAGGCCGCCGTGCTTGAAGACCTCGTGCGCGAGACGCCCGACGAGCGGGCGAACCTCCCGCGCGGCCCCGGGGTCGCGGCGCAGCCACTCGGCCAGAGTGAGCCCGCGCCGCCGCCGCAGCACGAGCCCCGCTCCGAGAGCGACGCCGAACGCGGCGAGGCCGATCCCGCCCCCTCGCAGGGTCTGGAAGCGGCGGTCCATCCGTTCCACGGCCGCCCGTGCCTCGTCCATGTGCAGGCCGTCCGGCACCTCGGCCAGGTACCGCCGCCACCACGCGACCGCCTGCATTCCGCTCCCGTCCGCGGCGGCGAGCCGCCCGAGCGCGTAGAGCGCCTCGCGCGATCCCGCCTGCTCGGCCGTCTCCCAGGCGGTCCGCGCCTCTGCGCCACGGCCGGGCCGGGCTTCGAGAAGAGCTGCGAGGCGCTCCCAGGCCGACGCACGCGAGGGGTCGACGTCCAGCGCCCTGCGGAGGGCGGACTCGGTCCCGGCGGCATCGCCGGCCTGGCTGCGCACGGTTGCAAGCAGCTCCCACGCGGGAACGAACGCCGGGTCGAGCCGCACGGCCTCCTCGAGCTCGTGTTGCGCCTGCCCGGCGCCGGAGGCGTCGCCCCGGCGCAGGTAGACCTGCGCGAGCCGGAAGGACGGCGCGGCGGCCGACGCCTCGGCGACGGCTACGGAACCGGCACCTTTTTCGGAGGGACGGACGAGGCTCGCGGCCAGCTTCTCGCGGAACGCATCCGTCGCGACGCGGCCCGCCGACGTCGCCGTCGCGCGCCACGCGTCCAGCCGCTCGAGCGCGCGGGCGGGATCGCCCCACGCGGCCCAGCGGTCCGCCGCTTCGCGCACGAGGCGCGGCAGCTCGGGCTTGAGAGCGATCGCGCGGTCGAGGAGCCCGAGCGACTCCTCTTTCGCCGGGCGGTCGGGCTCGTTCCACAGAAGGTTTGCGAGCGCGAGCACGGCGTCGAAGCGGTCCGGGTCGGCGGCCAGCGCGGTCCGGAAGGCCGCGGCGGCCTCGACGTCCCGCCCGTCGCGCTCCTCGAGGGTCCCGAGGGCGAGCGCGGCCTCGACGTAGCCCGGCGAGATCCGGAGCGCCCGGCGAAACGCGTCCCGCGCGCCGGCGGTCGCGCCGCGCCCGAGAAACGCCTTGCCCTCCGCGAACGCCGCCCGCGCCTCCCCGGTCGGAGGGGCGAAGCCCGGGCGTACGGCGACGCTCCGCGCCTCCTCCTCGGCGTCGAGGCGGCGGATGCGCTCGCCGATCCACGCGCCCGAGGGCCGGCCGCGCCGCTCCATCGCAGTGAGGACGTGCCCGTACTGGAGGATCGCGTCGCGCCGGTCGCCGCGCGCCTCGGCCTGCCGGGCGAGGACGAGGCGGTCGGGCGCCGAGAGCAGCTCCGGTGCGTCGCGGGCCGCGGCCTGCAGGAGACGGGCCTCGTCGTCCGCGTCTCCGGCGGCCGCCGCCAGGTCGGCCGCGCGGAGCGTGAGGGCGAGGGGCGGCCAGAGCGTCGAGAGGCGCGCGCGGCGCAGGAGGTCGCGTGCGCGGCCGAGGGCCTCCGCGTCGCCGGGCGAGGCGGCCAGCACGGCCGCCGCGGCCTCCGCCAGCTGCTCGGCATCCTCCTCGCACGCGGGCGGTGCGGGGGCTGCCGCCAGCGCGAGCGCGAGGACCGGGCCGAGCACGGAGGTCAGCCCTCCTGCCGCGCGGAAAGCCCGAGCTTGTTGAATCGCAGGCGCACGGCCCTCTCGTCGGCGGCGGAGCCCGTCATCCGCTCGGCCATCCGGGCGAAATCGCCGTGGCATTCGTGGAACAGCTGGCGGAACGCCGAGCGCTCGAGCTCGCGGCGGAAGTCCTCCACGTTCGAGACCCTCGGGCGCGGGAGGGTCAGGACGTCCTCGCGTCCGGCGCCGGGCTCCTCCTGCCGGGCCTCGGCGAGGAGATCGAAGAGCAGCCGGTTCTCGAACGCGAAGACGACGCGCCCCGCCCGGTCGAGCGACGCGGCCGCTCGCCCGTAGAGCGTCGCCGCGAGGAGGTCCGACAGGACCATCCCGAACTGGCGGAGGTTGCCGGGCCACGGGTGCTTCGCGATGGCGGCCCAGCCCTTCCGGGGCAGGAAGAAGACGGCGGGCGCCCGGCTGCGTGCGAGCTCCTCGTCGCCCCGGGCCAGCTCGAACACGTCTCCCTTCTCGGGCTCGGGCGCGCCCGCCGCACGCACCTGCGCGAGGATCTCGGCGCGGTGGCCCGGATCGGCGAAGAACTCCGCGGCGTGGTCGTCCGCGAGGTCCTCGAGGTCTTCCGTGCGCTCGGAGAGCGGCGGCAGGGCGAGGGCGAGCGCGGGATTGAGGCGCATGAGGAGGTCGGCGCGAAACGTTCCCTCCGCGACCTTCTTGCGGAGGTCGACGTTCGAAGCCGCGACGATGCGGGCCGTGTGCGGCACCGAAGCCGTCGCGCCTACGCGCCGGATCACGCCGTCGTTCAGCGCGGTGAGGAGCGACTTCTGCGCGTCGGGCGAGAGGTTCTCGATCTCGTCGATGAAGAGCGTTCCCCCGGCGGCCGCCTCGAAGACGCCGGGGCGGTCCGCCACGGAGCCCGTGTACGAGCCGCGCACGGAGCCGAAGAGCGCGGCCTGGAGCAGCGTTTCGGGAACGGTCGCGCAGTCGAAGGAGACGAGCGGCCCCTTGCGCCCCGAGAGCGGGTGCAGGACCTCGCGCACGAGGAAGTTCTTGCCAGAGCCGGTCGGCCCCGTCACGAGGAGCGGCAGCGGCGTCGGCGCGAGGGACGCGATCCGGCGCCTCAGCTCGCGCATCGCCGGCCCGCGCCCCCAGAAGAAGCGGCCCGTCGACAGCGGCGCGTCGCGGTCCGCGAGGACGCGCCTCACGACGCGGACGAGGCCCTCGCCCGTCGTCTCGTCCTCGCCCACGGTGTACGTGAAGGCGTCCGCGCGCAGGCGGCGCGCCTCGTCCTCGAACGGGATGTCCTCGTGCGCGGTCGTGAGGACGACGGGCAGGTCCGGAGCCCGGCGGCGCAAACGCTCGAGGATGTAGAGGCCCTGCCGGTCGCGGCGGTCGCGCCGCTCCCGCTTCCCCGCCGCCGATTCGCCGAGCGCCTTTCGGTCCGGGAGGAGCTCCTCGTCGGGGATCTCGAAACGCAGGTCGAGGACGACGGCGTCGGGCAGCCGGCCGCCCCGTGCGAGCGCGGCCTCGGCCTCGGCCCAGCTCGCCGCGAACGCCTTCGCCTCGGAGGGCCCGGACAGGACGAGGTCGGGCGCGAACTTCCGGAACAGCTCCGCGGTGCGGGGCTGGTCGTCCACGACGAGGAGGCGCGGCCCGCCTTTCACGCGCGGTTCCCGCTCCGGTCGAACGGCCGGACGATCTCCGGACCCTCCTCCACGGCGACGCGGCGGTAGAGCGCCGTGCAGGCGCGCGACGCCTCGAGGCAGGCGTTGTCCAGGGCGACGAGAGACGAGAGCGAAAGAGAGGATTCTCCGAGTGAGGAGGAGAAGCCGGGTGCGAGGCGCTCGACGACGGCCATCGCCCGCTCCAGCGTTTCGAGATCGGGGTCGCCTGCCGGGAACATCGATCCCTCCTCCCTCTTCCACTCGAAGAAACTCTTGAGGACGTCACGCTCCGCGCTGCCGCCCTTCGCGCGCGGAAGGAGGTCCGCTGCCAGCCTGGCGCGGAGCGCCGCCGCGTCCGTCTCCCGCTCCTCCGGCGCGCTCCAGCGCAGGGCCTTGCCCACGTCGTGCTTCAAGCGGAAGGCTGCGGTCTTGCGCCGCAGCCTCCGGTCTTCAACGTCGTGCGATTTCATCATCGCTTGGGATTATCCGCTGAGGCGCTCGCTCATCTGCGCGAGGCGCGCCCAGTCCACGACGCCCGGCGCCGAGAACGGCCGGTCCGTCAGGACGGGCCGCTTGCTCCCCTCCACGTCGCACAGGACGTAGCGCCTCGGGATGCGCGTTCCGTCGGCCGTGAAGCCCTCGCAGACGACGAGCAGGAGACGGCCGTCCGGCGAAAAGCCAAGGGACGTCGTGTAACGGTCGGCGTTTCCCGCGTCCGGCGCGGGCATCCCGCCCGATGCGAGGATCTCGGGCTCCGCAGCCGCGGCCGGGTCGAAGACCCTCGCGCGGCCGAGGTCGAGGAGGCGCGTTCGGCGGCGGCCCGAGACCGGCGCCTCGTCCCACACGAGCTTGCGGCCCGTGGAGTCGAACGCGAGGCTCGCGGGGTCGGCGCCGGCCACGGTGTACGGCTGGATCGCGTCCTTGCCGTCGGGCCGCGTCACGACGAGGAGCGTGGCGCCGCCCTTCGACACGAACTGGGCCCTGAGCCCGCCCGCGGAGACGACGGGCTTCTCGGAGACGACCCGCTTCGGCAGCGACTTCGTGAGGCGCGCGACGAGGCGGTCGGCCACGCGCCGGCGCGCCGGGTCCGTCGCCGTCGCCGAGACCTCGGAGGCGGACTCGATGGCCGCGTCCCGATAGCCGGGGAACCCGTCCGCATCGCCCGTGCGCGCCGCGTTCTCGGCGAGGGACGTCAGGAGCCGAGCGCGCTCGAGCTGCAGCGCCGTCCGGCGGGACGAGGTCGGGAACGAGGCCAGGAACTCCCCGAGGTCCTTCTCGCGGCGGGAAGCGGCCCTCGGGTCGAAGACGCCACGGCCGTCCGTGATCGATCCGCAGCCCGTCAGGAGGCGGAGGCGGACCCGCTCGGCGAGATCCGCCGCGGGGGCGAGGGTGATCGCGCGGCGATAGGCCTCGCCGTCGTACCGGAAGGACTTCCCGTCGCCCGCGGGGGCGACGCCAAGGCCCCACAGTCCGCCCACGAGGACCGAGGACGGCGGGCGGCCGTCTTCGGCGGGACGGGCGCCCTGCGCGAGGAGCTCGCCTGCGTGGCCGAGGAGCTCCCACGCCTCCGCGTTTGCGGGCTCCCGCCGCACGGCCTCGCCGAGGTAGGCGGACGCGAGAACCGGCCGATCGCGGGAGTCGAGGAGGAGGCGCGCGTTCCGCACGAGGTCCTCGGGCTTCGTCTGTGCGTCGTCGAGGACGAAGAACGCCGAGGAGTCGGCCCAGCCCTTCACGCCGACGGAGCCGCCCCACCCGGGCGACGTCACGAGGACCTTTCCGCCGGACCGCTCGAGGAGCGTCGCCGGCGCGCTGGCCGCGACGCGGCCGCCGCGGGCCACGCGATCGTCCGGGCGATCCGAGAGGACGACCGAACGGAGCGCCACGAGGCGCATGCCCTGCAGCGCAGCCGCCGGCGAGGCCGGAACCGCCTCGGCGCGGGCAATCGCGGCGAGGAGGAGCGGGGACGCGAGAAGGCCGAGGAACGCGAGGAGCCTGAGGATCGGGGCGACGAAGCGGCGGAACATGTGTACCTCCCGGCGCGGGGTCTGTTTCCGCGCCTCCCCTCCCGTTTCACGACGCGTGCCGCCGGACGCGACGCTTCCCTGGCGGGGCCCGTTGGAGGCACAATCACCGCTTCGGAGTTTACCTCTCCGATACGGAGTACTACGCTAGGACAAGGAGAGAAAGTGGAACGCTGCGATCACGAGAGAGTGCGTGATCCGGCCTCGCCGGATGAGGTCCGGGATCTTCGCGAGGGGCACCAGCTCGACCGCGAGGTCCTCGCCCTCGTCCGGGATCAGCTCGCCCACTTCGCGGCACCCGCGCGCGAGGTACGTCGAGCAGCGGTTCCCCTGGATCGCAGGGTTCGGGTGCACGACGCCGATGCGCTTCCACGAGCGCGCCGCGTACCCCGTCTCCTCCCGCAGCTCGCGGCGAACCGCGGCGGCGGCGGACTCGCCCTTCTCGACGCTTCCTCCGGGAATCTCCAGCGTGACGGAGCGCGTCCCGGCCCGGAACTGGCTGACGAGGACGACCTCGTTGGCGTCCGTGAGCGGGATGACGTTCGCCCAGTCGGAGCACTCGAGGACGTAGAAGTCGTGGGGCTCTCCGCTGCGCGGCGACCGCGTGCGGTCCCCTCGGACCGAGAACACCTTGAAGTCGCCGAGTTCCTTCGACGAGAGGAGGGGCCACACGGAGGGGCCGGCCCTCTTAGCCATTCAAAGAAATCTTCTTCCCCTCTTCTCAGGCCTGGCCGAAGCCGGTCACGATGTACGAGCCGCTCTTGGCGTCGCGCTTCAACGTGATGACCTTGGCCTTTTCGGCGGCCTCGAGGAGCTCGGAGAACGCGCGGAAGCCGTAGTAGCTCTCGTTGAACGAGGGGTACTTCCGCTGCATCGTCTGCTTGACCATCGAGCCCCAGAGGACTTCCTTGTTCTCGCGTTTCAACGCGAGCATGGAGTCGATGAGGAGCGAGAACGCCTCGGCCGTCTTCTCGGGCAGGCCCTGCAGAGACGGCGCCTTCGTCTTCTCGCGGATGAGGTCCTCGTAGTAGAGGAACTCGTCGCAGTTGTCGATCAGGAGCTCGGAGGTCGAGCCCTTCACGCCGAAGCCGAGGACCGTCTTGTTGTTCTCCTTGAGCTTCGAGACGAGCGGCGAGAAGTCCGAGTCGCCCGAGCCGATCACGAACGTCGTGATGTGGGCCTTGTTCGAGGCGAGGTCCATCGCGTCGACGACCATCCGGATGTCTGCGGAGTTCTTCCCCGTCATCCGGTGCTGCGGGATGTCGATGAGCTCGAAGGCCGCTTCGTGGAAGGCGCGCTTGTACTCGGTGTAGCGGTTCCAGTCCGCGTAAGCGCGCTTGTAGACGATCTTCCCCTTCTCGAGGAGGCGCGAGATCAGCAGCTTGACGTCGAACTTCGGATGGCCCGTCTCGCGCAGGCCGATCAGGAGGTTGTCGATGTCGATGAAAAGGGCGAGATTCTGCTCTTCGGTATTCATGGCTCCAGACGGGGGCGGGCCGCCGACTCCCTCGCCAAACCCGGCGGGCACCCAGCCCGGCGCGAACGGAAGGGCCGGAACGGCCGGCATTGGCGGCGCGGGCGCGGCGGGAATGGGCGAAGGCTCGGCCTCGGGAAACGGGAGGTCGGTGGCGTCCGCGATGGGCTTCTTGGCGGTGGTGCGGCCGCGTCCGCCTCGGCGGCGCCGCCGGACGCCGCCCGCTTTGGGGGCGGCTTCGTGCTCGGTCACGGTCTTCATTCTCGCACGGATCCCGGGAACGCGCCGGGTGCGAGAATCGCCGCGTGAGCGGCTCTCCCTTTCTCTTCGAGCTCGCCGGGCGCGGGACGGTCGTCCTGACGGGCAAGGATCGGGCGACGTTCCTCCACGGCCTCGTCACGAACGACGTGAAGAAGCTGGCCCCCGACCAGGGCTGCGCGGCCGCCTTCCTGACGGCGAAGGGAAAGATGCTCGCCGAGTGCGTCGTTCTCTGCGAGGCAGAGCGCCTCGTCCTCGACACGCCCGCCGAGCTCTCCGGAGCGGTCGAAGCGCTTCTCCGGAAGTACCTCGTCTTCAACGACGTGACGATCACGAACGAGACGCTGGGGACGTCCGTCTTCCACCTGACGGGCGAGGCGGCCGGGGATGGAGGAGAAGAGGAAGATTTGCTTAGAAGGGTAATGGGGCCGGGCGACAGCAGCGCTTTACCGGCCGGGCCGCACGCGCACTCGGCGTGCGGCCCGATCCGCATCGTCCGCGAGAACCGCACCGGCGTCCCCGGCTTCGACCTCCGCGTTCCCTCTTCACTTTCAAGAGAATTCTTCTCTCCTCTTCTGTCCTCCGGCGTCCGCCTCGAGACGCCCGAGCGCCTCGAATCGCTCCGCGTCGGCGCCGGCATCCCTCGCTGGGGCGCGGAACTGACGGAGGCCGTCCTCCCCGACGAGGCCGGGCTGCGCGAGAGGGGCTTCATCTCCGAGAACAAGGGCTGCTACGTCGGCCAGGAGACCGTCGCGCGCATCAAGACCTACGGACACGTGAACCGCCGCCTCGTCCGGCTTCTCGTTTCGGGAGGCGTTCCGTCTCCGGGAGACGAGGTTCTCTTCGAGGGAGAGAAATCCGGCGTCGTCACGAGCGCTGCGCGAGCGGCGGGAGACCTCGTCGATGCAGCCTCCGTCGCTCTCGCGTACGTCAGGCGGGAGAGGGCGGACGAAGGCACCGCGCTGACGATCTCCCCTCTCGAAGGGAATCTCCCCGCTTTCCGAGCCTCAGTGGCCTCGGCCCCGCTTGTCTGAGCCGCCGCCCGCTCCGCGCGCGCGGAGCGCCTGGCCGTACCTGGCCCTCCTCGTCGTCCAGCTCTGCTTCGGCAGCTTTCCCGTTTTCGGAAAGCTCGCCCTCGCCGAGACGGCGCCGCTCGTTCTCGCGTCGTTCCGGGCCGTGGCGGGCGCCACGGTCCTCACTCTCCTCGCGCGGACGCTGGACCCGTGCGGCGCGTTCGACGCGAAGGACCGGCGCACCCTCGCCGTCCTCTCGTTCTTCGGAATCGTCGCGAACCAGATCCTCTTCGTGTTCGGCCTCTCGAGGACGACGGCCACGAACGCGACGCTTCTCACCGCGATGGTGCCGGTCCTGACCGTCGGCGTCGCCGCCGTGATCGCCCGCGAGCGTCCGAGCGCCCGCCGCCTCCTCGGCATCCCGGTCGCCCTCGCGGGACTCCTGTGGCTCCTCGACGTCCGGCGACTCGACTT
>JBBQDQ010000108.1:0-11453 GCA_038319835.1 Thermoanaerobaculia bacterium | reverse complement strand
GCAGCTCGAACACGGTCGGGATCCCGCCCGGATCGTCGCGCGTCACGATGAGGCCCTTCGGCTTGTTCATGAGGACGTAGCGCCGCGCGATCGCGATGCGCAGGAGCTTGCCGTCGACCTTGATGTGGTCCTTCGCGGGATCGGCCTTCACGCCGAGCTCCGTGACCTTGTGGCCGTTCACGGTCACGCGCCCCTCGAGAATGATCTTCTCGGCCTCGCGCCGCGAGGCGATGCCGGCGGCGGACAGGAGCTTCTGGAGACGCTCGGAGCGGTCCGCGGGCTTAACCATTCGAAGAATCTTCCTCTTCTTTCTCTTCGGACGCTTCCATGGGCTCGGGAGGCGGCGCGTCCTCCGGGAACAGCTCCGTCTGCGACGTGTTCGTCTCGACGCCGTAGAGCGCGTCGAGATCCTCTGGCTTCGGGAGGTCCTTCACGTCGTCGAGGCCGAAGTGGACGAGGAATTCCTTCGTCGTCTTGTAAAGGAAGGGCGTCCCGACGACTTCCTTGCGGCCGGCCGTCGTGATGAGCTTCTTGTCGAGGAGGGTCCTCAGCGACGATGCGGAGTTGACGCCGCGCAGCTCGGCGATCTCAGGCGCCGTGACAGGCTGGCGGTACGCGATGATCGAGAGCGTCTCGAGGCTCGCCATGGAGAGCTTGTTCTTCCCCTCGAGGCCGAGGAGTCGGCGCACGGGGAGGTCGAACTCGTTCCGCGAGACGAGGCGGGCGCCGCCGGCGACGCGGTCCAGCCGGACGCCGCGCGCGTCGTTCTCCAGCGCGCGCTCGAGAACCTCGAGCGCCGCTTCGACCTCGGGAGCCGTCAGCTCGGACGCCTCGACGAGCCGTTCGATGCTCGCGGGCTTGCCGGACGCGAACAGCAGCGCCTCGACGAGCGCGACGTGGGCCGGCGGCGCCGACGGGGCGGGCGCCGCTTCGGGCGCGGCCTCGGGAGCCGGGGTTTCTTCGGTCACCGGTAGGACTCCTCGTATCCCTCGAGCGTGAACTCTTCGCCGGTCCCCTCGAGGAGGATGTCGCCGAACTCGGCCTCCTGCTTCGCGCGCACGACGCGGAGGCGCAGGAGCTCGAGGACCGCGAGGAAGACAGCGATCGCCTCGGCGCGCCCCGCGAGGCCCTTGAAGACTTCGGAGAGCGGCACGGGGCCGTTGCCGCTCCTCACGCGCGCGAGCATGTTCTCCATCTTTTCCTTGATCGAGTATTTCTGGTGGGCGATCTCCATGGAGGGCGGGTGGGCCGCACGGTAGCGGTCGAGCGCCCCCTTGAAGAACGTGAGCAGGTCGAAGAGCGACACCTCGGAGAGGTCCGTCTCCTCGGCCTCGGCGTCCGTCGCCTCGAGCTTCGCGGGCGGCCGGCTCCAGAGGCCGAGGCGCAGCGCTTCCATCTCGTGCAGCGTCTCGGCCACGCCCTTGTACTTGCGGTACTCGATCAGGCGCCGGACGAGCTCGTCGCGCGGGTCCTCTGCAGGTGTGCCGTCCGGCTGCACCGCGCGCGGGAGGACCATCTGCGACTTGACGTGGACGAGGAGCGCCTCGACGTAGAGGAACTCGGCCGCGACCTCGAGATCCAGCTCCTGCATGAGGACGAGGTACTCGTGGTACTGGCGGCAGATGTCCGCGACCGGGATGTTCCGGAGATCCACTTCGTTCTTCCGGATCAGGTGAAGGAGCAGGTCCAGCGGCCCCTCAAACTGGGGCACCTTGACCGGGTACGGCTGCATGAGGTCCGCCCCGGCGGGGACGGGGATCCGGAACTCGGCCACTACAGAAGCCCCATCGCGTCCGAGACCTTCTCCATCGTCGCGGCCGCGATCCTGCGGGCCTTCTCGTTTCCGTCCTCGAGGACGTCTTTGACGTAGTCCTTCTGCGCGACGATCTCGGCGCGCTTCTGGCGGATAGGCTCGAGGGCGGCGTTCATGTTGCGGATGAGGTGCTTCTTGCAGTCGACGCACCCACGCGCGGCCGAACGGCATTCCTGGGCGACGACCTTCTGCTCTTCCGGCGTCGAGTAGAGGACGTGGAACGGGTACAGGTTGCAGACGTCCGGATCGCCCGGGTCGGCCCTTCGGGCGCGGCCAGGGTCTGTCACCATCCCCATGACCTTCTTCGTGACGTCCTCGCCGGAATCCGAGAGCGCGAGCGTGTTGCCGTAGCTCTTCGACATCTTCCGGCCGTCGAGGCCCGGAACCTTCGGCGTGGCCGTGAAGAGGGCCTTCGGCTCCGGGAAGACGTCGCCGTAGAAGCCATTGAACCGGCGGACGATCTCGCGGCAGATCTCGAGGTGGCTTTCCTGGTCCTTGCCGACCGGGACGTAGTGCGCGAGGTAGAGCGCGATATCGGCGGTCATGAGGACCGGGTACCCGAGGAAGCCGAACGTCCCGAGGTCCCGCTCGCGGAGCTGTTCTATCTGCTCCTTGTACGTCGGGACGCGCTCGAGCCAACCGAGCGGCGTGATCATCCCGAAGACGAGCGCGAGCTCGGCGGTCTGGGGCACTCGGGACTGCACGAAGATGACGGACTTCTCGGGATCGAGTCCCACCGAGAGCCAGTCCGTCACGGCCTCCACCGACGCCTCGCGGATCGCGGAGGTGTCCGCGTAGTCCGTCGTGAGGGCGTGGAGGTCGGCGACGAAGTACCGGCAGGCGTACGTTTCCTGCAAATCGACCCAGTTCTTGACCGCGCCCCAGTAGTTGCCGAGGTGGACGCGCCCGGTCGGACGCAGGCCGGAGAGGACGATCTGGTTCGTGGTCATCTGAGGAGCCACCCGACGAGGATCGCGTGAGCGGGCCTGAGGACGGAGCTGAGCACGCCGGTGAACATCAGGAGGATGAGGATCACGAAGCCGAAGCGGCGCAGGAACATCACGGCCGGCAGCGCCGAGGCCGGCAGGAGGCTCTCGAGAACGCCGAAGCCGTCCAGCGGCGGGATCGGCAGGAGGTTGAAGACGGCGAGCGAGACGTTCACGACGACCGAGAGCACGGCGACGAGGAGGAGCGGGAAGAGGACGTGCGTGCGCGTCGTGACGATCGGGCGCAGCGCGAAGACCGCGAGCGCGAAGCCCACCGCGAGGATCAGGTTCGAGACCGGGCCCGCGGCCGAGACGAGCAGATTCGCGCGCCGGGGGTTGCGGACGCCCCGGAGCGACACGGGGACCGGGCGGGCCCAGCCGAACACGGGCAGGCCAGAGAACGCGAGGACCGCCGGGAAGAGGACGCTGCCGATCGGGTCCAGGTGCTTCAGAGGGTTCATCGTGATCCGCCCGAGATCCCGCGCCGTGTTGTCGCCGCACTTCATCGCGACGTACCCGTGAGCCGACTCGTGGAACGAGACGGCGAACAACAGCACGACCACCTGGATCACGATCTCGAGGATTTTCTCGGGGCTCACGGCGCTCCCTGCGCGGCGCGTGACGCGCGGCGCGGCGGGCCCGATGTTAACCCGGAACGAGAGGCCTCAGTCGGCCGCCGCGGCGGCCCCGGGCCGGAGGAAGAACGGCTCCTCGAACCTCGCGTCGCGACCGCCCGCGATGAGGCGTGCGGCTTCGTCCCGGGCGGCTTTCATCCACGCAACGTCCCGGACGAGATCGCCGATGCGGAACATCGGAACGCCGCTCTGGCGGGTCCCGAGCGCGTCGCCGGGGCCGCGGCGCTTGAGGTCCTCCTCGGCCACGATGAAGCCGTCGTCCGTCTTCTCGAGAACGGTGAGCCGCTCTCGCGACTCGGGTGAGGTCTTCGCGCCGAAGAGAAGGACGCACCGCGACTTTCGCCGGCCGCGGCCGACGCGTCCCCGGAGCTGGTGGAGCTGGGCGAGCCCGAAACGCTCGGCGTTTTCGACGAGCATGTACGAGGCGTTCGGGACGTCGACGCCTACCTCGATGACCGTCGTCGCGGCGAGGACGTCGATCTTCCCGGACGCGAACTCCCCCATCGTCCGCTCCCGCTCGTCCGGCGGGATGCGTCCGTGGAGAACGCCGACACGCCGGCCGGGGAGCGCCTTGCGGATGTCCTCGGCGTGCTTCTCGACCGCGCGGGCGTCGATCGAGTCGGACTCCTCGATGAGCGGGACCACGACGTACGCCTGCCCGCCGGCCCGGATCTCGCCCTCGATCTCCCGGAACGCGGCGGAGCGCTCCGTTTCGGACAGCACGCGGGTCGTGATCGGCGTCCGCCCGGGCGGCTTCTCGTCGAGCGTCGAGACGTCGAGGTCGCCGTAGAGCGTGAGCGCGAGGGAGCGCGGGATCGGCGTCGCCGACATCACGAGGAGGTGCGGCCGCGCGCCGGACGGGTCGGCCTTGGCGGCGAGAGCGGTGCGCTGCGCAACGCCAAAGCGATGCTGCTCGTCGATGACGATGAGCCCGAGGCGGCGGAAGTCCACGGGGTCCTCGAGGAGGGCGTGCGTCCCGACGAGCATGTCGATCCTCCCGCCGAGGAGGGCGTCGAGGATCTGCGCACGGGCCTTGCCCTTCACGCGGCCCGTCAGGAGCTCGGCGCGGAAGCGCGTCTTGCCGAAGATCCGGAAGATCGTCGAGAAGTGCTGCTCGGCGAGGATCTCGGTCGGCGCCATGAGCTCCGTCTGACGCCCGCACTCGGCCGCGAGGATCGCGGAGAGGACGGCGACGATCGTCTTGCCGCTCCCGACGTCCCCCTGCAGGAGCCGGCGCATCGGGCGCCCCGAACGGAAGTCCTCGCCGATCTCCCGGATGACGCGCTTCTGCGCGGCCGTCAGCGAGAACGGGAGCGCCTCCTTGAGGCGCGCGCGGATCGCATCGTCGGCCGCGAGGACGGGCGCCGGCACGCGGTCGCGCTCGGCGCGCCGGCGCTGGAGGCCGACCTGGAACTCGAGGAACTCCTCCCACACGAGGCGGTGGAGGTACGGCGACGTCCGCTCGGTCCACGGCTCGGCGTCGGGGGGGCCTCCACCGCTGCCCGGGAAGTGGGCCTCTCGCAGGGACTCGGAAAGGGTCGGGAGCTTTTCCTCCCTCGCTCGCGATCCTTCGTTGCGCTCCGGGAGGCGGTCTGCAAATTCTCTTAGAAGGTGAAAAACCACGCGCCTCCGCATCCGCGGAGTGAGGCCCGGCAGCTTGCGGTAGATCGGGACGACGCGTCCGACGGAGAGTGGGTCCCCGGCGGCGCCTCCCTCCCCCTCTTTACCTTCAGAGAATTCTTCTATCTGCGGGTTCTCCATGACGAGCCCGCGCCGGTAGCGCGCCGCCTGCGTCGCGATCCCGTAGACCCAGAACGCCTTCTTCGGCGCCATCCACCTCTGCAGGTACGGCTGGTTGAAGAAGACGAGGCGCAGCGTGCCCGAGCCGTCGTCGAGGATCGCCTCGAAGATCGTGAAGCCCCTCCGACGCGTCCGGATGAGCCGGGAGGACAGGACGGTTCCCTTGACGGTCGTCGCGGGCCCCTCGGGCACGAGGCCGGAGATCGGACCGATCCGCGTCCGATCCTCGTAACGGAACGGGAGATGGAGGAGGAGATCGAGCGCCGTCTCGACGCCCGCCTCGGCCAGCTCCTTCGCGCGTGCGGGGCCGATGCCGGTCAGCGACGCGAGGGGTGGAAGAGGAGCGGAAATGACCCCTACGCCTTGCTGATGCGGAACGTGAGGTCCACGAGGCCGAACCGGATGCGGTCGCCGTCCTTGATCGGAACGGGCTGGCCCGTGACGATCCGCGTCCCGTTCACGAACGTTCCGTTCATCGTCCCGATCTCCTCGACGACGCGGAACTCGTTCCCGGCGTGGACGATCTTCGAGTGGCGGCGGGAGACGGAGCGCTGGGTGTCGAGGTTCGCGAGGTCGACGTCCGGCCGGATGCCCGTGACGGGGTCGATGCGCCCGACCGTCGTCTCCCCTTCGCGGTTCAGGAAGAACTCGCCGCCGGCGTCCGCGACGAGCCGGAAGATGTCGTGGCGGTCGGCTTCCTTGGCGAAGATGTCGGACGACGACTGGTCGAGCGTCGGGGCGACGCCCGTGGATTGCTCGAGGAGCTTCGTCGTCTCGCGCAGGCGCCGCGAGAGCTTGCGCAGCATTCGGACCGCGATCTCCGCGTTGTGGCGGAGCATCTCGTCGAAAGTCGTCTGGTTGATCCGGACGAGCTCGCACTCCGTCTTCGCGCGCGCGGACGCGGTGCGGGGGACGTCTTCGAGGATCGACATCTCCCCGAAGAAGTCGCCCTTCTCGAGCGTCGCGAGGATCTTCTCCTCGCCCTTGCGGTTTCGCTTGTAGATCTCGACGGTGCCGACCTGGATGACGTACATCTCGGTGCCGACCTCGCCCTCCGAGAAGACGTCCTTCCCGGCCGGGGCCTTCATGAGGTAGTCCGTGAAGCCGCTCGGAGTCCCCGACTTGACGACGACTTTCAAAAGACGATCTCCTCGAGGAAGGTGAGCGTCCCGGCTCCGTCCCACGCCGCACGCGCGCCGACGGGCAGGGTCGCGTTGGGGCCGCGGTGGCCGGCCGGCAGGCCCATGACCACGGGGATGCCGAGGGGGGCGAGCCGGGACTCGAGAACGGCGCGCAGGCGTGACGCGTCCTCGACTCCCGCAAACGTGACGGCCGAGAGCGAACCGATCAAGATGCCGGACAGTTTAGCGAATCGCCCCGCGTCGATCAGGGTTCCGAGCATCCGGTCGATCCGGTAGGCCTCTTCGGCGATGTCCTCGAAGAAGAGGAGAGCCCCGGAGTAGTCGAATTCCCAAGGGGTCCCGACCGAGGCGGCGAGCAGGGACAGGCACCCTCCCACCAGCCGCCCGGAGGCTGCGCCCGGAGCGAGAACGGCGCCGCCGGACGAGGCGCGACCGGAAGCGCCACTCTCCCCCTCTTCACCCTCAAAGGAAATCCTCTTCGGTCCCCTGCCGCCGAGCATCGACGGAAAGAACGAGGCCGAGAGCGGGTCGAGCCCGCGCGCGAGATCCGCCGCGACCATCGGGCCGTGGAACGAAGGCACGCCCGCGCCCAGGAGCCACGAGGAGAGAACCGTGAGATCCGAGAAGCCGCAATGGATCTTCGGGTGGCGCGCGGCTTCGGCCGGGTCGAGGCGCCGGAGCGCTGAGGTGACGCCGTAGCCGCCGCGTGCGAAAAGGATCGCCTTCACGTCGGGATCGAGCAGAAGGGAACGGTATCCCGCGGCGCGGTCTTCCGCGGATCCCGCGAGCCCGAGGAGAGGCTCGAGGGAAAGGACGTTCGAGGCGAGGCGGACGCGGTAGCCGGATCCTTCCAGCCACCGGACGCCCGCGGCGAGGGCGTCCGGGTCCGGCGGTCCCGACAGCGCCGCGACGCCGACCGTGTCGCCGGGCAGAAGGCGCGCGAGCCGCACGAGTCCGGCCATCAGCCGATCCTGTTCTTCGGATCCGAGAACCAGCGCTCCCAGTCCTTCGGGCTTCCCGCTGCGACGGGCTTTCCGGTCTCGGCGGGCGCCGGTGCGCGCATCCGCGCCGACGCGTCCCGCTGGAAGACCTCGATCCCGGCCGTCCGGGCCCCGGCGGCGGCGACAGCGGACGCGAGGGCGCGGTCGTCCGTCACGACGGTCACGCCGCGCGGATCGCGCGCCTCGCGGATGCGGCGGACGATCTCCTCGTCGGCCGAGCGCGGCGCCGCGTAGACGACCTGGACGTCTCCGATGGACTGCACCTTGGCGCGCCCGGACTCCGGCGGGCCGTCGAAGACGACGGTCAGCGTTTTCCGCTTCCGGCGGGCGACCTCGCAGAGCTCCGCGACGAGCCCGTCGCGCGTGCCGCCGCCGAGCCGGCCGATCAGGTTGTTGCCGTCCACGATTTCGGGCACGCGGGGATTGTCTCAGGGCCGGCGTCGATTAGTCCCCGAGTTCGCCAAGGATCGGTGGAGGCACCCCCCTTGGGCCGGACAGCACGACCCGGACCGCGTACTGGGAGCGGCAGACGTCGTAGGAGTGGCCCGCGCTGACCCAGTGGGGCGCGGACCAGACCCCGATCACGACGCCGTTGACGTCGTACTGGTTGGGCAAGTTCAGGCTCGCCTGAGGGGACGTGTGGCTGCGCCAGACTCCCCAGCGGATCGGAATGCTGTCTCCGTTCCAGTCCCCGAAACCGTACCCGGGCAAGAACGCCCGGCTACCCGCGTTTCCGTTCGCGTCCTTGTCGCCCGAATCCGTCGATCCCCATTGCGCCGTGAGGCCGACGAGGACGAACCCGCGCCGCATGGGCTGGCGCACGGTCAGGACGTCGGTGCCGGCGGGTTTGCAGGTGATGCTCTCGCCGTCCTCGAACCGAGCCCGCAATCCCGTATGAGAGTCGTAGCTCGTTTTTGACCAGGAGCCTCCGACGACCCAGCTCGTCGAGAATTCGCCTCCGTCCGGGACCACCGAGACTTCCGCCCGCTCGGCGATGAATCGCCCGTGGTCAAGCAGGAAGACGTTTCCCTTCCCGAGCTCTTTCCCCGTTCTCGTGACGACCCGGACGGCCGCAGCCTGATCTTCCACGCCGCTCAAACCCGCAGGAAGCAACGCCCAGATCTCGACGTCGCTCCAGCGAATCACTTTCAGGCTCGCGGCGGTCTTTCCGTCAGGAAGGGCAACTGCGGCCAGGCCTTCGACGTCGCCGAAACCGCGCCCCCGGATGGTCAGGTTGTTCCCCGGCGACACGAGGAACCCCATGCTCTTGCCGTTGACCGTATGGATCCCGTCGATGAACTGGGACGCGCTTTGCGAGATCCCCGATTTGCTCGTCGAACCCGCGACGCGGGACGGCTGGATCGGGATCCTGGCCGCCAACGAGCGAGTTGCCACAGCCGCCGCATCCTCCTGTCTCACGAGATCGCGCAGGGCGTTCACGGAGGCCACCCCCTTCGGCGAACGCGTGATCGCCGAACCTCCCGAAAGCCCGGGGTTCTTGATGATCGCGCGGAGTTGCGCAAGCGTCAGCGTCATCTTCGCGGGTGTAGCCGTGGGGCGCACGACGGGCTGCTCCTTCACCCTGGCGGTCGTCTCGGTCGCCCCGAGGCGCGCGCCGATCGCGAGAAGGACGCAGGCCAGGAACTGAAGTCGCCTGTTCATGGCACCTCCGATGTGAGATGACGTCTCATCCAAGTATGTCACGAGGGCACGAGACAATGCGCCCGTGCTCGTCCTCCGGCGCGCCGTCCTCGCGGCGGCATCTCTCGCCTGCGTCGCGTGCGTCCTGTTCCTCCGGTACCTCGTTCTCCGTGACGCCGTGCCCTTTCCCTCCGTCGAGGAGTGGCTGTCGCGCGGGCTCGCTCCGTTCGCGCTCCGGATGCAGTTTCCGAACGCCGTCCCGGCCTTCGTTCTCGCGGTTCTCGCGGCCGCCGTCGCCGCGCTCGTTCTGGCGTGGAAGCGCCTCGATCTCCCGTCTCCCGCCCGCGACGTGCGGCTCGACGGGCCCGGACATCCGTTCGTCGGCCACAGCCGCACGGCCTTCGCCTGTCTTGCGGCCTTCGCGGCGACGGAGGCCGTCCTTCTTGCCGTGATGACGCGCCGGGATTCGGTCCCCCCGGCGGGGCTCTGGGCCGCGGGGCTCTGCGCTCTCGTCGGCCTCGCCCTGTGCGCCGACCAAGGCGCGCCCGGCCGCACGACGGGCGGGCCCCCTGTGCGCGCGGCCGAGGTCGCCGGGATCGTCTTCGTGGCCGCGGCCTCCACCGCCCTCGCGGCCTGCCGTCTCAACGGGTGGGAGTGGGCGGGCTCCGAGGACTCGTACGGGTTCTACGGCGTGGCGCGCGAGCTGTGGCTGGGGCGGCTCACGCCGCCCTTCCTCTCGCCCGACGGCGTCTTCGCGATGTATTCGGTCGCGTCGTCGTGGATGCAGTCCGTCCTCTTCCCGTTTCTCGGACCGACGGGAACGGCGCTTCGCGCCGGCAACCTGCTCCTCGTCGCAGGGCTGGCGGTGATGGGACACGTCTTCGCGCGGCCTCTACTCGGGCGCGCGGGCGCCTTCGCCACGTCGGTGCTCCTCGGGACTTCGGTCCTCGTCCAGACCTACGCGAAGAACGGCTACAACAACCTTCAGGGCGCCTTCCTCGCGATGCTCGCGCTCACGCTCGCCTCGCGCGCGGCCGCGACGCGCCGCTGGACTCCGCTCGTCCTGTCCGGGCTCGCGGCAGGCCTGGGCCTCTTCAGCTATGCCCTTGCGGCGGTCTCGGGAGCCGCGGTGCTCCTCTGGATCGCGCTTTCCGGCCGGCCCTCGCGGAGGTCCCTCCGGGCGGCGGCGGTTTTCGTCCTCGCGTCCCTGGCCGCCGCGGCTCCCTGTCTCCTGAGCCGGCACTACGTCCGCGTCCACCTGGACAAACTGTCCGTCTTCTCGCCGGAGCTCATCGAGGCCGGCCCGGTGGCGTCCCCTCTCGTGGCGCGCGTCCTCCACGGTCTCGCACAGCCCGTCTACAACGTCGAGCCCGGCCACGCGGCGGCCGGGCCGCGAGTCGATCCGGTCTCGGCGCTGCTCCTCCTCGCGGGGATTGCGGCGCTCGCCGCAGGATCGGGCGCGCGGACGGCGTCGCGCGCGCTGCTGGCGGTCGCCCTCTTCTGGCCGTTCGTGATCGGCCTCCTCCAGCCGTATGCAACCCCGACGAGCCCGTGGGTCCTCCTGGCGACTCCCGCCTGGGCCGTTCTCGGCGGCTGCGGCGTCGCGGCGATCGGCGGCGCGCTGCGGTTTCGCGGGGCGGTCACGATCGTGGCCCTCGTGACCCTCCCCGCCGCCGCGGCCTGGAGCACGTGGCAGGTTCACGCGGCTTCCTTCGAGGTCGCTCCGCTCCCGCCCCTCGCCTTCACGGTGGGAGTGGCGCAGGCGGCCGGCGCGTCGGGCGTCCCGACGGCGCTCGTCATCCCGGTCCCCCCGAATTCCGGCGACGCCGGGCCAATCGTGGAGGCGGTAGCGAGCGCGGACGTCCCCTCAGTAACGATCGAGACGATCGCATTCGGCGATCCGGGCCTGCAGCCTCGCCTCGCGGAGCTCGCCCGGAAGCCCGCGGTCCTCGTGCTCTACGAGATCGGAGTTCCGTTCGCGGCCCGCGACCGGCTCCGCGAGTCCGTCCGGACCGCGTGGCCCGGCGCGCACGAGGCTCTGTACCGCGCACTACCCTCGCCGGACGCCGAGCCCTCGGTGAGGGTGTTCGTCAACGGGCGGGCCGCCGCGGCCGTGCCGCTGCTGCCCACCCGGAACCTCTCGAAAGAATGACTCGGGCCGGACGATAAGCCGGATTCTGTGACCGGTCGGCTCGCGCCTCCCGGCTGGCGGTCATTCCTCTAGGCCCGCCCTTCCGGACGGGCTCAAGCGACCGACCCGGTGACGTCGGCCGTGAAGCCGCGGGAGCGGGCGTCCCTTCCGTCACCCTATTTGGCCTTGCTCCGCGTGGGGTTTCGCCTGCCAGTCCCGTTGCCGGAACCGCGGTGCGCTCTTACCGCACCTTTTCACCCTTACCTGCGCCTTGCGGCGCGTCGGCGGTTTGTTTTCTGTGCCA
>JBBQDQ010000107.1:0-11651 GCA_038319835.1 Thermoanaerobaculia bacterium | reverse complement strand
CGTTCATCGTGCCGCTCTCGGGCGTCTTCCTTTTCGCAGGCCTCGCGCTCCTTCCTCTGCTCCTCGTCTCGCCCGGCGCCGCGGCGGCCGCGATCGTCCCGCTCCGGCTCCTCTCGGACCTCCAGTTCGGCATCCTCGACGCTCTCGACCGGCTCCACGCCGTCCGCGTCGTCCCGACTCCGTCCTTCGCGCTCGCGGCCGCGGCGGCCGGTCTTCTCGCCGTCGCGGGGCTGGCGGCGGCCCAGCTTATCCGCCGGGCGGCGCTCGGCGCGGCCCTGTTCGTGGTCCTCGCGATCACCGCCGCGCCCTCGGCCTCGGCACGGCCGGGCACGGTCGTCCTCCGGGCGCTGGACGTCGGACAGGGCGATTGCTGGCTCCTCGTGACGCCCCGCGGGCGCGTCCTCGTGGACGGGGGCGGAAGCCCGGATCGCGCGTACGAGTTCGGGCGGCTGCGCCTCATCCCGAAGCTCGCGGATCTCGGCGTGGTGTCGCTGAACGCCGTCGTCCTCACGCATCCGCACCCGGACCACGCGCGAGGGCTCCTCGCGGTCCTCTCGTCGCTGCCGGTCGAACGCGTCATCCTGCCGCGGGCCGCGCCGCGCAACGCGTTTCTGGACGAGGTGCTCGCCGTCGCACGGAAGAGGCGATTCGTCCTCGAGCGCTTGGGCGCCGGGTCCCGCTTCGAGGCCGCAGGGCTCACGTTCGACGTCCTCCACCCGAGCGACGACCCGTATCCGCGCGCGCGGGAGAACAACGGGTCGCTGGTCCTCCGGGCGCGGGCCGAGGGGCGGACCCTCCTCCTGACGGGCGACGTGGAGGCTCCGGCGGAGCGCGACCTCGTGGCGGCCGGCGCCGACCTCCGGGCCGACGTTCTGAAGGTGCCGCACCACGGCAGCCGCACCTCGACGACGCCGGACTTTCTCGCGCGGGTGGCGCCGCGCGTCGCTCTCGTGGGCGTCGGCCGGCGCAACCGGTTCGGACATCCCGCGCCGGACGTCGTCCGGCGACTCGCGGAAGCCGGCGTGCGCGTCTTCCGGACGGATCGCGACGGCGACATCACGCTCACGCTGGCGGCGGGGCACGTTCTCCCCGGCTTCCCGGAAGCCGTCGCGAGGTCCGCGCCGTGAGCGGCCCGTCGGGCGTCCTCGCGATCCTCGGCGCGACGGCGACGGGGAAGTCCGAGCTCGCCGTCGCGCTCGCCGAACGACTCGGAGGGGAGGTCGTGTCCGCCGACGCCTTCGCGGTGTACCGCGGCTTCGACGTCGGGACGGCCAAGCCCGGGGCGGACCTCCTCGCGCGGGCTCCGCACCACCTCGTGGACGCGCGCGAGCCGGTGGAGCGGTGGAGCGCGGGGGAGTTCGCCGCCGAGGCGCGCCGCCTCTGCGAGGAGATCCTCGGCCGGGGCCGGCTTCCGATCCTCGCGGGAGGGGCGGGCTTCTACGTCCGGGCGTTCTTCGGCGGCCTTTTCGAGGGCCCGCGCCGGGACGACGGCGTGCGCGCCGCGCTCGAGGCCGTCGCGGTCCGGCGGGGCGCGCCGTACCTCAAGCGGATGGTCGCGCTCCTCGATCCGGAGGCGGCGGCGCGCCTTGCGGACGCCGACGCGTCGCGCGCGATCCGCCTCCTCGAGATCCTGCTCCTGACGGGCGAGCGCCCGTCGCGCCTCTTCCGCGAGCGGCCGGGCGAGGCGTGGACACGGCCCTGCGTGAAGATCCTCCTCACGTTGCCGCGGCCGGACCTCCATGACAGAATCTCCGGGAGATTTCGAACACGCTTCGCAACCGCGCTCCCGCAGGAAGTGCACGGCCTCCTCGCCGCCGGCGTGCCGCTCACGGCGCCCGCCTTCTCGGCCATCGGGTACCGTGATACGGCTGCGCTCCTCGGGGGGACGATTTCCGAAGCGGAGTGGAAGGAACGGATCCTGAGAGACACGCGCCGGTACGCGAAGAGGCAGGAGACCTGGTTCCGCCGGGAGCCGGGGCTCGTGCCCGTCTCCGCGCTGCGCCCCGACCTCGTCGATTTCGCGGAGCGCCTCGCGCACCCGCTTCTTGCTCATCTTCCGGAAGGGAGTCATTCATGATCGGGACGCCGAAGCCGCCCATCAACGTGCAGGACGGGTTCTTCTACCAGCTGAGGAAGGACAACACGGTCGTCGAGGTCACGCTGATCTCGGGCCGCACGCGGGTCGGCCGCATCCGCCGGTTCGACAAGTACGCCGTCGTCGTCGAGGTCGACGGGCGCGAAGAGATGATCTACAAGCACGCGATCGCATCCGTTGCGTCGACCGGGACGACCGCTCCGTCCTTCGCCCCCCCGGCGGTGCGGGCCCCCGCGGTTTGACGCGCCGGCTCTCCGTCGCGCTCGCCATCCTCCTCGCAGGCGCCGCGGGCTGCGCGACGGCCCCTCCCCGGGAGGACCCGTCCGTCGTCCGGGCCGGCGAGGCCGCGGCGCGTGCCGAGGCGGCCGCGTCCGAGGGCCGGCTGCGGGACGCCCTGGACGGGTATCGCGAGGCCTTGCGTCTCGTTCCGGCGGACCCGCGGTACGTCGCGCGCGAGAAGGAGCTCCGGGACGCGCTCGTGGCGCGCCGCGGGGACGAAGCAGACGAGGCCCTGAAGCGGAAGGACGTCGCCGCCGCGCGGCGCGCCGCCGTGTCGATCCTCGAAGTCGACCCGCGGGCGGCCGCCGGCTACCGGGCTCTCGCGAATGCCGCGGAAGCCGAGGGCGCCACCGAGGACGCGTGGTCCGCAGCGAAGCGCGCCCACGAGATCGAGCCCTCGAACGCCGTCCTGACGGAGTCGCTCGCGTCTCTGGCGACGAAGACGGGCCGCTGGGTCGAGGCCGAGGCCCTTTACGAGGAGCTCGGCCGGACCGACCCGGCTTTCCGGGAAAAGGCGGCGGCAGCCCGCTTCGAGTTCCGCGTCCAGAACCTGCCGGGACCCGCGCGGCGGGCGGCGCTCTCTGCGCGGCTGACGCGCGCGCAGCTCGCGGCGCTGCTCGTCGAGCTCTCGCCCGAGGTGCGCGAGGCGCGGATTCCATTGGCGGCCGACGTCGCTGTCGACATCGTGGACCGTCCCGAGCGCGGCGCGCTCGTTCGGACGATCGGCCTCGGGTTCTTTCCGGTCTCGCGCGACACGCACGTGGTCGGCGCGGACGCGGCCGTGGCCCGCGGCGAGATGCCGTCTCATCTCCGCAGGCTCGCCGCGCTCGCAGGCGGCGAGCTTTCGTGCCCGGCGTCCCTCGCCGAGTGCGGCATACTTCCGGAGGGGCCCCGGCAGATCAGCGGGCGTGAGGCAGTGGCGGCGATCGAGGCCGCCCTGAAAATGGCCCGGCCAGGAGGATCGCGATGAACGTCTCGGAGCTCTTCTCAAAAGTTCCGCTCTTCGAGGGAGTCGCGCCGGAGGACCGCGTCGCGCTTGCGAGAGCCGCGGCGCTCCGGACGTACCGGCGGGGCGAGACGATCGTCGAGCAGGGCCAGCCGGGGGACGCCTTCTACGTGATCGTCAAGGGACGCGTCGCCGTCGCGATCGTCGCGCCCGACGGCCGGGAGGTCGTTCTGAACTCGCTCGGAGAGGGCGAGCACTTTGGCGAGATGGCGCTCATCGACGACGCGCCGCGCTCGGCCAGCGTGATTGCCCAGGAGAAGTCCGAGCTCGCGATCCTTTCCCGCGCGGTCTTCTTCGACCTCCTGAAGAGCAACTTCGTCCTGACGCGGGCGCTCCTCGCCGCGTTTTCGGCGCGCCTGAGGCGCGCGAACTCCACGATCGAAGGCCTCGCGTCGCTCGACGTCAAGGCGCGCCTCGCGCGCTACTTCCGCGAGCTCGCGGTCGCGCGCGGGCGGAAGGCCGGCGGCGGCTGGGCCGTCGTCGTACGCCCCTCGCAGCGCGAGATCGCCGACACGATCGGCTCTTCGCGCGAGACGGTCTCGCGCACGATGTCCCAGATGGCAGCCGAGCAGCTCATCGTCCCGAAGGGAAAGGCCGTGTACGTCCGGCTCGAAGGGACCGAAGCGGCGACTCCGCCGCCCGGCTGACGGAACGCGCCGTGGAGCTCCGTCCCTGGACGCTGCCGAACGTCCTGACGTTCGCGCGTCTCGCCGCCCTCCCGTTCCTCGTCATGGCGATCCTCGACGGCCGCGCGTGGACGGCGCTCGTGATCTTCCTGGCGGCTGCAGTCACGGACATCGTGGACGGTTACGTCGCGCGGCGTTTCTCGATGGGGTCGCCGCTCGGCGCGTGGCTGGATCCGATCGCGGACAAGCTCTTTCTCGTCTCGTCGTTCGTCGTCTTCGCCCTGCCGGGCACGCCGACGGCCATCCGGATCCCGATCTGGCTCCTCGTTCTCACGATCTTCCGGGACCTCTTCATCGTCGTGACGTGCCTGGTCCTTTTCCTCGCCCTCGGGATCCGGTCCTTCCCGCCCTCCGTCCTCGGGAAGCTGACCACGTTCCTCGAGGTCTCGACCGTGACGGCGATCCTCCTCGCGAACGTGAAGCGTCTCGAGCCGGTCGTCGCGACCGTCTGCATGTGGCTCGTCGCAGTCTTCGCGACCGTGTCCGCTCTCCATTACACGTGGAGAGTCCTCACCCGGCTCCCGCGCGGTCCGCACCCGCCGGCCGCCGCACCCGGCGCGTGAGCGCGCTCGGGCGCCTGCTCCGGCGGCGGAGCGCCGCGCCCCCGGCGCTGCGCCTCCTGACCCGCCCGGGCTGCCACCTCTGCGACGAGATGAAGGTGAAGGTCCTGCCGCTCGTCGCGGCGCTCGGCGGCACGCTGTCGGAGGTCGACGTCGACTCGGACCCCGTGCTTTCGGAGCGGTTCGGCCTCGAGATCCCCGTGCTTCTCGACGAGGAAGGCCGCGTCGTCGCCAAGCTTCGCGACCCGGCCGGACGGATCGCGAAGCGCCTCGGGGCGGCCGTCCTCCTCCTCGTTCCGGCACTCGCGGCGCCGCTCGCGGCCGAGCGCCTGCCCGTGCAGCGGCACGGCGTTTCCGAGGGCCTCGCGGAGGAGACGGTCACCGCGCTCCTCAAGGACTCGCGCGGCTACCTGTGGGTCGGCTCGCTGAACGGACTCTCCCGATTCGACGGGGAGCGCTTCCGCGTTTACGGCGTGGAGGACGGGTTGCCGAAGCCGCGGATCTTCGCGCTCGCCGAGGGCCCGGACGGCGCCGTTTGGGTCGCGACCTCGGGAGGCCTCGCCCGGCTCGGCGCGTCGGATCCGTCCACGAAGCCTGTCTTCAAGCCGGCCGGCCCCGCGGCGGGAAAGCCCGTCGAATGCGTGTGGGCCGATCCGGCAGGCCGCATCTGGTACGCGGCCGCGGGAGAGATCTTCGAAACGGGTGCCACGAGCGGGCCTCCCCGGCCGTGGGGACTCGCGGCAGCGGCCCGCGGCGTCGCGGTCGTCCGCGTCCTCAGGGCGGGTCCGGACGGTGAAGTCCTCGCCGGCACGTCGAAGGGCCTCTTCCGCGCAGCGCGGGGGGAGGCGCCGCGGCGAGTCCCCCTGTCGAAGGAACTCACTCCGGAGGACGTGCGGGGAGTCCTGATCGACCGGGAAGGCCGTCTCTGGGCGTCGACGCCCGGCCGTCTCGTCGTTTCGGCGCGGGGCTGGGAGCGCACGGAGGCCGGAGCCGCGGGCCCGCTCCTCGAAGGAGGGCGGCTGCACCTGCCCGAACGCGAGGGCGAGAGGCGCGTGCTCGAGAGCATCCCCGGCGCCGGGCCCTCGGCCTTCCAGCGCCTCCTCGAGCGGAACGACGGGCGCGTCGTCCTCACGACCACGGCCGGTCTCGTCGTTTTCGGAGGCGGGAAGCTCGAGTTCTTCGGGCGCCGCCACGGGTTCGGAGACGGCATCCTCGGCGAGCTCTTCGAGGACGCGGAGGGCAACCTCTGGATCGGCACGCAGAGTACGGGGCTCCTGCGCGTCAGGCCCACGGGCTTCACCTCTTTCGCCGAAGAGGACGGCCTTCTCGACGCCCAGGTCGCGGCGGTGTTCCGCGGTGACGACGGCGCGCTCTACGTCGCTTCGCGCGGAAACACGGCTCTCGCGCGGCGCGAAGGGGAGGGATTCCGTTCCGTCCGCTGGCCGCGCGCGAGCGCGCCTGTGCTCGGACGCCTCATCTGGGGCCGATCTGTCCTGCGCGATCGCTCCGGCGCCTGGTGGGTTGCGTCTCCCACCGGCGTCCGGCGGCTGCCGAAGCTCGGCTTCGGGGACGCGCTCGCGCGGGCGGCGCCGCACACGTTCGGACCGGCCGAGGGAGTCCCGGGAGAAGTCTCGGCCCTTTTCGAGGCTCGCGACGGAACGCTCTTTGCCGGCGCGTACGACACGCCGGATGCTCTCCTCAAGTTCGACGCGTCCGCGCGGAAGTTCGCGCCCGTGAGGCCGGAGGGCGGCCTCCCGGCCGGCGCGCCGCTCGCGTTCCTCGAGGACGGCAAGGGCGGGCTCTGGATCGGCTTCGGCAGCGGCGGCGCCATGCGCCTGAAGGCCGGGCGCGCCGACCGGCTCGACGCGGCGCACGGCGCGCCCGAAGGTTTCGTCCACGATTTCCTGCTCGACGCCGCGGGCTGCCTCTGGGTCGCCAACGGCAACGCGGGGCTCCTTCGCGTGGACGACCCCGCGGCGGCGACCCTTTCGGCCCGAGTCGTCGCGGTCGAGAGCGGCCCGGTGGCGGGGGGCGCGCTCTGCCTGGCCGGAGACGCGTCGGGCCTCGTCTGGGTCGGCACGACGCGGGGCGTCGTGCGGCTCGATCCCATGACGGGCCGGCAGGCCCACTTCACGACGGCCGATGGCCTCGTGAACAACCTCGTGACCTCGGCCGCGCGCGACGCGTCCGGCGCTCTCTGGTTCGGAACGCCGGAGGGAGTGTCGCGTCTCGTACTAGGGCCCGATCCCGCCCGCGCGCCGCCGCGAGCCGTCATCGCCGCCTTTCGCGTGAATGGAAACCTCCGGCCCGTCCCCGAGCTCGGGACGCTGGCGCTGACCGGAGTCACGCTCGCCCCGGACGAGAACCGGATCCGTGTCGACTTCGCGTCCCCGAGCTTCACGCCGGGCGGCCGCGTTCTCTACCAGACGCGGCTCGAGGGCCTCGACACCCAGTGGAGCGCCCCGACACCTGAGCCGACCGTGCGCTACGTCGGCCTCGCCGCCGGCCGCTACCGGCTGGCCGTGCGGGCGCTCGCGCCGGACCGTGCGCCGGGACCGGAGGCCACGGCGGCGTTTCGCGTTCTTCCTCCGTTCTGGAGGCGCGCGGAGTTCCTGGCGTCGGCCCTCGCCCTCGTGGCGCTCGCGGCGTTCCTCGTCCACCGCCAGGGTGTCCGGCACGCCGTCGCGGTCGAGCGCGTGAGGACACGGCTCGCGACGGACCTCCACGACGACGTCGGTTCCAGCCTCGCACGCATCTCGATCCTCTCGGAGGTCGGCCGGCGGGATCTCGATCCGGCGGGCGAGGCGGCCCGCCTCTTCGGAGAGATCGGCGAGACCTCGCGCGGCGTCATCGACGCGCTCGGCGACGTCATCTGGTCCATCGATCCGCGCCGCGACGACCTCCAGAGCCTCGCGGACCGCCTGCGCCACTTCGCGACCGACCTCCTCGAGGGGCGCGGGATCACCTGCCGCATCGAACTCCCGGCCGGCGGCGCCGCCATCGACCTGCCGGCGGAGCCGCGACGCCACCTCTTCCTCCTCCTCAAGGAGGCCGTCACGAACGCCGCACGACACTCGGGCGCGAAGTCGGTCATCGTCACGTTCCGCGTCGGAGACCGGACGCTCTCGGTCGAGATCGCCGACGACGGCGCGGGCTTCGACGCCGCCGCGCGCGACGTTCCCGAAGCCGAAGGCCGCGGCCTCGAGAACATGCGCACGCGCGCGCAGGCGCTCGGAGGAACGTTTACGATCGCCTCGTCGCCGGGCGCGGGGACGCGGCTGCACGTCCAGGGGATTCCGCTGCCATGATCCGCGTCGCCGTCGTCGAGGACGATCCCGGGCTCCGGGAGAGCCTCCGCCTTTTGATCGGCGGAACGCGGGGGTTCGCGTGGGCCGGCGGCTACCGCTCCGCGGAGGAGGCGCTCGAGCGGCTGGGCGCTGCCGCGGGGGGCCCTCCCGACGTCCTCCTCATGGACATCCACCTCCCGGGTATGGCGGGGTCGGAAGCCGTCCGACACGTCCGCGAGGCGCACCCGTCCGTCGCGGTCCTCATGCTGAGCGTCTACGAGGGCGAGGAGCAGATCTTCGCGTCGCTCTGCAACGGCGCCGCCGGCTACCTCCTGAAGAAGACCGCGCCCACGAAGCTCCTCGAGGCCGTGCGCGACGTGAAGGAGGGCGGCTCGCCGATCTCGCCCGAGATCGCCCGCAAGGTGATTCGCGCCTTCCGCGAGTCCATGCCGGCGGGCCGCCCCGAGCACGACCTCACGCCGCAGGAAGTCCGGCTCCTGAAGCTCCTCTCGGACGGAGCGAGCTACCAGGCGGCGGGAGACAGGCTCGGGATCAGCATCAACACCGTCCGGAACTACGTCCGCTCCATCTACGAGAAGCTCCACGTCTCGTCCAAGTCCGCCGCGGTGACCAGGGGCCTCAAGGATCGCATCATCTGAGGGCGCCCTCGGGGAGCATGTCCATGCTCTAAGCGGCACGCCGGGAAGGGTTTAAGCTCTTCGACGGGGCGCTCCCCGCGCCCTCTTTGGGAGGTTCCATGAACGAGGGACCGGACACGCCGGCCGGGGCAGCCCCGGCGCGGCGGAGCCGCCTCAGGATCGTGCTGGTGGTCGCGGCTGTCGTGATCGTGGCCGCCGCCACGGCGCGCGCGCTCGTGAAGTCGGGCGGAAAGGGCGGCCCGCGCGCCGAAGTCGTACCTGTCTCGGCGTCCGTCGTCGCACAGAAGTCCATCCCGCTCACGACGCGGGCGATCGGAAACGTCGAGGCGTACTCGACCGTCGTGATCCGCGCGCTCGTCTCCGGCGAGCTCGTGAAGATCCACTTCAAGCAGGGCCAGGAGGTGAGGAAGGGCGACCTTCTCTTCACGATCGACCCGCGCCCCCTGCAGGCGGCGCTGGACCAGGCCCAGGGCACGCTCGCGAAGGACAAATCCACGTTCGCGAACGCGCGGGCCCTCGCGGCCCGCTACAAGAAGCTCTTCGAGGAGGGCATCGCCTCGAAGGAGGACCTCGACCAGTTCTCGACGGGCGCGGATACTCAGGCCGGCCTCGTGGCGGCCGACGAGGCCGCCGTCGAGAACGCGAAGGTCCAGCTCTCGTACGCGACGATCCGTTCGCCGATCAACGGGATGGCGGGGAACCTTCTCGTCTACGAGGGGAACCTCGTGAAGGCGAACGACACGACGCCCCTCGTCACGATCACGCAGGCGACGCCGATCTACGTCACGTTCGCCGTCCCCGAGGGCGAGCTCGGCAAGGTGAATCGTGCGCGCGCCGCGGGCGCGGTCCGCGTCGAGGCGTCGCTTCCCGGCGACGAGGCGCGCCCGCTCACAGGCGTGCTGTCGTTCGTCGACAACGCCGTCGATTCCACGACGGGCACGATCCGCCTCAAGGCCACGTACGACAACCCCGACCGGCGGCTGTGGCCGGGCCAGTTCGTGAAGGTCGTTCTGACCACGGGCGTCGAGGCGAACGCCTTCGTCGTTCCGACGCAGGCGGTCCAGACCGGACAGGACGGCCCGTACGTGTACGTCGTGAAGGACGACATGACCGTGGAGCCCCGGCCCGTGAAGCCCGGGCCCTCCTCGGAGGGCGTCGTGGCGATCGGAAAGGGCCTCGCCGTGGGCGAGCGTGTCGTGACGGACGGCCAGCTGCGCCTCTTCCCGGGCGCGAAGGTCGAGATCAAGGCCGAAGGCAAGAACGACGCCGGCGCTCCGGCGAAGGGCGGCAGCAAAGGCGACAAGAAGACCGGCGGATGAGCATCACCGAGCCCTTCATCCGGCGGCCCGTCATGACGACGCTCGTCATGGCGGGGATCCTGCTCTTCGGCGCGATCGGCTTCCGCTCCCTGCCGGTGAGCGACCTTCCGAACGTCGACTTCCCGACGATCCAGGTCACGGCGGGCCTCCCGGGCGCGAGCCCCGAGACGATGGCGGCTTCTGTCGCGACGCCGCTCGAGCGCCAGTTCTCGGCGATCGCGGGCCTGGACTCGATCAACTCGACGAGCTCGCAGGGCACGACGCAGGTCACACTCCAGTTCGCGCTCGACCGCAACATCGACGCGGCCTCGCAGGACGTCCAGACGGCGATCGCCGCGGCCGCCCGACAGCTCCCGCCGGGGATGCCCTCTCCGCCGACGCTCAAGAAGGTGAATCCGGCCGACCAGCCGGTCCTCTATCTCGTCCTCTCCTCGCCGACGATGCCGCTCACGGCGGTCGACGAGGTCGCCGAGACCCTCATCGCCCAGCGCCTTTCGACGATCTCGGGCGTCGCGCAGGTCGTCGTGACGGGCGCGCAGAAGTTCGCCGTGCGCGTGAAGGTCGACCCGTCCCAGCTCGCGGCCCGAGGGATCGGGATCGACGAGGTCGCGACCTCCATCCAGCGGCAGAACTCGAACCTGCCGGTCGGGACGCTCTACGGCGTCCACCAGTCCCTCACGGTGCAGGCGAACGGCCAGCTCTTCGATGCGGCCGCGTACCGGACGATGATCGTCGCCTACCGCAACGGCTCGGCGGTGACCCTCGGCGACCTCGGCAAGGTCGTGGACGGCGTCGAGAACGATCGGGTCGGGAACTGGTACGACGACAAGCAAGTCGTCACCCTCGCGATCCAGCGCCAGCCGGGCTCGAACACGATCGCCGTGGTCGACGCAGTCAAGGCGAAGCTCCCTTCGCTCCGCGCGCAGCTGCCGGGCGCGCTCAAGCTCGAGGTCCTCTTCGACCGGTCCGTCCCGATCCGCGAGTCCGTGCACGACGTCGAGTTCACGCTCGTCCTCACGATCGGCCTCGTCGTCCTCGTGATCTTCCTGTTCCTGCGAAACGTCCGCGCAACGCTCATCCCGAGCCTCGCGGTCCCGGCCTCGATCGTCGGGACGTTTGCCGCGATGTCGCTCCTGAACTTCTCCCTCGACAACCTCTCCCTCATGGCGCTCACGCTGTCCGTCGGCTTCGTCGTCGACGACGCGATCGTCATGCTGGAGAACATCGTCCGCCGGATGGAGGGCGGGGAAGACCCGCTGACGGCCGCGCTCAAGGGCGGCCGGGAGATCGGGTTCACGATTCTCTCGATGACGATCTCGCTCGTCGCGGTCTTCATCCCGGTTCTCTTCATGGGCGGGCTCCTCGGGCGGCTCTTCAAGGAGTTCGCGATCACGATCAGCGTCGCGATCCTCGTCTCCGGGTTCGTCTCGCTGAGCCTCACCCCGATGCTCTGCAGTCGGTTCCTGAAGGCGTCCCACGTCGCCAACGAGGGGCGCTTCTTCAAGGCGACGGAGCGGATCTTCCAGGCCTGGCTCGACCTCTACGAGAACTCCCTGCGCTGGGTGCTCGCCCGCCGGAAGGCGACGCTCGTCGTCTCCGGGATCCTCGTCCTCGTCACCGGCGTACTCTTCGTCGTGAGCCCGAAGGGCTTTCTCTCCAGTGACGACACCGGCCAGTTCATCGGCTACACCGAGGGCCTGCCCGGCGTCTCGTTCACGGAGATGGCGCGCCACCAGAAGGAAGTCGTGGACCTCATCCGG
>JBBQDQ010000106.1:0-11725 GCA_038319835.1 Thermoanaerobaculia bacterium | reverse complement strand
GTCCACGTGTCCCCGCCGTTCGTGGACCGGGAGAGTCCCTTCTCCGTCCCCGCGAGGATCGTCTTCGCGTCCGTGGGGCTCACCCAGAGGAACCAGAACTCGCCGCCCGGAGAGGAGGCCGTGAGCTTCCACGTGTCGCCGCCGTCCGCCGAGGCGAGGAGACCGGGGCCCGGCGGGTTGGCCCCGAGCGACTGACGGCCGGAGCCGCACCCCGCGTAGACCCTCTTCGGGTCCGACGGCGCGATGGTGATCGCGCCGATCGCGGTCGTTCCGACGTCGTCCGTGAGCGGCACCCACGTGCTGCCCCCGTCCTTCGTTCGCCAGACCCCGCCGCCGGCCGGCCCCACGAAGATCGTCCGCGGGTCAGTCGGGTGAATCGCAATTGCATTGACGAGCCCCGAGTCGCTCGGCGCCTCAGTCCTGATGCCGGCTCCCGTCGGGCTGGGGGGAGCGTACGTCGGCCCAAGCGATACCCACGCCGGGCCCCCGGCGAGGGGATCGCGCCTCGCGCGCTCTTTTTCCCGCTCCTTCGCGCCCACGGCCATCGCGCGACGGAACATCTCGTTTTGTGAAACGCCGAAGCGCTTCTGGAAGTCCTGCTCCCGTTTCCACGCGCGCTCGGCACGCTCGCGAAATTCGTCGGCGAAGCCCTCGTCGCGGCCACCGGGCGGGGCCTCCTCGGCGCCGGCAGGCCTGGAGGAGGCGAGAAGAGACATGGCTACGACCAGGACAGTCCGCTTGACGAGCACGTGGAGCCTCCTGGACCGGATGAAAAAATGGGGCACGAGCGCTGGACTGGGAACGATTCTCAGTATCCTCCGGCTTTCGCTCCACCGTCAAACGGGTGCCCGACCCGGCGTGCGCTCAGAAGCCGGCGACGTAGGGGAGTTGCCGCGCGGCCGCCTCCACCTCGGCGAAACGGTCGAGGAGCATCGACGTGGCGTCCCAGCGCCCGGAGAGGAACGCCTGGCGCGCGCTTTCGGGAATCGACACGGCAAACGTCGCCTCGCCGGCGGCGAGCGTCACCGTCTCGAGGTCGAGCGCGAGGACGAGCGCGGGGTCGCCCGCGACAAGCGTCTGCAGCATCTCCATCGCCTCGTGCGGGAGCGTCACGCACGGGAGGCCGATTGCGACTGAGTTCCCGAAAAAGATCTCCGAGTACGACTCGCCGACGACCGCCCGGATCCCGCCGCGCAGGAGCGCCTGTGGCGCGTGTTCGCGCGACGACCCGCATCCGAAGTTGCGGTTCACGAGAAGGAGCGCCGCGCCGGAGAACCGGGCGTCATCCCAAGCGTGCGTCTCGCCGCGCGCCTTCGCGCCCCGGCGGTCGTCCTCGAACGCGTGCGCGCCGAGCCCGTCGAACGTGACGGAGACGAGGAAGCGCGCCGGGATGATCCGGTCCGTGTCGATGTCGTCGCCCGTGAGCGGGCGCGCCGTGCCCGAGACACGGCGGATCGCCGGGAGGCTCATCACGCGCCTCCGAGGAGCGGGCGCACGTCCGTCACCTCGCCCGCCACGGCCGCGGCCGCGACCATCGCGGGGCTCATGAGAAGCGTGCGGCCCGTCGGGCTCCCCTGCCGGCCCTTGAAGTTGCGGTTCGAGGACGAGGCGCACACCTGCCGCCCTTCGAGCCGGTCGGGATTCATCGCGAGACACATCGAGCAGCCCGCGCCGCGCCACTCGAAGCCGGCGTCACGGAAGACCGCGTCGAGGCCTTCCTCCTCGGCGGCCGCACGGACCGCGTTCGAGCCCGGCACGGCGAGCGCCTTGACGCCCTTCGCGACCTTCCGGCCCTTAACGACACGCGCGGCCTCGCGGAGGTCCGAGAGGCGCCCGTTCGTGCACGAGCCGACGAACGCGACGTCGATTCTCGTCCCCGCGATCGTCTCGCCGCCGGTGAAGCCCATGTACTCGAGCGCCTCGGCGATCTGCGCACGATCCGCGGCCGCCGCGTCGGCGGCCTTCGGGACCCGGCCGGAGACGCCCGCGCTCTGCGCGGGGTTGATTCCCCACGTCACGTGCGGCTCGAGGGCGGAGCCGTCCAGCGCCGTGCGGTCGTCGTACGCGGCGTCCGCGTCCGACGCCATCGACGCCCACCACGCGACGGCGCGGGCCCACGCGTCGCCCCCGGGCGCGGCGGGGCGGCCCTTCAGGTACGCGAACGTCGTCGCGTCGGGGTTCACGTATCCCGCGCTGGCGCCGCCCTCGATCGACATGTTGCAGAGCGTCATCCGCTCGTCCATCGACATGCGGTCGACGGCCGCGCCGCCGTACTCATAGGCGTAGCCGACGCCGCCCTTGACACCGAGCGTCCGGATGATCGCGAGGATGACGTCCTTCGCGTAGACGCCCGGGGCGAGGCGCCCGGTCACGTCGATGCGGCGAAGCTTCATCGGGTCCATCGCGAGGCACTGCGACGCGAGGACGTCGCGCACCTGCGAGGTCCCGATCCCGAACGCGAGCGCGCCGAATGCGCCGTGCGTGGAGGTGTGGCTGTCGCCGCACGCGATCGTCATCCCAGGCTGCGTCAGGCCGAGCTCGGGCCCGATCACGTGGACGATCCCCTGCTCCGGCGCGCCGAGATCGTGGAGCGGGACGCCGAACTCCCGCGTGTTGCACTGAAGGGAGACGAGCATCTCCTCGGCCGCGGGGTCCGCGAACGGGCGGGCGAGCGCCGTCGTCGGGACGATGTGGTCGACCGTCGCGACCGTGCGCGACGGGAACGCGACCGTCCAGCCGTTCTCCTTCAGCATCGCGAAGGCCTGCGGGCTCGTGACCTCGTGGACGAGGTGCAGCCCCACGAAGAGCTGCGTCTGCCCCGTCGGGAGCGTCCTCACGGCGTGGAGATCCCAGACCTTCGAGAGCAGCGAACGGCCCATCGCGGGCGAGCGTAGCAAAGGGACGCTACGATCTCCTTCGGAATGACCGAGCCCCCCGCGTCCCTTGCCGCCGCCCTCGAGGCGGCTGTGGGAAGAGAGCGCGTCCTGACGCGCGCGATCGACCGGATCGCGTGGGCGTCGGACGCGAGCTTCTACCGGCTCGTGCCGGTGGCCGTCGTCCACGCGCGGAGCGTGGACGACGTGCGGCGTCTCTTCGCCGTGTCGCGTGCCGAGCGCGTGCCGCTCGTCTTCCGCGCGGCCGGGACGAGCCTCTCCGGCCAGTCCATCACGGACGGGATCCTCGTCGAGACCGCGCGCGGCTTCCGCACCCTCGCGGTCGAGGACGGCGGCGCGACGATCCGTGTCCAGCCCGGCGTGATCGGTGCGCACGCGAACCGCGCCCTGCGCCCCTTCGGCCGCAAGATCGGCCCCGACCCCGCTTCGATCGCGACGTGCACGCTCGGGGGCATCGTCGCGAACAACGCGAGCGGGATGTGCTGCGGCGTCGCGCAGAACGCGTACCACACGCTCGAGTCCCTCACGTTCCTGCTCCCCTCCGGCACGGCGATCGACACGGCGCGGCCCGACGCGGACGACTTCTTCCGCGCGAAGGAGCCGGCGCTCTGGCGGGGCCTCGCGGATCTCCGCGACCGTGTCCGCGGCGACGCCGCGCTCGCCGCGCGCATCCGCGTGAAGTACCGCACGAAGAACACGACGGGCTACGCGCTGAACGCCTTTCTCGACTACGAGCGCCCGGTCGACGTCTTCGCCCGCCTCCTCGTGGGCTCGGAAGGGACGCTCGCGTTCGTCTCGGAGGCGGTCCTCCGGACGGTGCCGGACCTCCCCGTGAAGGTCACGGGCCTCCTCCTCTTCGCGGACCTCCACGCGGCGTGCGCCGCGATCGTCCCCCTCAACGCCGCCGGCGCGAAGGCGCTCGAGGTCATGGACCGCGCGGCCCTGCGTTCGGTGGAATCCGAGCCCGGCGTGCCCGCGGCGCTGCGGGCGCTGCCGGCCGGTGCCGCGGGCCTCCTCGCCGAGTTCCAGGCGGCGAGCGAGGACGAGCGCGACGGACTCGCCCGCGTCGCGGCCGACGCGACGGCGGGCCTTTCGCTTCTCGAGCCCGCGGCCTTCACGCACGACGCCGCCGGGCAGGCACGGCTCTGGCGCGTGCGGCAGGGGATGTTCCCGTCCGTCGGCGCCGTGAGGAAGAGCGGGACGACGGTCATCATCGAGGACGTCGCCTTCCCGGTCGATCGTCTCGCCGACGCCGCCACGGACCTGACCGCCCTCTTCGCGAAGCACGGTTACGCGGACGCGATCATCTTCGGCCACGCGCGGGACGGGAACCTGCACTTCGTCCTCTCGCAGTCCTTCCGCGACCGCCGGGCCGTCGACCAGTACGCGCGCTTCATGGACGACGTCGTGCGGCTCGTCGTGGAGCGCTACGACGGCGCGCTCAAGGCCGAGCACGGGACGGGCCGGAACATGGCGCCTTTCGTCGAGACCGAGTGGGGCCCCGAGGCGTACGCCGTCATGCGGCGCGTCAAGGAGCTCGCGGACCCCGCGGGCCTCCTGAACCCCGGCGTCCTCGTGAACGCCGACCCGCGCGCGCACCTGAGGGACCTCAAGCCCATCCCGTCCGTCGAGGAGGAGGTGGACCGCTGCATCGAGTGCGGGTTCTGCGAGCCGCTCTGCCCGAGCCGCGACCTCACGCTCACGCCGCGGCAGCGCATCGTCGTGCGCCGCGAGATGGCGCGCCTCGACGAGACGCGCTCCGACGCATCCCTCCGCGCCGGTCTCGAAGCCGACTTCCCGTACGACGCCCTCGACACCTGCGCCGTCGACGGCCTCTGCGCGACCGCGTGTCCGGTCAAGATCGACACGGGGACGCTCACGAAGCGTTTCCGCGCCGCACGCCACTCGGCGCTCGCGAAATGGGCCGCCTCGCGGGCGGCGCGCTCCTTCAATCTCGTCGAGCCGGCTCTGCGAACGGGCCTCCGCGCGGGCCACGCCATTCAGTCGCTGTTCGGGGCGCGGGCGATGGCGGGGCTGACGCGGGCGCTCCGAACGCTTGCCGGCGGCTCGTTCCCGCTCTGGAGCGCCGAGATGCCGCGGGCCGCCCGCGCCCCGCGCACGAGGACTTCGCCCGCGGGAGCGCAGGCCATCTATTTCCCGTCCTGCCTCTCCCGGACGATGGGACCGGGGGCCGGCGACGACGCGCCACCGCTCGTCGACACGATGGTCGCGCTCGCGGCGCGTGCCGGCGTCCCCGTGCACGTGCCCGAGGACGCCGCCGGCACGTGCTGCGGCGTTCCGTTCTCGTCCAAGGGCTACACCGAAGCACACGCGATCGCGGCGAACCGCGCGATCGCGAGCTTCTGGCGCTGGTCGGACGGCGGCCGGCTGCCCGTCTTCGTCGACACGAGCCCCTGCACGTACGGCCTTCTCCACTGCCGCGAGGCCCTGACAGAAGAGAACCGGAGGCGCTTCGACGCGCTCACGATCCTCGACGGCGTCGCGTTCGTCCACGACATCCTGCTCCCGAAGCTCGCCGTGACGCGGAAGGAGCCCGCGGCCGTCCTCCACCCCGTGTGCTCCCTCGTGAAGATGGGCCTCGTCCCGAAGCTCGAGGCCATGGCGCGGGCCTGCGCCGAGACCGCGACGATCCCGCCCGACGCGGGCTGCTGCGGGTTCGCGGGCGACCGCGGCTTCCTCGTCCCCGAGCTGACCGCGTCGGCGACCCGCCTCGAGGCCGTCGAGGTGAGAGAGGCGAGGGGGGCCGGCAGCGCGGGGCACTGGTCCTCCAGCCGCACGTGCGAGGCCGGCCTCTCGCGCGCGACCGGCGAGCGCTACCGCTCGTTCGTCCACCTCGTCGAGCGCGCGACGCGTCCATAATCTCCGAGATGCGCGTCGCCCTCCTCCAGATGAACCTCGCCTGGGAGGACTGGAAGTCGAACCACGCGTGTGCGGCGAAGCTGCTCAAGCGCGCGGCGGACGAGGGCGCGTCGCTGGCGCTCCTCCCGGAGATGTTCGCGACGGGCTTTTCGATGGACGGCGCGAAGATCGCGCAGCCACCTGGCGGGCCCAGCGAGCAGTGGCTGCGCGGGATGGCGCGCGGCCTCGGGCTGAACTTGATCGCCGGACTCGCCGAGACGTGCGACGCCTCGGGCGCGCCGTCGCCGCTGCCGTGCAACAACGCGCTGTGGGTCACGCCCGAGGGCGACGTTTCGCGCTACACGAAGCTCCACCCGTTCTCGTTCGCGGGCGAGGACGCGGTCTACGCGAAGGGGGCGAAGGTCGTCACGTGGACGATCGAAGGGCTCCGCGTGACGCCGCAGATCTGCTACGACCTGCGCTTCCCCGAGCCCTTCCGCCTCGCGGCCGACGGCACGGACCTCTTCGCGGTCGTCGCGAACTGGCCCGAGCGGCGCCGCCACCACTGGCGGCTGCTCCTCAAGGCGCGGGCCGTCGAGAACCTCTGCTACGTGGCTGGCGTGAACCGCGTCGGCGAGGACGGCAAGGGCAACCGGCACCTGGGCGACTCGTCCGTGACGTCGCCGTGGGGCGAGACGCTCGTCAGCGCGGCCGAGACCGAGACGGTCCTCGTCGCCGACATCGATCCCGCGCAGGTCGCCGATGCGCGCGCGAAGTTCCCGGCGCTGAAGGACCGTCGAAAGGCCTACAACCGCTGAGGCGCGAAGCGACGGTCGGATTCAGTACTCACCTCAAGAAGCCGCTCACATCCAGGATGAAGTCGAGGGTTCCCGGCGCGGAGTTCTGCACCTTGACGGAGCCGGACCCGTCGAGCGCCAGTTGCAGGATTCCGTTGTTGGCCCGGGTTTGGCCCGTTCCGAAGGAAATCGAGTAGGTGGCGGTGGGGACTCCGTCGCCCCGGTAGATCGAGAGGAAGCCGCCCGCCGCGACGTCGGTCACGGTCATGTTCACCGAAATGGCCACGGCGTCGGCCGGGATTCCACACGTGCCGGCCACGGTGAACGCCCGGTCCGGCGTCCCGGCAGGCTGGAGCGACGGCCCGCCGAGGGGGCCGATCGGTCCCCTCGTGTCCAGCACCCGGCACGGAGGAAGCGGGAAAAGGCTGGTCGCCGCGGCGCCTGGGCCTGTCGTGATCCGGCCAATTCGGTCGCCGATGAACTCCGTGAACCACAGGTTGCCGTCGGGGCCGGCCGTGATCTCCATCGGAATCGAACCCGCGGTCATGCCGGTGCTGAACTCGGTGACGACCCCGAGCGGGGTGATCCGCGCGATCCGAGGGCCGGTCTTTTCCGTGAACCACAGGTTCCCGTCGGGGCCGACGGCAATGCCCGTGGGCGTCGAGCCGGCGGTGATGCCGACGCTGAACTCGGTGACGGTCCCGAGCGGGGTGATCCGCCCGATCCTGTCGTTGCCTTCCGCAAACCACAAGTTGCCATCGGGTCCCGCCGTGATGAAGGCGGGGCTCGCGAAGGCGGAAAGGACGGCGAACTCGGTGACGCTCCCGAGCGCGGTGATCCGCCCGATCCGGTTCGCGTTCGTTTCGGTGAACCACAGGTTGCCATCGGGTCCCGCCGTGATGCCCGTGAGCCCGGCGCCGGGCGTGATGCCGGCACCGAAGTGGGTCACGCCCCCGAGCGGGGTCATCCGCCCGACCCGGTTCGCGTTCGCTTCCGTGAACCACAGGTTGCCGTCGGGGCCGGCCGTGATGCCCCAGGGCCCCGCGCCGCCGGAGGTGCCGCCCACGCTGAACTCCGTGAGGATCCCAAGCGGCGTGATGCGCCCGATCTTGTCGCCGATCTGTTCCGTGAACCAGAGGTTGCCATCGGGGCCCGCCGCGATGTGCTCGAGAGAGGCGCCGGTCATGCCCGTGAACTCGGTGATGACGCCGGTCGGCGTGATGCGCCCGATCCGCGTGACGAAACCCTCTTCCGTGAACCACACGTTGCCGTCCGGACCTGCCGTGATGCCGAAGGGGTTCGCGCCGAACGCGCCGGAGGTGATGCCGGAGCGGAACTCCGTGATGACCTGCGCTTGCGCGGTGTTCGCCGTCGATACGGACGAGACCGCAAATAGAGCAGATGCCACGCGCAGGCGTGCGTCTCTCATCGCGCCTCCCTCCCAGCTGACGAGAGGACCGAGGAAACGCCGGGGTTATTCCCGCGTGCTCTGGTGCGGAGGGGCGTTGGACCCCACCGGGCCCCCGTGGACTGGTCCTTCTGCATCAGGGCCGCTTCGGCGGGCGGCTCCCAGATTGTCCTCAGGCGCCCGCCTGCGAAGGAGTCATCATGGCCAAGCTGCTCCGGCCTTCCACCCGTCCCGCCGTCTCCGTGCAGGAGACCTCGACCGTTCTCGAGGCCGTGAAGACCATGGTCAGGGAGCGCATCGGCGCCGTCGTCGTCCTGAAGGGAAAGAGAATGACCGGCATCTTTTCCGAGCGCGACGTCCTCGACAAGATCGTCCTCGCCCGCCGCGACCCCGCGAAAACGCCCATTTCCTCCGTCATGACGGCCGACGTCCTGTCGATCCCGGCCCCCGGCGACGAGGCGATCGCGGTCCAGACGATGGCCGAGAACCACATCCGGCACCTTCCGATCCTCGACGCGAAGAAGAAGGTCGTCGGGATGGTCTCCCTCCGGCACGTCATGGAGGACCGGATCGCCTACCTGGAACACGAGGTCAACGTCCTCGAGGCCTATCTGGGCTACGACGGCGTCTCGGGCTGAGCCGGCTTTCCAGCGGCGCCAGGTCGCTTGTGAATTTAGTCACAAGCCGCGCCAATTAGCGCATCCTCATCATTTCCGGCCCCTTGCCGGCTCCTCATCCTTCTTGTGATCCGGCCGCCCGGCAGCGGGCCCCGAGAAGGAGATTTGCTATGGCGACGATGACGTCCGCGCCCGAAACGAAAGCGCAGGAAGGTGCCGCGAAGATGACTGACTCCCTGTCCATCACCGACAACCGGACCGGCAAGTCGTACGAGGTGCCGATCAAGGACGGAACGATCCGGGCGATCGACCTCCGTCAGATCAAGACGGACCCGGCCGACTTCGGCATGATGACGTACGACCCGGCGTTCCTGAACACCGCGTCGTGCAAGAGCAAGATCACCTTCATCGACGGCGAGAAGGGGATCCTGAACTACCGCGGCTACCCCATCGCGGAACTCGCCGACAAGGCGACGTACCTCGACACGGCCTACCTCCTCGTCCACGGCGAGCTGCCGAAGAAGGCCGAGTCCCAGGTGTGGGAGAACGACATCCGCTTCCACACGATGGTCCACGAGAACATCAAGAGCCTCATGAAGACCTTCCGGTACGACGCGCACCCGATGGGGATGCTCGCATCGACCGTCTCGGCCCTCTCGACGTTCTACCCCGAGGCGAAGGAAGTCCGTGAGCCCGCGACGCGGCGGCAGCAGATCGTCCGCCTCATCGCGAAGATGCCGACCCTCGCGGCGTTCGCGTACCGCCACTCGATCGGCTGGCCCTTCTCGTACCCCGACAACGAGCTCTCCTACACGGCGAACTTCCTCCAGATGATGTACCGCGCGGTCGAGCCGAAGTACGTCGCGAACCCGACCCTCGTGAAGGCCCTCGAGATCCTCTTCATCCTCCACGCGGACCACGAGCAGAACTGCTCGACGAACGCGATGCGCGCGATCGCCTCCTCCGAGGCGGATCCGTACGTCTCGGCGGCCGGCGCGATCGGCGCCCTCTACGGCCCGTTGCACGGCGGCGCGAACGAGGCCGTCCTCCGGATGCTCTTCGAGATCGGCTCGAAGGCCAACATCCCGGCGTTCATCAAGTCCGTCAAGGAGTCCGGCGGCGAGAAGCGCCTCATGGGCTTCGGCCACCGCGTCTACAAGAACTACGACCCGCGCGCCAAGGTCATCAAGGCGATGGCCGACCAGGTCTTCGAGGTCACGGGCAAGAACCCTCTCCTCGACATCGCGCTCGAGCTCGAGCGGATCGCCCTCGAGGACGACTACTTCGTCAAGAAAAAACTCTACCCGAACGTGGACTTCTACTCGGGCCTCATCTACCAGGCCATGAAGTTCCCCGTCGACATGTTCCCGGTCCTCTTCGCGATCCCGCGCATGTCGGGCTGGCTCGCGCAGTGGGACGAGATGATCGCCGACAACGACCAGAAGATCGCGCGTCCGCGCCAGATCTTCCAGGGCTCGCCCGAACGCCACTTCGTGCCCGTCGAAAAGCGCGGCTGACGCGCCTCGAATCCCGGATCGGAACGCCGCCGTGCCGCGAGGCCCGGCGGCGTTTCCGTATCATCGGCGGACCTTGACACGCCGCGCCGCCCTCTTCGCCGCCGTGCTCCTCGCGTCCTCCGCGTCCGCCCTCGCTTAGACCGATCTCTCGGTCACGGGACGACCTTCAACGTCTCCTACACGATCACCAGCGGCCTCCCGGTGACGGAGCTCGTCACGCTCGGCGGGAACCTCACGTCGAATTCCACGTTGAACTACAGGTTCACGACGCAGGCCAACCTGTCGGTTCCCGGCAGCTATACATTCAACGCGACCGTCTCCGTCGCCGGCGACATCAGCCCGGCGAACGACTCCTTCACCGGGTATCTCGTCACGAACACCGCGCCCTCGGTCGGGGGTACGGTGAGCGGCGGAACGGACGTCTGTCTCGCCGGAAATTCCGGCGTTCTGACGCTCTCCGGCCACACGGGAAACGTCGCGAGGTGGGAGTTCTCCACGGACGGCGGGTCTACGTGGATCAACATCCCGAACACGACGACGTTCCAGTCGTACCTGAACCTCGTCATGACGACCCGCTACCGCGCGCTCGTCCAGAGCGGATCGTGCGCCTCCGTGTACTCCTCGAACGCCGTCGTCACCGTTTCGCCGCTGACCGTGGGCGGCTCCATCGCGCCCGCGGCCCCGGCTGGCTGCGCCGGCGCAAACGCGGGCACCCTGACGCTCTCCGGCCAGACCGGCACCGTGGTGCGGTGCGAGCTCTCGACGGACGGCGGCATCAACTGGACGAACATCGCGAGCACGACGACGTCCCAGAGCTACACGAACCTCGCGACGACGACGATTTACCGCACCCGCGTGCAGAGCGGCACGTGCGCGGTCCAGTCGATCGTTCGCCTCGCGCGGGACGGGTCCGGGCGGATCGTCGTCCTCAACGACTCGACCGGGCCGGTCCACCTCGTCCTCGACGTTTCGGGCACGTTCGAGTAGATCCGCGCGAGCGTACGATCCGGGACGAGGTCCTCATGACGAAACCGCTCAAGGCCCGGCTCAAGGCCGGCGAGGCTTGCCACGGCCTCCTCTCGCCGAACGTCGAGGCGACGACGCTCGAGACGCTCGGCCTCCTCGGCTTCTCCCTCTACATCCTCGACACCGAGCACGGCCCCGCAGGCCCCCGCGAGGCCGAGGACGCGGCACGCGCGTGCGAGATCGCGGGGATGTCGCTCCTCGTGAGGCCGCGCAGCCTCGACCCGAAGCTCATCCTCCAGGTCCTCGACGCCGGCGCGATGGGGATCATGCTGCCCGGCGTCCGCGAGACGGACGAGGTCCGCCGCCTCGTCGAGGCCGTCAAGTACCCGCCGAAGGGCCTGCGCGGGATCGCGGCCGTCCGCGCGAACCGCTGGACCCTCGGCCCCGAGAAGATCGAGGACTACGTCGAGCGCGTGAACGACGAGACGCTCGTCCTCCCCCAGATCGAGACGCTCGAGGCCGTGGCGAATCTCGCCGACCTCGTCCGCGTCCCCGGCGTGGACGGCTTCATCATCGGGCCCCGCGACCTCGCGATGGCGATGGGCTACCCGGGCGGGCCCGCCCGGCCCGAGGTCGAGGCCGCGGTCGACCGGATCACGAAGACCGT
>JBBQDQ010000105.1:0-11733 GCA_038319835.1 Thermoanaerobaculia bacterium | reverse complement strand
CGGCGGCTGGTAGCTGAATCTGTCGCTCGGCCAGATGACATCAGGGGCCTGGCGTCGCGCCTGCTCCACAGCCTGGCGCGTAGGTGAGTTGCTCCCGTCGCGCAGCCCGAGCTTCCGTAGGGCCGCGTCATAGAGCGTTGTGGTCTTCTCCTTCACCCAGCCGAATGTGTCATCGAGGATTCCCAGTCCCAACGGATCGGTCTCTCGTGCGGCCTTGCTCCGACGAATCCGTAGAGGTTGACGGAGTCGCGGTCGCCGAGAGGGTCTTGGGAGAGCCACATCCCGTCCTTTGGGTCGTACCAACGGTTCCTCAGGTACAGCAGCCCCGAGAGGGGATCCGCGACCGCTCCCGTGAATCCCAGAGAGACTCCGCCCTGGAACGCTCCTCCCAGCTCGTTCGCGGCGGCCTTGGCCGTGTCGTAGCCGAGCTTGAAGCTGCGGAGGTAGATGGGGGCGGTGTCCGCGATGTCGATCGAGATCTGCAGCTCGAACGCGACGTCGTCCGGCAGCTGGAGGCTCCTTCCGAAGTCGTCCTTCAGGCCCGTCGTGACGCGGAAGCGGTAGCGGGTGTTCTTCTTCCAGCCGTTCGTCCGGAAGGCGACGAAGAGCTCGGCGTCCTCGTCCGTGCCGAGCGTCAGCTCGCCCCGCGGCACGTCCTTCCACGTGCTCGTCCCTGTGTCGAACGTCTCGACCTTCAGCCCGTCGTAGCTCGACGGCGCAAAGGCGATCGTCGTCGTCAGCTCGAGCGATCCGGTGACGCTGTCGGCGTCGGGCGTCTGGTCCACGGCGCCGAGTGACGCCTCTGTGGTCTTGAACTCCGCCTTCCGGATCTCGGGCCCCGCCTCGACGTGGAGGTCGCCGTAGGGCGTGTAGAGGAAGCGCGCCAGAAGATTGGCCTTGCCCGAAACCAGCTCCTCGAAGAGCGCGAGGGGGCTTCCCTGCTCGTCCTTGAAGAGCGAGAAGGTCCGGCCGTCGACCTTGAGCTGGTACGTCTGGTCGGGGCCCGGGCCCGGGACGTGGTCGCGCCGCGAGATGACGCTGTCGTCGAAGTTGTAGGCGGTCTCGGTCAGGAGCGTGTCGCCGTCCCACAAGAAAGCGCGCCTGGCCTTGAACGGCCGCAGGGCCTCGTCGAGCTTGCCGTCGGGCAGCGCGCCGCGATGGGTGCGTGAGAAGAGGCGGCCCAGGGCGTCGTATTCGTAGTCGACGACCTCGCCCGCCGTCGTCGGCAGCTTGGATTCGGCACGCAGGAGCCGCCCCCGGAAGTCCCACGTGTACTTGAGGCGCGCGTCCTCGACCCGCCGCCCCTCGGCGTCGTAGGTGAAGGCGTTTCCGCCGCGCGCCAACGGCCTGCCCTCCGGGCCGCTCGTGACGGCCTCGTCGGTGCCAGCATTCGAGTCGATCATGCGCACGAACTCGTCGCCGGCGCCGTAGGTGTAGCCCCACGCCGCCGTCGAGGAGGTTCCGCCGATGAGGCGCTTCGCCTCGTCGCGGTCCCAATTCCAGCCCTGGCCGGAGACGAGCCGTTGGGCCGAAGGCAGCGCGGTGCGGGCTTTCTTGAAATCGGAGGCCGCATCCCATCCGTACGAGAACGACCCGAACGCCTCGGGCGCGGTCGCCGTGCCGAGGGAGAGCGAGGAGAGCCGCACGTCGCCGCTCGCCGGGTACGAGAACGAGTGGCTGAGGCCAGCCGGTCCAAAGCTCGACGTCCTGGTCATCCGGCCCGTGCCAGCCCACGTCCACGTCATTCCGAAGCTCGAGATCGGACCTGCCACGTCAAGCGCGTCTACGCGCGTGAGTCGGTCGAGGTCGTCGAATGAACGCTTGTACGACCGTACCGCCGAGACGAGCGACGGCAGGTCGACGCGGGTCGCGTTCCCCCAGGCGTCGTAGCCGCGCGCCAGCGCGATTCCGGACGAGCCGACCGCTTCCTGAGACGAAAGTCCGCGCAGGTCGTATCCGGAGAACGCCACGGCGGTGCGCGTGTCGGCGACGCCGCTCGGGAATGTCGCGCCGGACCCGGTGACACGCGCGGCGCGCCCGAGGCGCGAGAGCCCGTCGGCGAACTCGGTGACGTCGGCGTCGTCCGTGAGACGGAAGCCCGGGACTGCCGCGCCCCGGTAGGCGTCCGCGTTAGCGACGCGACGCCTCAGGAGCCGGTTCGCGGCGTCGTAGTCGAAGCCGATCTGGAGCTGCGTCCCACCCGCCGCAAAGCGCGTCGTCCAGAGCTTCAGCATCCCGTCCGGCTCGTAGGCGAACGTCTCAGCAAGCGAGGCCGGTCTGACACGGGTCACGAGGCGGCCCAGCTCGTCGTACGCGAGCGTCGTCACGTCGAGGCGCTCCGCCACGCCCGCGACGCGCTTCTCGCGCATCCGGGCCAGCGCATCCCAACCGAGCAACGTTTTCGCGCCGGACGCGGGCCCGGTGGCCTCGAGCACGTTCCCCCAGCCGTCGTACGTGAACCGGGTCGTCACATCCCCGACCGAATGTTCGGTCACGTTGCCGAGCTCGTCGTACTTCAGCGCCACGTGGGTTCCGTCCCCCGCGACGAAGTCTACGACCCGGCCCAGGGCGTCGTATTGATAGGACTCATTCGACTTGACACCGTCGGCTTTATCGGTTCGTTCGATCGAGGAAGGCCGGACAGTCGTCGGGAAGTACGTGTACGTGCGGACGTTGCCGGCCGCGTCCGTCTCGGTCTCTACGAGGCCGGCATCGCCCGCATACGTGATCGAGCGCTCCGTGCGGGGCGAGGCGGCGACGCCGCCGACGCTGCCGGTCGTTTTGATCACCGTCTGGCGTCCGGCGCCGTCGTACTCGTACGTCGAGGTTCGGGAATCCGCTTCGTCCGCAGAGAGGAACGTCTTCACGCTCTTCGGACCGTAAGGCAGCCAGACGGACGTCGCTTTCGCGAGCGTTCTCTTCTGTGTCCCGCCCTTGCCGTCGTCCGCGAAGTCGAAGACGACTTCCTCGGTCGGATGGCCCATCGCGTCGAATTTCCGCTCGACGAAGGCCCCGGTCGCCAGCGCCTCACGGAAGGCGCGGCCGAGGCCGTCTAACTGCGACCACCTGGCGCCCTTGTCGCCGTCCGTGCGGTACACCGGCCTGCCCATCACGTCGTAGAGCACGCGGCGCTCCCCGCTCTTCTTGCCGCCGCTCTCCTCCCACGACGCCTCCACGCGCCCGGTGGACGGCGAGTAACGGAAGCGGGTCGTGACAGGAACGTCCCCGGCGCTGCCCTGCCCGCGCGTGACGCCGTTGAGGAGGCCCGTGGCCGCGTCCCAGTCGTTCTTGACGGCCACGACGTCACGCACCGGTTCACCGGCGCCCGGCGCCGCCGCCCGCGTGCGGGTGACCTTGACGACCTGCTCCCGCGCGTCGTATTCGTAGCGGGTGTCGACATTCTCGCCGCCCTGCTTCAGCCGCTCGCGCACGAGGTGGCCTGCGGCGTCGAACGCCTGCTCGGCCCGCGCGGGAACCGTCCGGAAAGCTCCCGCGTTCGAGCTGCCCGTGACGGCCGCGGACTTCACGCGGTCCCACGCGTCGTACTTGTATTCAGTGACGGAGCCGTTCGTCGTCGAAACCTGCGAGGGGTTGCCTCGCTCGTCGTTGAAGTCGTAGGTGTTCGTCCACTTCACGTCGCCGAGCGCGGTCTCCTTCGGGAAGCCGCTGTCTTTGCTGGGATCGTCTTCTCCGGGCTTGTAGCTCTCGGTTACCTTCGGTGCTCCCGTCACGTCGGGACTCCTGGCCTCCTTGCGCCGGCCGAGCTTGTCGTACGTGACCACGACATGCTGGCCGTCTGACACCCACCCCGTGTCGTACGTGGTGTCCTGGTCCGGATTGCCGTTGCGCTCGGGAACGTCCAGAAGGAGCCTGTGGAACTTGCCGGGTTCCATCTCGACCGAGAGATCAAAGGGCACGTTGTCCCGATAGTCCTTGATCTCGACGGTGGAGCTCTGCGTCGAAAGGCCCGCCGCCTCGGAGCCGGTCGTGCGCGCGGTGCTGGACGGAGTGGCGGCCGCGAGCCGGACCCCGCCCTTCGGGTATGTCAGGGTCGTCTCGCCGCCGTCCGCCGCGACGACGTGGTTCACGCGCCCGTCGAGCTCGTACCCCCATTTCGTCTTCGGCGTCTTCGGGGCCGGCGCGAGGCTGGCCGAGGGGAAGCCGGCCGCCGGCTCGGGCGCGGCGAAGGTGGGGATGTTCGAGCCGTTCTCGAACGTGTCGATCCGTCCTTCGGGCGTCAGCTCGTACGTGAGCACGCGCCCCCACGGTGGCGTCACCTTGACGGCAGAGGCGAGGAAGGGATGGGACGGCGCGGGCGTCGGGTCGAAGGCGTACGGCAGCACCAGAGCGCCGGTCGAATTGGGCACCGTGAGCGTCTTCACGCGGCCTGTCGTTGGGTCGTAAGCGAGCTCGAAGCGATGCGCCGCGGCGTCGAGGAACTTCGGCAGCGTGACGCTCTTCAGGCGCGTGGTACCGAGCTTGTCGTGCAGGGGCGCTGAGGCCGACACGGAGCTCGGGTCGTACGCGTAAGCGATCTCAGGCGTCACCGCCGAGGGCTCGTTCTGGCCGGGCTGGAGCGCGTCTACTTCCGGCAGCTTGACCTTCAGCAGCCGACGGGACTCCGGATCGGCCGTGTCGAATTCGAACGAGACCTTTCTCTGCGCGCCGCCCGTGCCGAAGTCCTTCAGCGACGTGAGGAGGCCGTAGGTCTCCTTTTTCTTCGGGTCGCGCCCGTAGTCGAACGCGTACCGCCGCCCGTAGTCGTCCTCGGCCGAGACGAGATGGCGCGTCCCGTCATACGTCAGTCGGAGCGTGTTCTCGCGAGTCGTCGAGCCCTTCGGCTCGCGCCGAAAGCGGTCGCTCACCTCGGCCAGGGTCCCGTCCTCATTGAAATAGACCAGTCCGTGCGACTGCGTGACGATCCGGTACGCCTTCCCGTTCTGGAGGCGCTGGAGGTTGAGATAGAGACCCTTCGCAATGCAGTACGACGTCCCGTTGAGGTCCGTCCCTCCTCCGTCGAGCTCGGTCTCCGGCGGACACTTTCGGCCGTCGTCCTTTCCGGGAGGCTGCACGTACTCACGGGGGCAGTCCTTCTCACAGGCCGGGTGGAACGTGAAGACGCGCCCGCCGCCGTCGTGGTACTGCACCTCGCCGAGGTAGGAGTACACCTTCGGGTTCTCGTCCGGCTTGCTCGTGATGACGGGCGGGATGACGCGCAGGTGCGCGAAGAGGCTCGCGCTCCACGGGGCCGCGCCAAGCGGCCCGTAGCCAAGCGCCCCCGCACGGTAGGAACGCTCGAAGGAGAAGTCGACGCCGCGGCCGGCCGCCGCAAAGTCGGTCGCCGCAATGAGCGCTTCGCCGGGGCCCAGCGCGACGCCCACGCCCGCCTCCCCCTGCCACGTCGCGGAGTTGAGGGCCGGCTCGGCGAGCGTGGCCTGCGCCGCAGACGGCACCGCGTCCGCCCATGCGTCCACGGTCACGGTGCCTCGCGGGGCCGGATACGCGTCCTCCCGCGCCTCGAACCAGTCCAGCGCCGCCTGCGTCTGGGCGTCGGCGCCCGCGTCCTCCACGAAAAGCTGCGCCCTGAGGATCGGACCGGCGAGGAGGTCCTTGACCTTCATCTTCTTCGGATCGATCTGCGACGGCAGGCGGCAGCGCCGGCAGGCCGCACCCTCGCCCGCGGTGTCGTCCTCGTCGCTCATGAGCGTGTCGCGGTAGCCCTCCGCCGCGCGCGGGTCGGCCACGAGCGCCACGACTTCGTCGGACTCGTAGAGGTTGTACGCGGTGCTCAGGGCGCCGCCCGTCGCGGCCTTCCCGTCTGCGCCCCGCACGTCGGTGGTGCCGAGTCGACGCAGCGTCACGAAGACCGATGGCTCGGGCCAGCCCTTTCCGCCTGGGGGCATCGGCGCCGCGCCGACGTCGTCGCGGGTGAGAAGGCTCCGGTCGGGAAGAACGCGGAGAGACTGGATCCGGGCCTTCAGGACGGACCCGAGCGCGCCCGGAAGGGAAACACGGAGCTTGAACGCGGGCGTGAGGATTTGTTCGTCGTCGTCGGAATTGATGCGCTCTGCGGCCGAGCTGGAGCGCACGGGCACGCCGAGCGGCCGAAGCGTCGCGGAAGGACGGATGACGGGGAGCCCGGGCTGGCCGCCCGAGGACGGGGGCGACGCGGGGTCGCGGTAGACACCGGCGAACGTGAACGTGAGATCGTCCACCGGCAGCGCGAATCCGCCCCTCGTCACGCTCGATCCGGCCGCGCCTCCCACGACCTTGGCACCCCACGTGTAGACGAGCCCGTCGCCCGACTCGTCGAACCCGAGATGGTTCGAGTCCCACGGAGCGACCATCGAGAAGAGGAGACGCAGATCGCCCTCCGGCTCCGGGACCGGCGCGTCGTCGAGGCCGTTGGACGTGGGCCCGCCGTTCGCTCGGGACACGTCCCAGACGTCGATGATCGTGTTGTTCCTGTCGTCGGTACCCCCCGCGAAGAGCCGCCGCCCCGAGGGGTCCATCGCCAGGCGGAACACCGTGTGGCCTTTGGCTTTGAAGCGGCCGACGAGCGGACGATCGTCCTTCGCCGCGTCGAATGTCGCAATGCCCGCCGAGCCGAGCGAGTAGAAGAGGAGCGTCCCTTTCTTGTTCTCGCACGGCTTCTCGGCGCAGGGGGACGGGTCCTTCTCGAAGCGCCCTCCGTCCTTCCCCACGATGCCCCGGTCCGTCCAGGCGACCGTCGGCACGAAGAGAACGTCACGGTAGGAGACGCTCACGCCGCTCGGAAGCAGCATTTTCAGGAATTGGACGTCGGCGGGCGTCTTCCAGTCGTTCGGCGACGCGATCGGCGTGATCCCGAGCGCCTCGGGCGATTTCTGCGGGGACGTGCTCCGCACGGCTCCGTAATGGGTGAGCACGGAGTCGACGCGGATGTCGGCTCCCGAAACGCTGACGGCAAGAGACGGCGTGTTCGTGAGGCCGTCGAGCCGGGGCGTCGTCGTCGCGTCGGCGCGGTCCCTGGGCACGGCCGCGTTCACGTAGATCGGGATGTCCGCGGCCTCGTAGCGCGCGACGCGGCGCCCGCACTGCGACTTGTTCGCCTGTGCGCTCGTGAGCTCGGGCCGCTCGTAGAAGCGGTTCAGGTCGACGACGCTGATGCCGCTCCCCACGATGGCGACATAGGCGAAGGCCTTGCGGTTGAAGCGCGCGCGGATGCGGTCGCCTTTGCGGCCCCGAACGTGAGGCACCGCCGCAGCGACGTTCCACGCCACGTCCGCGGAGAAGACCTGACCGGTCGAGAGGTTGTCGACCGAAACCCGCTGCCACTTGTAATAGGGCTCGTCGTTGCAGACCGTGTCGGGCGGCTGTGGGAAGAGGCCCCGGACGGACTCCACATTTGCCTCGAGGTCGAAAAAGCCGTCGGAGTCTGGGGCGGCATTCTTCGGTCCGAAGCGCGACACGAAATCGCTCATCTCCCAGGAGTCGCGGTCGTCCGGCATTGTCCGGTCTTCGACCAGCACCTGCATCCCGGCCGGCGTGCCGGTCGGTAGGCTACCCGCGAGCGCGAGGAACTCGCTCGGCGAGATGCCGCCGAGGCTGCCGGTCGCGAACGCAACCTTGACCCCGCCAACGGCCGACGCGAAGCAACCCAGGTTCTGCTGCCACCCGCTCGGCGGAGTCCCTCCGGGGCACTTGCCCTGCGTGGCCGCCCACACGTCCTCGATGCGGATCGCTTTCACGGTCCAGCTCGACCCCACGAGCTCGTTCACGAAGAGCCGGTTGTGGCCGTCCGTCGCGAACGCGCGCATCTGCGTCCCCGCCGAGGGGGCGAGGTACGCAAACGGCTTCGGGGCGACGGATTTGTCCGCCGTCAAGGACAGGTCGATCGCGAGGAGATTCCCCGTGGCCGAGCCCACGAGGAGCGTGTTGCCGAACTTCATGAGGTCCCGCGCGGAATCGGTGTCGCCGAGGGACGTGAAGCTCCGCACCTCGGGCGACGGGCTCGGCGGCGCGGCCCGCGTTGCGAACCAGAAGCGCTTCGGAACCTCGTTCGGCCACGGGGCGGGTACGGGGTCTCCGGCTGCCGTCACTTGCGTGCCGTTGAACTTCAGCCGGTCCATGTCGAGCACGAGCTGGAAGACGTGCCCGCGGGGAAGCAGGCCACCCGGGGAAAGCTCGAGCGTGCGGTCCGACGCGGCCAGCGTGGGCGTGAGAGGAATCGTCGGGCCGCTGACGCAGCCCGAGAACGGCTCGATCGGACCACAATCGAAGAGCCTCGCGACGAGTGGCTTGTCGGCGTCGGCGATTTTCTTCGCGGACAGGTTGAAGTTGATCGAGATCGGCCTGCCAAGAAAGACCTCTGGCTCGAGATCGCCAGGCCCGACGACCGCGAGGAGCTCGTCGCCGGGCGTACCCGCCACGGAGACCGGGAGACCCTGTCCGGCCGGCGACTCGGAGCAAATATCCTGTTTCAGGTTGCAGAGCTCGAGGGACGTGCCTTTCGGCGGCGGCGGTGAGAGGGCCTTCAGGGTTGTGGATTCCCCTGAGCCGGTCGCGTCCAGCTGGACCTCGAGCGAGATTGTCTGACCGTTTTCCGGCGCGCGGAATGCGTAGAACCGGAACGGATAACCATCGAGGATGCGAAGGGGGATCGGAGCGCGCCCGTCGGGAAACGTCTTGAGGTCGAAGAAGTGCGCCGTGTCCGGGTTGATGGGCCGGTACTCGGCCGTGTTGAGCACCCATCCGGTGGAAACGTCCCGGGCAACGAGCGTGAAGGGCTTCCCGGCAATCGACGGCAGGATGTACCGCGCGTCGGCGGTGAGGGCGGCGAAGACCAGTGCATCCGCGAGCGAGCTGTAGAGGACGAGGAAGTTCGCGCCCACGAGCGCGGGCATGATGCTGCCCGTCATTGCGGAGAGTTGGAGCGTGGCGCCCACGATGAAGACGGCGTCCGCGCGCGCCCTGAATTCCGCCGCGATGGCCCGAACCAGCTTCTTCGAGATCGCCTGCGTGTGCCGCGCCGACAGCGCCTGCCTTCCGCCCGTCGTGGCGACGGCGGCCGCGTCGGGCGGGTCGTCTGGCTGGTCGGCCTCCAGCGTCGAGATGAGCTTGCCGCCCTTGCCGTCGTCCACGAGGCGGCCGACGTCGAGGATCCTGAGCTTCCGGCCCCAGGGCGTGTCGTAAGGCACGCCCGCGAAGGCGAGACCGCCGACGGGCGACGCCGTTGCGACGGGGATCCGGACGCGCAGCGTCTCGTTCGCGGTACCGTCGAAGTCCACGCTCAAGGCGGCGGCCACCTCAAGGCCTGGGTTCACGGCGACGCCCGAGAGGTCCAGCGGCTGTTTTGTGACCTTGACGAGCGTTGGCACGTCGAACGCGCCACCCGGCGCCGTGACTTCGACTCCTTCCGAGGTCGTGAAGACGGCGTCTTCGCCCGGGTTCGCCACGAAGCCCTTGCCGTCGGGCGTCGCGAACGGGCCGAGCCTGAACGTCGCGGCCTCGGCGCCCGTCGGGTCGATCACGTGCAGCCAGACCTTGCTCGCGATCGTCACGGGCGACGTCGGTGGGCAGCCGGCGGTGAGGGTGAAGCCTCCGGCGCCGTTCGCGGGCTGCGTGACCCTCGACGGGCAGATCGGACCCTCGACGTCGGCCCAGACCGACCACGGCGTGGTCCCGCCCGTGACGAGCGGCAGCGCGCCGTCAGCGCCGACGATCTGGGCCGTACCGTTCGCGGGGACAAGGAGGCGGATCTTCTCGGGATGGATCGCACCGCCCGTGACGAACTGGGTGGACGTGGTGAAGCTCCAGTCGACGGGCAGCGTCCCGCCGTAGAGCGTCCCGGCCGCGTCGCGCACGCCGCCGGTGAAGCGCGCCGCGATGCGCCGGCCCGGCGGGAGAGGACGCGCGGGCGTGAAGACGACGGTCGTCCTGTCGGGCGAGAGCGAGAGCGCTCCATTGAAGACGAGCCCGGTCGGCGAGCCGGTCGTCGCGTCGGCGAGGGAGACGGAGAGCGTCGAGGCGGTGACGCTGGCGGGGTCGAGCGCGGCGCCGAACACGATCGAGACCGTGGAGCCGACGGGCTGGTCCGCCGCGCCATTCGCGGGCTGGAGCGCGCGGATCTGCGGCGGCGTGGGCGAGAGGACGAGGTCGAGCGTCGCGACCTGGCCCTTCGCGAGCGACGGAACCTGGCCTGCGCCCGAGAGGCCGAGCACGGGATGAAGCGCCGTAAGCATCGGAGTACCTGCGGGCGCGGGCACGGCGTACGGACCGCCGGGCGATGAGAGGTTCGCGGTGCCCAGGCCCGCCGCCGTGACGCGCGAGCCCGCGATGCCCGCGCCGTTCGGCGACGTGACGCGGCCCGTCACGAAGCCGATGGGCGCGTTCGCGTGCAGGAAGAGGAAGACGCCCTCCCCCGCGAGGCCCGGGAACGGGAGGAGCGAGCCGGACGCTTCGGGCGAGGCAACGAGCTTCGCGGGCACGGCGCCCGCCGCCGGCAGGAGCGTGACGCGCGAGACAGCATTCGCGAACGCTCGGCGGCCGTCGTCCGGCGCGTCGACGAACGCGGCGAGGACATAGCGCGGGTCGTCGTCGGCGTCGGCGGGCAGGCCGCCCGGCGCGCTCAGCTTCAGCGTTGCGGCGCGAGCGAGGGGCGCGCCGGAGAGGCTCACGCGCACGGCTCCGACGGTCGTGTAGCCCGCGACGGGCGGGAACGTCGCCAGCTCCGCCGCCGAGAGCTTCCGCGCGGAGACGACCGTCTTCTGCGCGAGGCCGCCCTCCGGCACGACGAGCTCGACGCCGTCCGCCGTCGTCACCGAGCCGCCGGCCGGGCCGATGAGCTGTCCGCGCTCGAGCTGGTCCATGAACGGGAAGAGACGGACGTTCTCGTAGCCGGTGTCGAGAAGGACCTGCGCCGCGCGCGGGCTGGGCGAGATCCGGAACGTCAGCGCGCCGGCCGCGCCCGCGGCCGTCCCGCCGAGGTCGCCCAGGGAGAGCGGCAGGCGATAGAGGACGAGGTCTGCGCTGAACGGAGCTTCGTAGAGCTCGCCTGCGCCGCCCGAGAGGATGAGCTTCTCGTCGAGGTAGGCCTGCACGGCGAGGCCGCTCGGCCACGGCGTCGTCCCGTCGGACGACTTCGCGACGACGCGCGCTGTGGCGCGGCCCGTGGGCGAAACGATGGGCGGGTCGAGCGCGATCGTGGCGGTGAGCGTCGGCAGCGGCGACGGCAGATCGACGCCCACGAGCGGCGCGTCGAGCGAAACGGGCAGGACGGCCGGGCGCGTCGCGGGATTGGCGTCCGGCGCGATGAGCGCGACGCTGCCCGGACCCGCCAGCGCGACGCGCGCGCGGTCGGGCAGCGGGCCGCTCCCGCCGAGGAAGACCGGCAGCGGCAGCGCGAGCCAAGCTCCCGCGACGACGTCATACCGCGCGGCGTAGAGGTCCGCTGTGTTGATGCCGGCGGGAAGCGGCAGCGTGAGCGTGACGCCGCCCTGCGTGAACGGCGTGCCCGCGCCTTCGGGCAGTGCGTCGTCGCCGGCGCCGTTCGGGACGAGGCGCAGCTCCCCCGCCGCCAGCGGTGTCCAGCCGAGCGGTAGCGGCTCGGGCAGCCCCTGCCCCGCGAGTGGCGTCAGGCGGACGCCGAGGCTCACCGCAGACGCGACCGCGTTCGGAGCGAAGTCGACCGTGGCGTTCGAGCCCGAGGGCCCCGCGAACGAACCGCCGGTCACCGGCGCGAAGAGCGACGGA
>JBBQDQ010000104.1:0-11757 GCA_038319835.1 Thermoanaerobaculia bacterium | reverse complement strand
CGAGCATCACGCCCGCCGTGACGACGAAGACCAGAGAACGCTGGCGCGTCAGCCGGACGAAGAGGGTCAACGCGCGATCTCCAGCGCGGTGCCGTCGGCGAGACCGAGCGGGTCCTCCTCGACGACGACGTCCCCGGCCTTCAGACCGGAGCGGATCGCGACGAGCCCCGCGTCCTCGGGTCCGAGCGTCACGGGCGAGGCCTTCGCCTTCCCGCCGACGACCAGGACGACCTCGGCGGCGCCTTCGGCGCTGCGGCGCACGGCGCGCTTCGGCACCGCGACGGCCCCGGGGAGCTTCTCGAGCGTGAGGCGCACGTCGACGGGCGTCCCGAGCGCGAGCGCAGGCGACGCGCCCGCAAAGCGCAGTCGCACGCCTCCGACCAGCGAGGCCGCGTCGAGGGACCCGGCGACACGCGTGATCCGGGCCGCGAGCGGCGCGCCCGATCCCGGCGTCACCTCGGCCTCGTCGCCGACCCGGAGCCGGGCGAGCGCCTCGGGCGGCACGTCCAGCGCGACCTCCAGCGGGTCGAGCCCGGCGACTTCGGCGATCGGCGTCGCCGCCGTGCCGTCGACCTGTTCGCCGGGGTGGCGGAGGATGCGCACGACGACGCCATCGAACGGTGCCGCGACGTCCGCCCAGGCTCGGTTTCGCTTCGCAGCCGAGAGGCTCGAGGTCGCCTCGACGACCGCGGCCTCCGCGGCGACGGCGGCCGAGGCGTCCGCGTCCGCCTCCTGGCGCGCGACGACGCCCTTCTCGTAGAGGTCGCGGGAACGCTTCCCGACGTCCCGCTTGAAAGCCGCCTCCGCCTCCGCGCGCTTCAGGGCCGCCTCGCCGGAGCGGACCGCCTCGTCGAGGAGGCGTGAGTCGATGCGCGCGAGGACCTCGCCTTGCCGCACGTGCTGTCCCTCGCGGGCCGTGAGCTCCTGGATGCGGCCCGGGACCGGGGACGAGACGGACGCCTGACGATCCACGGGCGGCGCGACGCGCCCCGCGACGAGCAGGCGGACGTCGAAGTCGTGAGGAGCGGCCGTGGCGACGCGCACCGTCACAGGCCGCGGGCCGGTCGGGGCGTCCTTCGGCGCGCCGCAGCCCGGGAGGATCGTGGCGAAGATGAGCGCGGCGCACGGAAATCGTCTCAAATCCTGCCTCCCACGAGCCGCTCCAGGCTGGCCCGCTCGGTGCCCCAGAGAACCCACGTCTCGACGCGGGCGACGCCCGCGTCGAGGAGCGCCCGCTCGCTCTCGAGGAGGCGCAGGAGGTCGAGCCTCCCCTCGCGGTACGCGATCCCGGCGAGCTCGGCCGCCTCGCGGGACGCGGGCAGCGTCGCGGTATCGAGCGCCTCGAGTCGCTGCCGCGCCGCCTCGGTGCGATTCCAGGCGACGACGACTCCCAACTCGAGCACCCGGACGAGCCGGCTCCGCTCCGCAGAGGAGCGCTCGCGCTCCGCCGTCGACACGCCGACCGCGGCACGGGCCCCGATCGGGATCGTGAGACCGAGCGAGACGTGCTTGTCCGCTCGGTCCAGCGTCGGATCGTCGTAGTCGACTCCGCCCTCGAGCGTCAGCGCGGGCAACCCCGCACGCTTCGCCCTCTCGATCCGGGCGTCCGCTGCGCGTCCCCTCGCGTCCGCGGCCCTCACCTCGGCCGCGGAGGCCGCGCGGGAGCGAAAGGCTGCGAGATCGGGCAGCGGCGCGGGGACCGGCCGCTCGCCGCCGGCCGCGAGGTCGACGGCGGGCTCGGCGCCGACGAGGAATGCGAGCGCCGCCTCCGCCGCCCGGCGCTCGGCCTTCGCCGTGAAGACGTCCGCTCGGGCGGACGCGACCTCGGCCCGCGTGCGCACGACGTCGAGGCGCGGGACGCGGCCCGCCTCGAAAAGGTCCGTCACGGCGCCGGCCGTGCGCTCGAGGCGCGCGGCCCGCGCCGAGGCGATCCGCTCGAGCTCCTCGTCGCCCGCAAGCCGGAACCAGGCGGCCGTGACGGCCTCGCGCGCCCGGTCGACGGCGGCCGCGGCGTCGGCGGCCGCGGCGTCGCGCTCGGCACGGGCGACGTCCAGCGCCTTTCCCCGCTGTCCGCCCCAACGTAGCGGCACCGCGAGGGCGACGGCGAGCTTCGCGACCTCGGTGTGGGAGCCGACGGCTAGCGTCGGCGATCCCGGCGCGCGCACGACGTCGATCGCGCGTTCGGCGACGGCCTGCTCGGCCCGCGCGACCACGACGTCGGGTGCGGACCCGGCGCGCGCGAGGGCTTCCGAGAGCGTGATCTCCGTCCGTCCGCCCTGTGCGAGAGCCGTCGCCGCCGCGAGGAACGCAAGTCCGAGCGCGCGTCGAATCAGCGCGGACCCACCACGAGGAGCTCGAACGACCCCGGAACGGCCTGCGGCCGCGGCCTCGGCGTCTCGGCCGTCGGAGCAGGCGGCGGCCCGAACTTCGCGGCGGAAAGGTAGAGCCGGCCCTTCGCCGGATCGACCGCGATCGTGCGGGCGCTCCTCTGGGTCGTCACCGTCTGGACGGGCGCCCACGTGCCGGGCGCCGTCTCCTTCAGGACCGTCACCGTCCCCTCGCCGTTCGCGGCGAAGACGAGCCCGCTGGCGGGGTCGAACGCCACACCGTCGCACCCCTCGCCGATGGCCGGCGTGCCGACGACTTTGCCGTCCGACGTCCTCACGACGGCGAGGATCTTGTTGCCGCAGCCTGCGAAGAGCACACCCGCCTTCGCGTCGATCGCGAGGCCGGTCGGCTCCTGGCAGGGCGCGATGGACCAGCGCGCCTTCACCGCCGCGCCCACCGGGTCGATCGCGAGGATCTCGGCCGTGTCCTCGACGTTGACGTAAACGCGGCCGGCCAGGTCCGACACCGCGAACTCGGGCTTTCCGCCCACCGGAATCGTCCCGGCGACCGTGCCGGAGGCGGCGTCGAAGACCGTGACGCTCTTCCCACGGCCGTTGAAGGTGAGGAGCCGCTTCGAGACGGGCTCGTACAGGATGGCGTCGGGGTTCTCGCCGGTCGTCTTCCAGGTGCCCGTGACGGCGAGGGACGGCAGCTCGAACACGGACACGGTGCCCGCGCGGCCGTTGCTCGTGAAGCCCTTCTTGAGATCGGGAGCGAGCGCGATGCCGTGCACGCCTTCGGTGCCGGGGATGTCTCCGACGACTTTTCCGGAGTCTGCGTCGACGACAGCGACGTGCGACGACCGCGAGACGTAGATCCTTCGAGCCCCCGAGTCGACCGTGAGGTAGTCCCACCCGCCCTCGCCGCCGACGGCGTAGTGCGCCGTCACGGCGTACGCGGGAGACGGTGCGGGCGCCGCCTGAAGAGCGCTGCAGAGGAGTGCGGCCGCACCGGAGAGGAACGTGGTGCCGAGCCGGAAACGGGTCATGGGAACCTCCTCCGGGCGTCCGCCCGGCAGACGCGGAATATCGAGTATGCCCCCGAAACGCCCCACGAGGGACGCCCGTCTGGCGTAAATTGGTGCGCGATGCGCGTGCGTCTCACCGTCGGCGTTGTCGCACTCGTGGCGTCCGCCCTCTCCGCCCGCGCCCAGGATCCATTCGAGATCCAGGTCTACGAATACGAGACGGTCCCGAAGGGGACGTGGAGCCTCGAGACCCACGTGAACTACGTGTCGAAGGGAACGACCTCTTACGACGGGCCGATGGCTCCGACGGAAGGCCAGTTCCACACGACCTTCGAGCTCACGCGCGGAATCACGGACGAGTTCGAGATGGCCGGCTACCTCCTTCTCGGCTCGTACACGGGCGGGTCGTTTCAGTACGCCGGGATGCGGCTCCGCCCGCGCGTGTCCGCTCCGAAGGAGTGGGACTGGCCGATCGGCGTCTCGTTCAGCGTCGAGTTCGGCTTCCCCACGAAGGTCTTCGAGGAGAACGGCGCGACGCTCGAGCTCCGGCCGATCCTCGAGAAGAAGCTCGGCCGCTGGCAGGTCGACTTCAATCCCGTAATCGGGACCGCGTTGAGCGGGCCGGGCAGAGGCGAGTGGGACTTCGAGCCCGGACTCAGGGTCGCGTACGAGGCCTCGAAGCAGCTCGACCTCTCCGTCGAGTACTACGGATCGATCGCGTTCTCCGGGGGAACGCCGGTTCACCAGATCTTCCCGGGCGCCGACATCCACTTCTCAGAGCGCGTCGTCCTGAACGCGGGAGCCGGCTGGGGACTGACGGACGCCGGGAGCCGGTTCGTCTGGAAGATGCGCCTCGGGGTCGGCTTCTAGGCCTTAGCCTGTTTCGCGACGGCCTCGGCGGCTTTTCTTGCGGCCTCGGGATCGCCGAGATACCGGCTGGCGACCTTCCGGAACGACGTATCGAGCGTGTAGACGAGCGGGATGCCGGTCGGGATGTTCAGCTCGGGGATGTCCTCGTCTGAGATCCCGTCGAGGTGCTTCACGAGCGCGCGCAAACTGTTGCCGTGCGCCGCGACGAGGACCTGCTCCCCGCTCGCGAGGCGCGGGACGATTGCGTCGTACCAGTACGGGAGGAAGCGGTCCACGACGAGGGCGAGGCTCTCGGTCGCCGGGAGGATCTCGGGCGGCATTCCCGCGTAGCGCGGATCGAAGCGCGGCTGGCCGGGGTCGTCCGCGCCGAGCGGCGGAGGCGTGATTGCGTAGCCGCGGCGCCACTTGAAGAGCTGCTCCTCCCCGTATTTCTGAGCCGTCTCCTTCTTGTTGAGGCCCTGGAGCGCTCCGTAGTGCCGCTCGTTGAGGCGCCAGGACCGCTCGACGGGGAGCCAGAGCTGATCGAGCTCCTCGAGAACGATCTGGAGCGTGAGGATGGCCCGCTTGAGGAGCGACGAGTAGCAGCGGTCGAACGCGAAACCCTCGGCCTTCAGGAGCTTCCCGGCGGCGTGGGCCTCCTCGACGCCCTTCGGCGAGAGGCCGACGTCCACCCAGCCCGTGAAGCGGTTCTCGAGGTTCCAGGTGCTCTCGCCGTGGCGGACGAGAACGAGTTTGTTTTCCATCGGCGCGCTGCTCATGCCCGAAGCATAAACCGGCCGGTCACCCGCGGCGGGCCCGTCCCGCGGCGAGCGACGTGACGAACAGGGCCGCGCCGACGAGGATGATCGACGCGCCGGGCGCGATGTCCAGGGCCACCGAAAGCAGGAGGCCGCCGACCACGGAGACGAGAGCGACGGCGATCGAGCCCGCGAGGAGGGCGGGCCATCGCGCGGCGAGCGTGCGCGCCGCGGCGCCCGGCAGGACGAGGAGCGCCGACACGAGGAGGATCCCGACGACCTTGAGGGCGACGACGACGGCCACGCCGACGAGGACGAGCACGAGGAGCCTCATCGCCGTCGTGTTCACGCCCGCGACCCGGGCCCCTTCCTCGTCCACGGATGCCAGGAGGAGCGGACGAAAGAAGGCGGCGAGGGCCGCGAGAACGGCCGCGGTCGCGACGCCGAGGACCGCGAGGTCCGCGGGCGCGACCGTCAGGATGTTGCCGAACATGAGGCCGAAGAGGTCGACGTTCGTCTTCACGAACCCGAGCGCCACGACGCCGAGCGCCATGGCGGCGACCGTGAAGACGCCGACGGCGGAATCCTCGGTCACGGACGAGCCCTCGGCGCGCGCCGCCGCCCCCGCGACAAGGAGCGCCGCGACGAGACCGCCCGCGAGCGGCGGGACACCGAAGAGCGTCGCGACGGCGACGCCTCCGAACGCGGCATGCGCGACGCCGGACCCGACGAACGCGAGACGCCGGAGGACGACGAAGAACGAGAGCGCGCCGCAGAGGAGCGCCGCGAGGGCCCCGGCCAGGAGCGCCCGCTGGAAGAACGGGTAGGACAGGAACTCGATCACGCGTCCACCGGCTCCTCGGTCACGACCCCGTCCACGCGGAAGACGGCGTCGGCGCCGCCCATCGCGTCGCTGTCGTGCGTCACGTACACGACCGTGCGGCCCGCGGCGACCTCCTCCGTGACGAGGCGCCGCAGCGTCGCGAGCCCCGCGGTGTCGAGCGCCGTGTCCGCCTCGTCGAGGACGAGGAGGGGCGGCGCCCCGGCGACCGCGCGCGCGAGGAGGACGCGCTGGCGCTGCCCGCCCGACAGGAGGCCGACCGGAACTCCGAGCCGGTCCTCGGTCAGGCCGACGCGGAGAAGCGCCGCGCGGGCTTCGCGCGACGCTTCCGCGTGCTTCCGGAAGCCCGCGCCCGGAGAAAGCGAGAAGGCCACGAGGTCCTCGGCGGACAGCGGCGCATCGAACGCGAGGGTCGAGCGCTGCGAAAGGAATCCCATCCTCGGACGCGGGACCTCGCGGCCGCCGTCCCCGAGGAAGGCGATCCTCCCCGTCGCGGGCTTCAGGATCCCCAGAAGGGTCCTGACGAGTGTCGTCTTGCCGCCGCCGTTCGGGCCGACGAAGGCCGTCCGCTCGCCCGCGCGGATCTCGAAGGAGGCGTCGCGGAGGACGGGCCTCCCGTCGAGCGCCACGGAGACGCCCTCGAAGCGGACTCCGACGTTCACCGCAGCCCCTCCCGGAACACCCGCGCGTCGAAGCGGAGGAGCTCCGCGTACGATTCGCGGCCCGGCACCCCGCCGAGCGGGTCCGCGACGACGAGCCTCACGCCGGCGTCGGAGGCCACGACCCGCGCGGCCGACGGGGAGAACTGGGGCTCCGTGAAGAGCGCCGGGATGCGCCTCTCCCGCACGAGGTCGATCAGGGCGCGGATCTCGCGCGGCGACGGCTCCCGACCCGGCACGGGCTCGATCGAGCCTCCGTTCACGAGGCCGTAGTCGGCGAGGAAGTACGCCCACGAGTTGTGCGTCGAGACGACGGACCGGCCCTTCACGGCCGCGAGCTCCGCGCCGATCTCCGCGTCGAGAGCGGCGAGAGAGCGGGCCGCCACCGCGGCACGGGCGCGGTAACTGTCCGCGCCGGCCGGATCCAGCCGGGCGAACGCCTCGGCCAGCGGGCCGAGGGCTTTCGCCGCGCGGCGCGGCGAGAGCCACCAGTGCGGATCGCGCCCGATCTCCCCGTCGTGATCGTGGTCCCCCGGCGCGGCGTCGCCCGCCCGGACGCCGACGCTCGCCCCGGCGTCGTGGACGACGGCGCGGGCCGCGCAGGCCGCGACGAGCCCGGCCGCCCACGCGTCGTACCCGGCGCCGACGGTCACGACGATGCGAGCCTTCGCGAGACGGCGGACGTCGCGCGGACCCGGCTCGAAGACGTGCGGGGAGACTCCCGGCGGAACGACGGTCACGACGTCCCAGCCGGAGCCCGCGACCTGGGCGGCGAGGCTCGCGAGCGGCGCGATCGTGGCTGCCGCGAGGGGGCGGACCTCGCCCACGTCCGCGCTCGCCGCGAAACAGAACACCACGGCCGGCGCGAGGACAGTCATGCAACGCGGTTGCATCTAGTGAATTATCCCACGGTTGACCGCGCCTCCCCGGCGCGAGACGATGCGGGCGTGAGCTGCAAGGAGCACGGCGACCACGCGCACCGCCACGGCGAGGGCTGCGGCCACAAGGCCGTGAAGCACCGCGACCACGCGGACTACCTGCACGACGGCCACCTGCACGCCCCGCACGAGGGCCACGCGGACGAGCACAGGCTCGACGTCGACCGGCGCCGCCCGGACGCCTGCGCGCCCGTCGAGTGCGCGTGCGCCGGGTCCCACGCGGGGGCGGGCGACCCGGAGGTCCCGCACGGCGACCACGTGGACTACGACGTGAACGGGTCGCTCCACCACCCGCACGCCGGCCACTGCGACCTGCACGGGAAGCTCTAGCTTCGTTCGTCGAAGATGCGCGCGAGGTGCAGGCGGAGCGGGCGCTCGAACGTCCACGACGTCGTCTTCTGGAGCCCGTGCTCCGCCGCCGCGGACGCGTTCCACGCGTCGAGCGCGCTGAGGCGCTCCTTGAACCAGGCCTCCGTGAGCCCGCCGTTCTCATAGAGGCGCTGCAGGCGCTCCCGCTGGAGTCCGACGTCGCCGATCTCCGGGTGGTGGTTCACGCCCCAGACGCGCGGGAGCGCGCTGCCCGGGGCGTGCGCGAACTCCAGCATCGTGACGGCCTCCCCCGGCTGCGTGCACCCCGGCTCGCACTCGAAGGCGAGCGGACGGGCTGCCCCGTTCCCCGTCGGGAGGAGGTCGTAGAGGCGGCTATCGAGGACCTTCACCTGCGGCCCGCCGTTCTCGGCGAAGTAGTCGCCGAAGAACGGATGCGCCCACGCCTCGTCCGTCAGGACGTTCGTGACGATGCCCGCGCTCTTGCCGCCCTTGAGCTCCGTCCGCAGCTCGGAGCGCGCGGCGCCCGACCAGCGCGACAGGATCCCGAAGGAATGGCAGATCCCGAGGAGGGCCGTGCCCTCCGTGCGGATCACCGCGTCGAAGAACCGGAAGAGCGGCGCCTCCCAGGCCGGGTCCTCGTGGACACCTTGCGAGCCCGGCGAGACGCCGTCGTTCTCGCGGGGGTCGAGGGCTCCGGGCCCGCCCGTCCCGACGACGAGCGGGAAGCGCGCGACCGAGCTCGGGATCGCGTGGCCCGCGCGCACGTCGTAGCTGAGGACGCGCACGGCGGGCGCGCTCCCGTTCCGCCTCGCCCGCTCGTCGTGCGCGTAGTTCAGGAGGCTCTCGACGATCGAGGCGTGCCCGAGGTTCGCGTACCCGTGGTGCATGTCGAGAACCGCGACGTCCACGACGCCCGGCTCAGGAGGCGGTTCGTCGGCCGGCGTGTGCACGCGCGTGTAGAAGAGCGCCAGCCCTTCGGGCACGACGATCTGCGTGCCGGGCGCGGGCGGCCGCTCGGGCGGGAGCCTGACCTCGCTCAGACCTTCTCCTCCTTCAGGGAACGCGTCATGAGCCGCCGCACGGCATCGGCCGGCGACGTCTCCCCCGCGAGGATGCCGCGCACCATCTCGGAGATCGGCATCTCGACGCCCGCGGCCGCGGCCAGCTCGAGAAGGGCCGGGGCCGTCGCGACGCCTTCGGCGACCTCGCCGCCCAGCGCCGCGATCGCCTCCGGAAGCGACTGACCCGTCGCGAGCGCGAGGCCGACGCGCCGGTTGCGCGAGAGATCGCCCGTGGCGGTCAGGATGAGGTCCCCGACTCCGGCGAGGCCCGAAAACGTCTCGCTCTCGCCTCCGAGCTGGGTGCCGAGCCGGCGGATCTCCGCGAGCGCGCGCGTGAGCATCGCGGCCCGCGTGTTGTGCCCGAGCTTCAGGCCGTCCACGAGTCCGGCCGCGATCGCGATGACGTTCTTGGCCGCGCCCGCAATCTCCACTCCGAGGACGTCGCTCGACCGGTAGAGGCGGAGGGTCGGCGACGAGAGGAGGCCCTGCAGGAAGCGGGCGACCTCCGGCTCGCGCGACGCGACGACCGCGGCGGCGGGCAGCGCGCGCGCGACCTCGGCCGCGAACGTCGGGCCCGACAGGGCGGCCAATCCGCTCGTCCGGCCGGTCACGAACGTCATGATCTCGGTCGTCCGCCGGCGGGTGCCGATCTCGATCCCCTTCGACGTCGCGACGAGCGGAGAGGCGGGGAGAACGTCCTTCAGGCGCCCGAGCTCGGCGGCCGTGGCCTGGACCGAAACGGACCAAAGGACGGCCGCGGCCTGGGAGAAGGCTTCGGCCGGCTCGGTGGTGAAGACCACCCGGTCCGGAATCGGCGGCGCGCCCTTGAGCGCGGGATGCTGCCGCGTGGCGCGCAGGCGTTCGACGACGTCGGGACGCCGTCCGAGCAGCCGGACGTCGTGTCCGGCGTTGGCCGCGTGCACGGCAAGGGCGGTGCCCCACGCTCCGGTGCCCACGATGGCGAGCTGCGTCAAGAGTCCCTCCCTCCCAGCCGGCGTTCCGTGCCGTCCAGGAGCCGTTTGACGTTCGTGCGGTGGGAGACGACGAGAATGACCGTCGTCGCCAGGGCGGCGAGAGCGGTCGGATCCTGCGCGTGGAAGAAAGTCTTGAGGACGAACGGCAGGAGACAGGCCGCTGTGATCGAGCCGAGTGAGACGAGCCGCGTCACGGCGACGACCGCGACGAAGGCGCCGACGACCGCGAGGACCCCGCCGAGCGACAGGACCGCAAAGCTCCCGATGGCCGTGGCCACGCCCTTGCCCCCGCGGAAGCCGAACCACGCCGGAAAGACGTGGCCGAGCACGGCCGCAACGGCCGCGGCGCCCAGCCAGCGGGCGTCGTACGTGATCGCCCGCATCAGGAAGACCGCGAGGGCGCCCTTTCCGACGTCGAGGAGCATCGTGCCGGCCGCGAGGCCCTTCCCGGCCGTGCGCAGCACGTTCGTCGCGCCGGCGTTGCCCGAGCCCTGGGTTCTCACGTCCACGCCGCGGAAGAGCCGCACGAGGACGATCGCGAACGGAACCGACCCGAGGAGGTACGCCGCGGCGAGCGCGAGGATCTCCTTCGTCACGCGCGCCACCCGGTCGTCCCGAGGAGATGGTGGCGCAGGGTCGAGAGCGCCGTCGAAGTGGTCCAGCGCCGGATCATCGCGCGGTCCCCCGGCATGAGGAGCCTGTGGTGCCGGCGCGTCCCGTCCGCGTCGTCGAGGGCGATGTGGACGGTCCCGACCGGCTTCTCGGGCGTGCCGCCTCCCGGGCCCGCGATGCCCGTGATCGAGAGGCCGATCGACGCGCCGAACCGGCGGCGCGCGCCGAGGGCCATCTCGCGGGCCGTCTCCTCGGACACGGCGCCGAAGCGCTCGAGCGTGGCCGGAGAGACGCCGACGAGGTCCGCCTTCGCCGTGTTCGCGTACGTCACGGCCGAGCCGAGGAAGTAGTCCGACGAGCCCGCGACGTCCGTGAGGCGCCCCGCGAGGAGGCCGCCCGTGCACGACTCCGCGAGCGCGAGCGTCTTCTGGCGCAGGCGCAGCAGATCGCCGACCGCACCCTCGAGGGTCTCGTCGTCGCGGCCGAAGATCTCGCCCGAGAGCGCCTTGTGGAAATCGGCCTCGATCCGGTCGAGCAAGACCCCGGCCTCTTCGGCCGTGCCGCGCGCCGCGAACTGCAGCTGCACCTCGCCCGGGGCCGCAAGGATCGTGATGGGGACTTCGGGATATGCCGCGTAGACGGGCTTGATGAGGGTCTCGACGACGCTCTCCGGCATCGCGGCCACCTTCAGGATGCGCCGGTGGAGGCCGGCCGACGCCGTCCGCGCGAGGAGCGGCGCGACCGCGTCGTCCCACATCGCCTTGAGCTCGTGCGGGACGCCCGGCAGAAGGACGACCGCCCTTCCGCCCTGTTCGACGAGGAAGCCCGGCGCGCTTCCGCGCCGGTTCACGAGAACCGTCGCACCCTCGATGACGTCCGCCTGCTTCGCGTTGACTTCCGGCATCTCGTATCCGCGCTTCAAGAACCGCTCCTTCAGGCGCAGAAGGATCTCCTCGTCGCGGACGAGAGCACGGCCGAGCACCTTCGCGACGGCATCCTTGGTCCGGTCGTCGTCCGTCGGACCGCGGCCGCCGGACGTCACGCGCCGGGGGGGGCGCTCGAGGGCCGCCGCGAGCTCGGCCGAGCCGCCGACGCCAGTACCGGTCGTGTCGGCGTCGACGTCGTTGGCGCGGCTGAACTCCTTCCAGGCGCGACTCACCGCAAGGATCACGCCGTCGCGACCCACGATGGCGATGCTGGCCGGAAAAGCGTCGGGGGCGCCCAGGGCCAGGGACGACAGTGATGGACGAGCAGCGATCCCAAGTATTCTAGTATTGGGCCGGTGCAGCCCCGTGAAGTGACGAATGGGGGAAAGCCTAATGCGGGATCGATTGACGTGGGGTCAGCGTTCATATCCATGCCATATACATCCCAATCAGT
>JBBQDQ010000103.1:0-11923 GCA_038319835.1 Thermoanaerobaculia bacterium | reverse complement strand
ATCGACGCCCGCCTCCTCCAGAGGCTTTCCAATCCGGCGAAGAGTCCGTGGGTGCAGCCCGCCGCGTTCCTCGCCGCCGCGGCCGCGGTCCTCTTCGCCGCGTTCTTCGGCGTCCGCGCGCTCCGGCGCGCGCCCGCCCCGATCGAGCCCGGCTCCGCCCGGCCCGCGGCAACGCCGGCAGCTCCCGCGTCCGCCGCTCCCGCGCACGCCGAGCGTCCGCCGGACATCGTGGCCGTGCGCTCGACGCCGATCAGACTCGACCGGCCGCCCCTCACGAACGAAGAGAAGTCGCAGGCCGCAGCCCTTCACCGGTTCGACTTCCTGAACGCGTTCGAGTCGCTCGCGCGCCTCGATGCTTTCTTCCCGGAGCCGGTCGGCCCGCGCGCACCCGTGCCCGTGCCGGAGGGCGGCTTTCCTTCACGCCCCCCCGATTCGCCGGACGCCCTCACGGGCCGCTTCCTCGACTGGCAGCGCGCGAGCGCGAGGGAGCGCGCGCGGCTCGTGTCTCTCGAAGCCGCGTTCCGGAACCGGCCCGAGGACGAGCGCGCCCTCCTCGAGGACCGCTGGACTCTCGTGAAGGATTTCACCGACGAGCAGCAGGTCGGGCTGAGGCGGCTCGCGAGCCGCCTCGACGAAGTGGACGCCCGCACCCACGAACGGCTCGAATCCGAGATCCGGCTCATCGGCCGGCTCCCGAAGCCCCAGCGCGTCGCGCGCTGGCGTGGCCTCCCCTTCGCGAAACCGCTCACCGGTCAGGAACTGGAGAGCGCCGAGCGCCTTCTCCTTTCACGCTAGGCCCGTTCGGCGTGAGCGCGGGAAACCCGCCTGACGGGTCTCCCGAAAACTCTAGCTGGTTGCTACGACAGCGGCCTGGGCTTCGAGCTTCGCGATGAGCGCGGCGCGGCGGGCGGCGTCGAGGTTCTCGGAGCCGGCGCGGAGGATGTCCGGGTTGCCGTCGACCGAACGGCGGAACAGGAAGTCCTGGACGGCCTTCGCGTCGACCCTCGTCGTCTCGCGAAGCAGGCTTGCGACCGCGGAAACCATCGCCGGGTGGTCCTCGTGCAGCAGAAGCTCCGCGAGCTCGAGAACGGCCGCGGCCTCGCGGCGCCCGTCGCTCACGAGGCCGACGGCGGCGAGCACGGCGAGGCGGCGCTTGCCGACGCTGCGTAGGCGCGCCCACTTCCGGAGGACGTTGAGCCTGGCGGGCTCGAGGCCGATCGCGGGCGCAGCGACGCGGGTGCCGAGCGCCTCGGCCACCTCGAGGTCGTCGGCGATGGAGCTCCATTTCTCGACGTGGGAGAAGAGACCCGGAGCGTAGTCCTTGCGGTACCGCTCGAGAACGTCGAGCGCGACGAGGATCTCCTCACGAACTTTCCGGCTGACCGCGACGTCCATGAGCGCGAGCGCGGCGCCGTAATCCATGGCCGGCTTGTTCTTCGTCTGGATCTCGCGCGCGATCGAGCGCACGAACGACGTCTTCACACCGAGCGCCTTCAGCGGGCTGCGCGGCTGGACGACTCCGCCCTTGGCCTTACCATCCTTGCCTTCTTTCGCGGCCTCTTTCTCGTCCGCACGGGCATCCAGGAGGGCCCTGACGTCCTTGAGAATTGAGGCGACAGCTGCGGCAGACTTGGCCATATTCAAACTCTGATTCTAACACACGGGGTGACCACTTCCGAGGCCACCGGCTGGCGCCCGGACTGAGTCTCGGCCCCCGAAAGGTCAGCGGAACGTGCCGGGACTGAAATCGTAAGTTCTTGAAGGGGATTGGTTTGTCCCTGAGAAGAGCGCGCCCTGGGTTACTCGGGTTCCGAGCAACTTGCCCTTGAGCGTCACGTAGCCGGCCGTGCGTCCGACACGCACCCCGAGGCGCCTCAGATCGCCGAGATCGCGCAGCGCGTCCCGGCCGCGCACGAGGAGGATCCGCTCTACAGCGCGCGGCCCGAAGCCCGGGACGCGCTGGAGGTCCTCCCTCGACGCCGTCGTGAGCTCGACCGGGAACCGCTCGGGATGGCGCAGGGCCCACGCGAGCTTCGGATCCTGGTCGAGCGGGAGGTGACCGTCGTCGCCGTACGGCAGCTCGTCCGCGCGAAACCCGTACTGCCTCAGCAGGTGGTCGGCTTCGTAGAGCCGGCGCTCGCGCAGCGCAGGCGCCTCGGCGCGCCCCTCGAGCGGCGTGCCCTTGATGGGCCGGAACGCCGCGAACTGCGCGTGGTGGATGAGCTTCTTCTTCTCGAGACCCTCGGCGAAGCTCAGGAGCTCGCGGTCCGTCTCCTTGCCGAGCCCCACGACGAACTGCGTCGTCGCACCCGCGCCCATCCCGCCCGGAGCGCGCAGAGGGGGCAGGGCGGACGGGGCTTTGCGCGCCGAGTCGCGGCGCGCCTCGCGGACGGCCGCCGCCGCGTCGCGCGCGATCGTGAGGACCTCGAGCCCTTTCTCGAGATCCTTGCCGGGCGCGTGCTCGTCGAGCGCCCGCTGGCACGGCGCCTCGAGGTTGTACGACACGCGGTCGACGAGGCGCACGAGCTTCTCGACCTGGCCCGGCTGCGCTCCCGCAAGCGCCTTGACGTGCAGGTAACCGCGGTAGCCGTGCGTGACGCGCAGGAGCTCGACGAGCTCGAGCAGCCGGTCCATCGCCCAGACGGCGTCCTTCGGGATCCCGCTCGTGATGAAAAGCCCGTCGCACCAGCCGCGCCGGAACGCCGTCATGAAGAGACGCGCGAGCTTCGCCGGCTCGAGCGCATGGCGCGGCAGATCGCGCTCGGCGCGCATCGGGCAGTAGTCGCATGAGTATCGGCACGCGTTCGTGAGGAGGATCCGGAAGATGCGGCGGTTCCCGAGCCCGGGGACGATGAGATCCCTGAGGTTGATCGGGTCGAGCGCCTGCTTCTGCCGCTTGCCCTCCGCCCGGACCTGATCCTCGACTTCGACCGTCCGCCTGATCGCGACCATGCCTCACCTCACCTGGACGCAATGTAGGCGTAAGTTACGCGCAAGTCAAGGGCCGGGCGAAAAAACACCTGAAAAGGGGTCAGGCCTTGGCGACGGGCCTGGCGATGATCCCACCGCCCAGGACGAGGTCCGGACGTGCGCGGTCGTAGAAAACGGCGGACTGTCCGGGCGCGGCAGCCCGAACCGGCTCCTCGAACTCGAGGAAGCCGCGCCCGCCGTCCTCGAGCGTGAGCCGGGCGGGCTGCTCGGGATGGCGCGACCGGATACGGGCGAGCAGGTCGACGGTCATCCCCGTGCGGCCCGCAACATGCAGACTGATCCCCTCGAGGAAGATCCTCTGTGAAAGAAGGGAGGGGGCCGGTCCGACGACGACGCGGGACTCTTCGGGATACGTCGCGAGGACGAACAGAGGCTCAGCGGACGTGACGCCGACTCCGCGCCGCTGTCCCACGGTGTAGGCCATCGTCCCTCGGTGCGCCCCGACCCTCTCTCCCCCTTCCAGGAAAATCTCCCCCTCCCTCGCACCCGCGATCGCCGGCAGATCGAGGCCGAGCCGCGGCGCCTCGCGGCGGATGAACTCGGCGGGCGTGACGCCGTTCGGGACGAAGCAGATCTCCTGGGAATCAGGCTTGTCCCAGTTCGGGAGGCCCGCCTCGCGGGCGATCTCGCGCACGGCCGTCTTCTCGAGGTCCCCGAGCGGGAAGCGGACGCGGGACAGCTGCTCGGGCGTGAGGTCGTAGAGGAAGTACGACTGGTCGCGGCTGCGGTCCCTCGCGCGGAGGAGGCGCGGCTCGCCCGTCGCCGCGTCGGTCTCGACGCGCGCGTAGTGACCGGTCGCCACGGCGTCGCAACCGAGCGCCTCGGCGCGCGCGAGGAGCGTCTTGAACTTCACCTCGGTGTTGCAGACCGTGCACGGGATGGGCGTCTTTCCCTCGAGGTAGCTCGCCATGAAGGGCCGGACGACGGCCTCCTCGAAACGCTCCGTGAGGTCGAGGACGTAGTGCGGAATCCCGATCGTCTCGGCGGCGCGGCGCGCCACCGAGAGGTCGTCGAGCGTGCAGCACCGGCCCGCGGCGGCGCCCGTGCCGTCGCGGTCGTGGTCCCAGAGGTGCATCGAGAGGCCGACGAGGTCCGCCCCTTCGCGCTTCAGGAGAAGCGCGGCGACCGAGGAGTCGACCCCTCCCGACATCGCGACGGCGATCCGCATCGCGGCGATTATCGGCGCTTCGGCGCCGGCGCCTTCCTCGCGGCGGGCGGCTCGGAGACCCAGCCCATCGGCGAGGCCGCCTGGTCGGGCCACGTCAGCGGGCGTTTCGTGACGATCGACGCGCGGCCCTCCGGCGTCACGGTGTAAACCCACGCCACGTCCTTCGCCTTCGAAGCCTCGACACCGGGGATCGACGCCGCCCACGCTCCCGAGGCGCCGCGCGCCGCGCGGACGTCGAAGACCTTGTTCGTGAGCTCGGCCTCGATCAGGAGGCGGTCCGCGCGCTTCCACGCACCCGCGAGATTCGGGATCGACGGCGCGGCGTCCTTCCATTTGCCCATGCCCGACCGGAAGGACTCGGCGAGATCCTTGCCGTCCCCGTCCGACACCGGGCTCCGGACGCCGGCCTCCGTCATCGCGCGCCAGCCGTCGAGAAACGCGGCAGCTTCGAGGCGCCGCGCGGGACCCGCGGTGAACCGCGCGGGAAATCCCTGCGGCGCGCCCGCCACCTGGCGGCGCCCGGCCGTCCACGACGTCCAGGCCTCGTTCGCCCACGAGCGCTTCACGGAGTCCCGCGGGTTCCACGCCGCGATCCGGGCCCTCCAGGGCTCCGCGTTCACCGCCAGCTTGCGCAGGACGCCGAGCTCGAGGTGCGTCGCGAGCGCGGCGATGGAGCGGCTGGGCAGATCGACGCGCAGGCGCTGGGGCGCCGCGAAGTTCCAAGAGGCCAGGACGCTCCGCTCGGCGCCCGCCGTGTCGCCGGCGGCGGCGCGCGCGAGGGCCCGTCCGAGAAGAACCGCGTGAAGCTGAAGGTGCCCGGACATACTCGGGACCGGCGCCGCGAAGAGGAGACCGCGGGCCTCCGCCCACTCCGGCGCGGGCCCGGCGACGAGCGTGCTCTCGATCGCGTCGAGCTTGGCCGCGTGGCCGGCGAGCCACGCGGCGACGTCTGGCGGAGGCGCCTCGACGTTCGCCTCGGGCCGCTCGGTTTCGCTCGTCATCCACTTCGTGAGAGCCGCGCGCACGCGGCCCCATTCCGTCTTCGACTCCCGGTCCATCCCCGGCGGCTCCGGCTCGACCTCCGCCGCTCCCCCAAGGGGCTTCAGATGGATCCCGAGCGGCTCGGCGGCCTTCTCGAGAGCGAGCGCCGCGGCATTCGTTTCCTTCGCGGCGGACGGAGCCTTGTCGTCGAGCGGAAGCCCGAGAGCGCTCCACGCGCCGAGAGCCTGCGACTCGCGGTAGGCCGCCCAGGCGGCGCTGCCGGCGAGCCAGACGAGGGCGGCACCGGCGGCGAGCAGAGCGGTCAGGGCGAGGGCTTTCAACAGTCTCATGAGGAGGCCTCCGAACCCCCGATCATAAAGGCCCCGGCGCGCCGTCCCCGGGGCGCAGAATCCCGGGATGGCAAGACCCAAGCTCCTCCCCGGGAAAGACGTGAAAACCCGTCTGAAGACGCACCCCGCCTGGGCCTTTCGAGGCGGCCGCCTCCATCGCGAGTTCCTCTTCAAGGGGTTCTCAGAAGCGTTCGGCTTCATGGCGCGCGCGGCCCTGTTCGCGGAAAAGATCGACCACCATCCCGACTGGACCAACGTCTGGAACCGCGTCGTCGTCTCCCTCCAGACGCACGACGCGGGCGGCGTCACCGACCTCGACTTCCGCCTCGCCGCGGAGATGGACAGGGTCGCGGGCGGTCGAAGACTGAGTGTTCGGAGGAAGACGAAGACTTCTTAGAAGGTAAGAGGGCGGGGCCCCGGCTCGAGCGGTCTCCCGGGTTCAAACTGTCGATTTATCGCCAGGAGGCCGGTCGGGCGTTCTTTGTAGCGCTCGGGCGAGTGTCCCAGCTAAATTACCTTCTAAGAAATCTTTAGGTGCTCTTCGGACGAAACTCCACAAGAGTGGCATGGCGTGTGAAAAGCGACACAAGTGGGAGACTTTACCGCCATGTCGCAAAAGTGCGTCGAGATGATCTTCGGGAAGCTCGCGACGGACGAAGAGCTTCGCCGGCGCTTCGAGGCGGACCCACGCGGGACCCTCACGGCACTGGCCGAGCGCGGGTTCGAGTTGACGCGCGCCGAGTGCGAGGCGCTCGCGGCCACGAAGACGGACCTCTTCACGCGCCTCTGCGAGTCGATCGACCCTCGCCTGCAGAAGGCGAGCCTCCACCCCGACCCGCCCGTTCCCGCTCCGACTGCCGGAGAAAGGAGACCCTCGTGATCCGTTCGGCCCTCGCCGCCGCCCTCCTCGCCGCCGGAACGCTCGCGGCCCAGACCGCCCCCGCGCCTCCGCCCGAAGCGCCGGCCGTGCCGCTCACGCTGGTCGATGCGACGGCGCGCGCTCTTGCGCGCAACAACGACATCGCCCTCGGGCGCGAGTCGTTCCGCATCGCGGACGCGTCGCTCCTGAAGGCCGACGGATCCTACGATCCGACGTTCCGTCTCGACGCGCGCTACCGCAACCACACGGATCCCGCGAACTCGCTGCTCTCGGGCGCGCCCGCAGGCGAGATCTCGCCGTCCCAGGAAGGCGTCGCGGGCTCGGCTTCGCTCGGCGCCCTCCTCCCGACGGGCGGCACGGTGAACCTCTCAGCGTACGGCGCCCGCGACCTCACGAACAACTTCCTCGTGCTCCTCTCGCCCGGCTACTCGACGTCGCTCGGAATCGACGTCCGCCAGCCGCTCCTGCAGAACCTCTCGATCGATCCCGCGCGGCGCGCGATCCGCATCGCCTCGCTCGATCGGAAGCGCAGCGCCGCTTCCCTGCGGAGCACGGTCGCCGATTCGATCGCGAACGTGGAGCGCGCCTACTGGAACCTCGTCGCCGCGCGCCGCGACGTCCAAGTCCGCGAGGCCAGCGTGCGGCTCGCCGCCGAACAGCGCGAGGACACGAAGTCCCGGATCGACGTCGGGGCCCTCCCCGAATCCGACCTCGCGCAGCCCGTCGCCGAGTACGAGCGCCGGCGGGGCGACCTCTACGCGTCGCAGGAGAGCGCGCGCCGCGCCGAGCTGCTCCTCAAGCTCCAGATCCTCAACGACGACGCGGACCCGCTCTGGAACCAGACGCTCGACCCAATGGACAAGCCGGAGACGCCGATCGTCCGCCTCGACCTCGCCGCGGCCCTCAGGGTCGCCGAGGCGAAGCGGCCCGAGATCGCCGAGGCCGAGGCGCGCGTCGCGCAGCGCGGCGTCGACGTCGACTTCACGAAGGACCGCCTCAAGCCGCAGCTCGACCTCGTCGCCGGGTACGCGCGGCGCGGCCTCGCCGGCGCCCTCAACCCGAACGCGCCGGCGACGGGCTTCCTCGGCGGGCCCGTCGTCGTTCCGGACGCGCTCGACGGCGCATTCGGCCGCTCGGTCGGAACGATCACGGAAGGACGCTTCCCCGACGCCTCCATCGGCCTCGCGCTCACCGTGCCCGTCTTCAACCGCTCCGCGAAGGGCGACGTCGCGATCGCGAAGGCGCAGAAGAGCCAGGCCGAGATCGTCCTCGCGCAGCAGAAACAGCGCGTCGCCGTCGAGGTCCGCAACGCCGTCCTCACGCTCGACACGGCCGCCCAGCGCATCGACGCTGCGAAGGCCGGACGCGCCGCCGCCGAGACGCAGCTCTCCGCGGAGAAGGAGCGCTACGGAGTCGGGCTCTCGACGAACTTCTTCGTCCTCACGAGGCAGAACGACCTCGCCGCGGCCGTGCTCACCGAGATCGCGGCCCTCACCGACTACCGCAAGGCCCTGACCGACTACGCCCGCGCCGCCGGCACTCTCCTCGAGGAGCGACGGATCGAGATCGCGGGCGACGCCCCGGCCCTCAAGGCCGTGGAAGGACGCTGAAACGCCATGAAGACCCGCACCTTACTGCTCTTCCTCTTCGCGGCCCCGGCGCTCCTCGTCGGGTGCGCGAAACGCGACGCCGCAAAGGCCGCCGCGTCCGCCTCGCCGCCGGCGATCCCGGCCGTCACGGCGCCGGTCGAGAACCGGGTCCTGCCGCGCATCCTCGAAGTGACGGGCGCGCTGGCGGCCGACGAGTCCGCGGACGTCGCAGCCGAGCGGGACGGCCAGGTCGCGACCGTGCGCGTCGAGCGCGGGTCGTACGTCGAAAAGGGCGCCGCCCTCGCGACGCTCGACGAGCGGGAGGCGAAGGCCGCGCTCGACCAGGCCCGCGCGAACCTCGCGTGGACCTCCTCGGAGGTCGAGCGCTACGCCGAGCTGCGCCGCAAGCAGGTCGTCGCGAAGGCCGAGGACCAGCGCAAAGGCACGGACCTCGACCTCGCGAAGGCGTCCCTCGCTCTGGCCGAGAAGGGCTTCTCGGACTGCACCATCCGCGCGCCGTTCTCCGGCGTCGTGACGGAGAAGAAGATCTCAGCGGGCGCGTTCGTGCGCCGCGGGCAGGCGATCTGCGGCCTCGTGAAGATCGACCCGCTGCGCGCCGAGCTCGCAATCCCCGAGATCGCCGTGCCCGCGATCAAGGTCGGACAGAAGGCCCGCCTGAACGTCCAGTCCTTCCCGGACCGCGGGTTCGACGCGATCGTCCGCTACATCGGGCCGTCACTCCGCAGCGAGGCGCGGACGCTCGTCGTCGAGGCGGTCGTCCCGAATCCCGAGCACATCCTCAAGCCCGGACTCTTCGTGACGGCGCGCGTCGAGCTCCCGAAAAAGGACATGACGCTCCTCGTCCCGGCCGCCTCCGTCGTGACGGACTCGGGGGTGTCGCACGTCTTCGTCCTCGGCAAGGACCGCGTCACCGAGCGGATCGTCGCCCTCGGCGACCGCTACGGCGAGTCCGTCGAGATCCGCACCGGCGTCGCGGCCGGCGAGCGCGTCGTCGTGAACCCAGATCGCAGGCTCGCGGACGGGCTCGAGGTCCTCCGCGACGGCGCCCCCGCGGCCCGGTAAGGAGAACCCGTGCAGGCACTCGCGCGCCTCTGCGTCCGCCGCCCCGTCTTCGCGTCGGTCCTCATCATCGCCCTCGTCGTCGTCGGCGGCGTCGGGTACACCCGGCTCGGCGTCGACCGCTACCCCCGCGTCGACTTCCCGACGGTCGCGGTCATCACCCGCCTCCCCGGCGCGGCGCCCGAGGAAGTCGAGACCGAGGTCACGGACAAGATCGAGGAGTCCATCAACACGATCGCCGGCATCGACGACCTGCAGTCCGTCTCTTCGGAAGGCATCTCCCAGGTCTTCGTGACGTTCATCCTCGAGAAGAACGCCGACGTCGGCGCCCAGGAAGTCCGCGACAAGGTGAACCGGGTCCTCGCGGAGCTCCCGCGCGACATCGACCAGCCGATCGTCGAGAAGCTCGACCCCGACGCGACGCCGATCCTCTCGGTCGCACTTTCGGGCAGCCGCACGCTGCGCGAGACGACCGAGTTCGCCGACAAGGTCCTCCGCCGTCAGATCGAGTCCGTGAACGGCGTCGGCCAGGTCACGATCCTCGGCGGCCGTTCGCGCCGGATCAACGTCCGCCTCGACACGGAGCGCCTCAAGGCCTACGGGCTCTCCGCCGTCGACGTCCGGCGCGCCCTCCAGACGCAGAACGTCAAGATTCCCGGCGGCACGCTGAAGGCCGGGTCGAACGAGGCGACCGTCCGCGTCTACGGGCGCGTCGCGAACGCGAAGGAGTTCGAGCAGATCTTCATCACGCAGAGGAGCGGGCTCCCCGTGCGGATCGGCGACGTCGCCTCCGTCGAGGACAGCGAAGAGGACGCCGAGCGCGCGGCCTCCAAGGACGGGGTCCCCACCGTCGTCCTGTCGGTCCGCAAGCAGTCCGGCACGAACACGATCGCCGTCATCGACGCGCTGAAGGAGCGCCTCGCCGAGATCGCCCCGCAGCTCCCCGCGGGATACTCGACGGAGATCGTCCGCGACCAGTCGCAATTCATCAAGGCGGCCGTCGACACGGTCCAGGAGCACCTCCTCCTCGGCGGCTTCCTCGCGGCCCTCGTCGTCCTCCTCTTCCTCGGGAACATCCGCTCGACCCTCATCGCGGCGATCGCGATCCCGGCGTCGATCATCTCGACGTACGGCCTCATGTACGCGATGGGCTTCACCCTCAACGTCCTGACGCTCCTCGCACTCACGCTCGCCGTCGGGATCGTCATCGACGACGCGATCGTCGTCCTCGAGAACATCTTCCGCTTCATCGAGGAAAAGAAGGTCATGCCGTTCCAGGCGGCGATCGACGCGACGAAGGAGATCGGCCTCGCCGTCCTCGCGACGACGCTCTCGCTCGTCGCCGTCTTCCTCCCCGTCGCGTTCATGGGCGGCATCGTCGGCCGGTTCATGAACTCCTTCGGCCTCACGATGGCGTTCGCGATCCTCGTCTCCCTCCTCGTCTCCTTCTCGCTCACGCCGATGCTCTCGGCGCGTTTCCTCAAGCGCGACGAGAAGAAGGCGAAGGCGGGCCACGGCTCGTCCTCGAAGTCCCGCGGCTTCTACGCCGTGATCGACCGGACGTACGCGGCGATGCTCGACTGGTCGATCCACCACCGGTGGGCCGTCGTCCTCGCCTGCGTCCTCGCCCTCGCGACGGTCCCGTTCCTCTTCAAGGTCGTCCCGAAGAACTTCCTCCCCTACGACGACGAGTCGCAGTTCGAAGTGAACTTCCGCGCGCCGGAAGGCACGTCGCTCGAGGCGACCGCCCTCATCGGGAACCGCATCAGCAAGGACGTCCGGACGCTCCCGGGCGTCGAGTACGCGCTCCTGACCGTCGGCGCCGACGACGCGAAGACCCCGAACGTCGCGAGCATCTACGTGAAGCTCGTCGACGCGCGGAAGCGCAAGCTCGCCCAGACCGGCGTCATGGACCGTGTCCGCAAGGAGATCCTCCCCCGCTACGCGGACGCGAAGCTCCGAACGGACGTCTCGTACGTGAACGCGTTCTCGAGCGGCCAGAAGAACGCCGAGATCATGTACGTCGTCAACGGGCCCGACCTCGAGAGGCTCCGGAGCGTCTCCGACACGCTCATGACGAAGCTCCGGACCGTGCCCGGGATCGTCGACGTCGACTCGACCCTCATCTTCGGGAAGCCCGAGCTCGGGGTCATGGTCGCGCGCTCGAAGGCGTCCGACCTCGGCGTCTCCGTCGCAGACGTGGCCGACACGCTCCGGATCCTCGTCGGGGGCGAGAAGGTCTCCGCCTTCGACGACGGGGGCGAGCAGTACGACGTGTACCTCCGGGCGCGGCACGAGGACCGCGCGGACGAGGCGAGCCTCAAGCGCTTCAACGTGCCCTCCTACCGCCTCGGAGCGGTCCCGCTCGAGGACGTCACGTCCTTCCGCCGGGGTGTCGGTCCGTCCGATATCCGGCGGCTGAACCGGCGCCGGCAGGTCACGATCTTCGCGAACATGAACCCCGGGTACTCGTCCCAGGCCGCGCTCGACCTCCTCGTCAAGGAGACGAAGGCGCTCAACCTCGACGCCTCCTACACGTACCGCTTCGTGGGCCGCTCGAAGGAGCAGGGCCGCAGCGCCCAGAACTTCCTCCTCGCGTTCGCGCTCTCGGGCGTCTTCATGTACCTCATCCTCGCGGCCCAGTTCGAGAGCTGGCTGCACCCCGTCACGATCCTCCTCGCGCTTCCGCTCACGGTTCCGTTCGCGCTCCTCTCGATCCTGATCTTCGGGCAGAGCGTGAACATCTTCACGTCGCTCGGCATCCTCGTCCTCTTCGGCGTCGTCAAGAAGAACGGGATCCTCCAGGTCGAGTTCGCGAACCAGCTGCGTGAGCGCGGGATGGAGCGCGACGCCGCCGTGATCCTCGCGTGCCGCGAGCGCCTCC
>JBBQDQ010000102.1:0-12051 GCA_038319835.1 Thermoanaerobaculia bacterium | reverse complement strand
CGTCGCGTCGGACGAGAAGGACGTCGAGCGCCTCTATGTCCGCTCGTTCGACACGGTGGGCGCCCAGCTTCTTCCCGGCACCGAGGGCGCGCGGTTTCCCTTCTGGTCTCCCGACGGAGCCTCCGTTGCGTTCTTCACGGGCGACCGCCTCGCACGCGTGAGCGTTTCCGGCGGCGCGCCCCAGACGATCTGTCCGGCCACGGACGGGCGGGGCGGAGCCTCGTCCCCGCGCGGCATCCTCGTCTTTGCGCCCGGGACCCGGATGTGTCTCCACCGCGTGAGCGCGATGGGCGGGGTCCCGGTGCCGGCGACCACGTTCGGCGCGAAGGACTTCACGCACCGCTGGCCGAAGCTCCTGCCGGACGGAAGCCACTTCCTGTACCTCTGCCTGAGTGACGACCCGGCCCGCACCGGCGTGCGCGCCGCTTCGCTCGACGGTTCCAAAGACGCGTTCGTCGTCGCGACGAGAGGGAAGCCCGATTACGACGCGGGGCGCCTCCTCTACGTGCGCGAGAGCTCGCTCTACGCGCAGCCGTTCGACGCCGGCCGCCGCAAGCTGTCCGGAGAGCCCGCGCTCGTCGTCGACGGAATCGTCGCCGAGGGCGACAGCGGCTGGACGGGTCTTGCAGCCTTCACGGCCGCCGATGGCACCCTCGTCACGAGGCGCCGGGCGAATCCCCGCCAGAAGCTCACCTGGGTCGACCGCGCGGGAAAGTCCCTCGGGACGCTCGGGGAGGCGGCCGTCAGGTCCGAGCCCTTCTGGTTCCCCGGAGGGCAGCGCCTCGGGATTGCGGTGACCGACCGGCGTACCGACGTTCCGGACCTCTGGCAGGTGGACATCGCGCGCGGGACCTGGTCGCGCCTCACGTTCGGACCGAAGTCCAACAACACGGGGATGGCGTCTCCGGACGGGAAGTGGCTCTATTTCTCGACGAACCGGGACGGGCGAATGACCCTCTTCCGCCGGCCGCTCGACGGTTCGGGCGGAGACGAGCGCGTGCTCGGGTCCGACTCGGACGCGTACGGCGATTTCATCACGCCGGACGGAGGCTCGGTCGTCTACGAGGTCCCGGGCCCGTCCGGCCGTTACGAGATCTGGGGGATGCCGCTCGCCGGCGACCGCAAGCCCGTCCGCCTCCTGTCGGCGCAGCAGGCGTCCGTCGCGCACTCGTCCCTGTCTCCGGACGGTAAGTTCCTCGCGTACTCCTCGGACGAGACGGGTCGTGCGGAGGTTTACGTTCAGCGGTTCCCGCCCTCGGGAGGGAAGTGGCAGATCTCGACGGACGGGGGCGACCAGGCGCTCTGGCGCGCGGACGGCCGCGAGATCTTCTTCATGTCGACCGACCGAAAGCTCATGGCCGTCGAGGTCTCGTTCGGGAGCGAGTCCCAGGTCGGGATCCCGAAGGCGCTCTTTCCGGTTCGCGTGTCGGCCAATGGACTCTCGGACAATCGCTCCCAGTACGTACCGGCTCCGGACGGAAACCGGTTCCTCGTGCTCGCCAACGTGGACGATCGGACGGACCAGCCCGCCGTGGCCGTCCTGAACTGGCTGGCGGCCGCCGGGGCCGCGCGATGAGACGGCTCACGGGAGGAACGCCTTGACCCTCGCGAAAGGAACCGTGCTCGGGGCCTACGAGATCGTCGGCCCGCTGGGCGCCGGAGGGATGGGAGAGGTCTATCGGGCGAAAGACACGAGGCTCGCGAGAGACGTCGCGATCAAGGTGCTGCCCGAAGAATTCTTTGAAGGTGAAGAGAAGAGGGAGAGATTCGGGCGCGAGGCAAGGATTCTGGCGAGCCTGAATCACCCTGGCATCGCCGCCATCTACTCATTCGAAGAAAGCGGGGGAAGACACCTCCTCGTCATGGAGCTCATCGAGGGCGAGTCGCTCCGGCACGCGTTCCCTGCTGAACCGCTCGGGACGAAGCGGATCCTCGAGATCGGCACACAGATCGCGGACGGCCTCGCGAAGGCCCACGCGTCCGGCATCGTCCACCGCGACCTCAAGCCCGAGAACGTCATGGTGTCGCGCGAGGGCTGGGTGAAGATCCTCGACTTCGGCCTCGCGAAGATGACGGAGACGCGCGCACAGGAGCTGTCGTCCGCCGCGACCGCGGCGGGGACGATGCCGGGAATGGTCATGGGCACCGTCGGCTACATGTCGCCCGAGCAGGCGGGCGGCCGGCCTGTCGACTTCCGCTCCGACCAGTTCTCTCTCGGAACGATTCTCTACGAGCTCGCGACCGGCCGCCGCGCCTTCCAGCGCGACACGAGCGCCGAGACGATCGTCGCCGTGATGCGCGAAGAGCCCGAGCCCATCGCGAAGCTCAACGCGCGGGTCCCGGCGCCTCTTCGCTGGATCATCGACCGCTGCCTCTCGAAGGATCCGGAACAGCGCTACGCATCCACCCGCGATCTCGCCCGCGACCTCGCGAGCCTGCGCGACCACCTCTCGGAGCTCTCGGGCGAGACGGCCACGGGCGCTTCCGAGCCGGCGCCCTCGGATCCGACCTTCCAGCGCCTCAGCTTCCGGCGCGGCACGATCCTGTCGGCGCGGTTTGCGCCCGACGGCCGAACCGTCGTCTACGGGGCCGCGTGGGAAGGCGAGTCGTGCCGGCTCTTCTCGACGCGGCCGGAGAGCCCCGAGTCCAGCCCGCTCATGCTTCCGGACGCCGAGATCCTGGCGATCTCCCGCACCGGCCAGCTCGCGATCTCCCTCGAGAGGCGCTGGGCGGGCCGCTTCATCTGGAGCGGCACGCTCGCGCAGGTCCCCCTCGCGGGGGGCGCGCCGCGCGAGCTCCTCGAAAACGTCCACTGGGCCGACTGGGGGCCGGACGGGGCGCACCTCGCCATCGTGCGCTCCATGGCCGGCAAGACCCGGCTCGAGTACCCGATCGGGAAAGTCCTGTACGAGACGGGCGGATGGATCAGCCATCCGCGCGTCTCGCCGAAGGGTGACCTCGTCGCCTTCCTCGACCACCCGGCGCTCGGCGACGACGAAGGGTCCGTGGCCGTCGTGGACCGAGCGGGGAAGACCACGGTCCTCTCGAAGGACTGGATCTCGGCCTACGGGCTCGCATGGTCCGGTGACGGGCAGGACGTGTGGTTCACGGGAACCAGGGTCGGCGTCGCACGGTCGGTCTGGTCGGTGACGCTCGCGGGGAAAGAGCGTCTCCTCGTCCGGACGCCGGGCGAGCTGACCATCCAGGACGCCGCTCCCGACGGCCGGATCCTCATGACGAGCGACAACGGGAAGGTCGGCGTCATCGGGCGGCCTCCGGGCTCGGACCGCGACCGCGACCTCTCGCTCCTCGACTGGTCGCTCGTCCGCGACATCTCGCCGGACGGGAAGCAGATCCTCTTCGACGAGAGCGGAGAGGGCGGCGGCGCCCGCCATGCCGTCTACGTCCGCCGCACGGACGGCTCTCCCGCCGTGCACCTCGGCGAGGGCTGGGCCGGAAACTTCTCCCCCGACGGCCGCTGGGTCGCGTCGCAGAGCATGGCGCCCGAGGGGCGCCGGATCACTCTCCTCCCGACGAAGGCCGGCGAGCCCCGGGATCTTCCGAAGGATGACCTCCGGGTTCACCGCGCGTGGTGGCTTCCGGACGGAAAGCGGATCCTCGCGGCGGCGAACGCGCCCGGCGAAGGGCTTCGGCTCTTCGTGCAGAGCCTCGAGGGCGAGCCCCCTCGCCCCATCACCGGCGAGGGCATCGGGATGGGATTTTTCCCGGTCTCGCCCGATACGCGCGTCGTCGCGGCGCAGGGCCCCGACGGCCTCTTCTACGGCTTTCCGGTCGAGGGCGGGGATCCCGAGTACATCCCGGGCCTCGCCGCGGAGGACCGTCCCATCCGCTTTTCTCCCGACGGAAAGTTCCTTTACGCCTACCGGCGCGGCGAGCTGCCCGCGCACGTGATCCGGCTGGATCTTGCGACCGGTGAGAAGCACGCCTCGCAGGAGCTCATGCCGCCGGACGCCGCCGGCGTCGTCGAGATCGTGTCTGTCGTCCTGACCCCGGACGTCGCGTCCTACGCCTACAGCTACCACCGCATCCTGTCCGACCTCTTCCTCGTGGAGGGAATCCGATGAAGGCCGTGCTCCTCGCTCTCGCCCTGGTCGCGCCCCCGGTGCTCGCGCAGGTTCCACCCGACGACGGACAGGCCAAGGACGCGCTCGCGAAGTCGCCGCGCCACGGCGAGTGGGTGGACGTCGCGCTTCCGGGCGGCGGCAAGCTCCTCACGTGGGTCGTCTACCCCGAGAAGAAGGAGAAGACCGGGATCGTCATCGTGATTCACGAGATCTTCGGTCTCACGGACTGGGTGCGCGGCGTCGCGGACCAGATCGCGAAGGACGGCTTCATCGCCCTCGCTCCGGACCTGCTCTCGGGCATGGGGCCGAACGGGGGGGGGGACCGACTCCCTCGGCGCCGAAGCAACGAAGGTCATCCGGAACCTGACGCCGGCCGACGCGGCCGCGCGTCTCGACGCCGTGCGCGCGTACGCTCTGAAGCTGCCTGCGGCGAATGGGAAAGTCGGGAGCGTCGGCTTCTGCTGGGGCGGCTCGACGAGCTTCGCCTACGCCGTTGCCCAGCCGAAGCTCGACGCCGCGGTGGTTTTCTACGGGTCCTCGCCGGAAGACGAGGCGTCCTACGCGAAGATCGGAGCGGCCGTGACCGGGTGCTACGGCGGCGACGACGCGCGCGTGAATGCGACGATCCCACGGGCCGAGGAGGCCATGAAGAAGCTCGGCAAGCGCTACGCCGCGAACGTCTACGAGGGCGCCGGCCACGGATTCCTCCGCCAGCAGACGGGCCACGAGGGCGCGAACGCCCGCGCCTCGGCGAAGGCCTGGGCCGCGACGCTCGCGTTACTGCGGGAGAGCCTGAAGTAGGCCGCCCCCCGGGGCGCGCACGCGACTCGTTCTCAGCCTAGAATCCGTTTCCACTTAAGTGACGATCGCCGTGGGAGCCCGCCTCGGGCCGTACGAGATTCTTGCGCCCCTCGGTGCTGGGGGCATGGGAGAGGTGTACCGGGCGAAAGACCCCCGACTCGGACGCGACGTCGCCGTGAAGGTGTTGCCGGAAGATTTCTTCGAAGGTGAAGAAAGGAGGCAGAGATTCGAGAGGGAGGCGCGGCTCCTCGCAGCGCTCAATCACCCCGGAATCGCGGCCATCTACTCATTCGAAGAAGTCCCCTCCTCCTCCTCTTCGACCCGCCACCTCCTCGTGATGGAGCTCGTCGAGGGCGACGGCCTGGACCAGAAGATCGCGTCGGGCCCTCTTCCACTCGAAGAATCTCTTTCCCTGGCAAGACAGATCGCCGAGGCGCTCGAGGCCGCGCACGAGAAGGGCATCGTCCACCGCGACCTCAAGCCCGCGAACGTGAGGGTCACGCCCGACGGGCGCGTGAAGCTCCTCGACTTCGGCCTCGCGAAGATTTTCGAAGGCGATGGGCCGGGCGGATCCTCGGCGGACGTCACGCACTCGCCGACGCTGACCGCCCGGGCGACGGCGGCAGGCGTGATCCTCGGGACGGCGGCGTACATGTCGCCGGAGCAGGCGCGCGGCAAGGCCGTCGACAAGCGGACGGATGTCTGGGCCTTCGGCGCGCTCCTCTTCGAGATGCTGACGGGGAAGAGGGCCTTCGAGGGCGAGACCGTCACGGACGTTCTCGCGGCGGTCCTCATGAAGGAGCCCGACTGGGCGGCGCTGCCGGAGCGGACGCCGGCGAAGATAAGAGATTTGCTCAGAAGGTGTCTGAGGCGGGAGGCGAAGCAGCGCCTCCACGACATCGCGGATGCGAGACTCGAGCTCGAAGAACTCGCGGCCTCGGCGGGCGCATCCGGCCAATTACCCTTCGAAGAAAAGACCGCCGCGCCAAACCCCGCTGTAGCAAGCGGGGAACGTACGAGTCGGGAGCGAGGGAGCAGAAGGTCCCTCTATCTCTCCTGGGCGCTCGCGGCCGTATTCGCGGCCGCGGCGGGGGTGCTCGCGCTGCGCGCTCGCGCCCCGCAGGCGCCGCCGTCTCCGGGCCTCACGGCCTCGCTGCTGCCGCCGGACGGCTGGAGCTTCGATTCCCTCAGCGGTCCGCCGGTGTTCTCGCCGGACGGAGGCCGCCTCGCGTTCGTCGTCGTGGACGGGAAGTCGAAGAGTCAGCTCTGCGTCCGGTCCCTCGCGACCGGCGAGGCGCTGATCCTCCCGGGTACGGAAACCGCGCGAAATGTCTTCTGGTCGCCCGACGGGAAGATGCTTGCGTTCACAGGACAGCCGGGTCTGGCCATCGTCCCGGCTTCCGGCGGCGCCATAGAGTCCGTCGCTCCGAGCGGTCCGGGCCGCGGGGGTACCTGGGGGCCGGGCGCGACGATCCTGTACTCGCCGGCCCTGCTCAACTCGATCTTCCGCTACTCGCCGGGCTCGCGCGAGCGAGTGGCCGTGACGACGCTCGACGAGTCGCGCGGCGAGAGCGCCCACCAGTGGCCGTTCTTCCTGCCGGACGGCAGGCACTTTCTCTTCGCCGTCCAGCGCGTCGACCCGGCGACCCGCCGGAACGAGAGCGAGGTCTGTGTGCAGGCTCTGGGAGAGAAGGACCGAAAGGTTCTCCTCAAGGCGGCGTCGCGCGCGATCTACGTGCCCGGCTACCTCCTCTACGCGTGGAACGGCGGCCTCATGGCCCAGCCGTTCGACGCGGAGCGCCTCGCACTGACGGGAGACGCGTTCGTCGTCGCGCCGCATGTGCAGTACCTCGCCGACGGCGGCACGGGTATCTTCACGGCCTCCGCCTCCGGCCGCCTCGCATACGCATCCGGCGGCACCGTCGGTCTCTCGCAGCTCGCCGTGCACGATCGCGCCGGGAGGGCTCTCCGGAACGTGGGCGGCGTAGGCAACTACTGGACACCCCGTCTCTCGTCGGATGGAAAGCTCGTGGCCGTCGAGTGGATCGACCCTGTGAGCAGCAACCGTGACGTCTGGACGTTCGACGTCGCCGGCGTCGAGCCTCCCGTGCGCCGGACGTTCGACCCGGGAGAGGACTACACGCCCTTGTTCTCGCCCGACGGCAAGCGCCTCGCGTTCGCCGCGTACCGCAAAGGGTCGTGGTTCGTTTACGAGAAATCTCTCGGGGGTGCCGACGAGGAGCGCCTCCTCGCCGCAGTTCCGGCGGCGGGCGGGCCGCAGCCCCACTCCGGAGAACTTCCTCCAGGGTCGAAGTTCCTGACGGACTGGTCGCCGGACGGGCGTTTCATCGCCTTCAACAACTCGTCGCGGGAGACGTCTGACGACATGTGGCTGCTGTCCACTGAGGGCAAGGCGCATCCCCTGCTCCAGACGCCAGCCTCCGAGCGCGATACGGCCTTTTCTCCGGACGGGCGGTTCGTCGCCTACATCTCTTCGGAGACGGGGATTTCGGAGATCTACGTTCGAACCTATCCGGATCCCGGTGGGAAGTGGCAGATCTCGACCGGCGGCGGCACTCAGCCGCGGTGGCGCCGGGACGGCCGCGAGCTCTTCTACCTCGCGACAGGGTTCCGGCTGACCGCCGCCCCCGTCCGGGCGGGGGCCGCTTTCGAGAAGGGGACGCCGCGCGAGCTGTTCCAGGTCGCGACCCGCCGGACGAACATCCCCCAGTACGACGTATTCCCCGACGGGCAGAGCTTCATCGTGAACACCGTCGTGACCGAGAAGACGTCGACGCCACTGACATTCCTCGAGAACTGGACGGCATTGGTGAGGCCGAAATGAGATCGCCCGCGTTCGCCCTTTTGCTATCGCTCGCGGCTCCCGCCGTGGCCGACGACCTGCAGTCCCTCTCCCGCGACTTCTGGGCGTGGCGGGCCGTGACGAAGCCGATGACGCGCGACGACGTCGAGCGCGTCCGGCGGCCGCACGGCTGGAGGCCCGACTGGTCGCTCGAGTCCGTCGAGACGCGCCGCCGGACGCTCGCGCTCTTCGAGGAGCGGCTGAAGAAGCTCGCCGACCCGGCGAGGCCTGTGTTCTGGCAGGTCGACCGGCGTCTGATCGGCTCGGCGCTCGCGCGCGTGCACTGGGAGCTGGACGTCAAACGCTCCTGGCGGCGCGACCCGACGTTCTGGGTGGACCAGACGCTTCCGATCCTCGTGGACGCGATGCTCTCGCCGCTTCCTTTCGACGAAGCCCGGAGCCTGGACGTCGCCCTGCGGCTCGAGTCCATCCCGCGCACGCTGGACGAAGCTCGCGCAGCCCTCGACGGAGCGGCGGCACCGTTCGCGAAGCTCGCGATCGAGGACCTGGTTGGCGTCGGGCCCCGGCTGCGATCGTCCATGAAGGCGCTGTCGCCTCTCCTCGCGCCCGAGGCGCGTGGACGCGTCGCCCCGGCGAGCGACAAGGCGATCGCGGCCCTCGACTCCTTCCGCGTCTGGCTCGAGGCGCTCCTGCCCTCGCTCCCAGATCGCAAGCCGGTCGGCCGCGACGGCTATCTCTACTTCCTTCGGAACGTGGCGCTCGTCCCGTACTCGCCCGAAGAGCTTCTCGTGATGGGGAGGCAGGAATACGACCGTTCGGTCGCGCTCGAGGTCTTCGAGCGGCAGCGCAACACCGGCGTCGCGGAGCTCCCGATGGTGCCGGACCAGGTGGCCCACGCCGCAATGACGGCGCGCGACGAGGCCGAGATCCGCCGCTTCCTCGAGGAGAAGGGGATTCTGACGGTGCCCCCGGATCTTCCGCACTACGTGGACGTCGCCGTGCCGGCCTATCTCGAGGCGCTCGACGGATTCGGCGAGTGGACGCTCTTCCCGAACACGGCCCGGCCGGGGGAGCCGTCGATCCGGTACATCCCGAAGCCGACGCCGAAGCTCGGTTACTTCGCCGCATCCATGGCGAAGGACCGCCGCCCGCACATGTCACACGAAGGCATTCCCGGCCACGCGTTCCAGCTTGCGCTCGCATCACGGCACGAGGACGAGATCCGGCGCGCGTTCTACGACTCGGGCCCGATCGAAGGGCTCGCGTTCTATTCGGAGGAGCTGCTCCTCTCGATGGGCCTCTACGCGGACGCCCCGAAGGCGCGTGAGATGGTCGCGAACTACATGCGCCTGCGGGCGCTCCGGGTCGAGGTCGACGTGAAGCTCGCGCTCGGGTCGTTCACGATCCCGGAGGCCGCGGAGTACCTGAGGACGCGCGTCCCGATGGACGCGGAGACCGCGCGCGCCGAGGCGGCAGCCTTCGCCTCGTCGCCGGGCCAGGCGATCACCTACCAGATCGGCAAGCTCCAGGTCCTGCGCCTCCTCGCCGAGGCGAAACGCACCCAGGGCGACACCTTCCGCCTCCGCGCCTTCCACGACTTCGTCTACCGGAACGGAAATGTGCCGCTCTCGCTCCAGCGCTTGGAGCTCCTCGGACAGGAGGACGACCTGAAATGACGCTTGCCACCGGGACCCGTCTGGGGAGCTTCGAGATCGTCGCGCAGATCGGCGCGGGAGGGATGGGGGAGGTCTACCGGGCCCGCGATTCGAAGCTCGCGAGAGACGTCGCGATCAAGGTGTTGCCGAAAGAGTTCTTCGAAGGCGAGGAAACGCGGGCGCGCTTCGAACGTGAAGCCAAGCTGCTTGCCGCTCTGAACCACCCGAACATCGCGGCGATCTACTCATTCGAGGAGCTTCCCGGTCTTTCCCCGTCTTCGACACGAAGCGTCCTGATCATGGAGCTCGTCGACGGCGAGTCCCTCCGCGACCGCCTGCGCGCGGGTGCGATCCCGCCGAAGAGAGCGATCGAGCTCGCGACGCAGCTGGCGGAGGGCCTCGCAGCCGCGCACGCGCGCGGAATCGTCCACCGCGACGTCAAGCCCGAGAACGTGATCCTGACACGCGACGGGCGGCTCAAGATCCTGGACTTCGGTCTCGCCAAGCAGCTTCCGAAGTGGACCACGCAGAGCGGTCCCCACACGAACATGCCCACCGAGGCGCCGACGGGCGCGCGCACGGAGGCCGGCGTCGTCATGGGAACCGTCGGCTACATGAGCCCGGAACAGGTCAAGGGCGAGCCCGCGGACCACCGGAGCGACATCTTCAGCTTCGGCGCCGTCCTGTACGAGATGTTGTGCGGGCGGAAGGCGTTCCACCGCGACTCGGCTGTCGAGACGATGAGCGCCATCCTCAACGACGATCCCGAGGCGGTCGTCGTCACGAAAGGACAGATGCCGCCCGCGCTCGAGCGTCTCGTCCATCACTGCATGGAGAAGTCGACCGAAAATCGCTTCCAGTCCATGAAGGACGTCGCGTACGACCTGCAGTCGATCTCGACGATCTCCGCCGTGGACGCGGGAAGGGCGGTCTCGCGGCCCCGCGGCGGGAGCGCGAAGTGGGCCGCCGCGGGCGTGGGCGTCCTGCTGCTGGCGGGGCTCGCGGCGTGGGCGACGGGGGCGGTGCACCTCGGGCGCCACGAACAGCCGGTCTTCCACCAGGTCTCGTTCCGGCAGGGGCGCATCGGGAAGGCGCGCTTTGCGCCGGGCGGACAGGACGTCATCTACGACGCGAGCTGGCAGGGCGAGCCCTGGCAGCTCTTCTCCACACCGATCGTCGACCCCAAGGAGCGGCCGCTCGGCCAGAGCGACGTCCAGCTGCTCGACGCGTCCCGCACCGGTGAGCTCGTACTCCGGCTGAAGAGCAAGGTCGCCGACACGTGGCAGTTCGAGGGCACGCTGGCCCGGTCGGCGCTCGGCGGCGACCTGGCGCCGAAGCCGATTCTCGGCGGCGTCCTGCAGGCCGCGTGGGCGCCGAAGTCCGAGTTCGCGGTCGTCCGCGCGACGGGCGGCCGGTCGCTCCTCGACTACCCGCCGGGAAAGGTCCGCGTGGAGTCCGCGGGCTGGATCGGCGACCTGCGCTTCTCGCCGGACGGCTCCCTCCTCGCGTACGTCGACCATGCGGCGGCGGGCGACGACGCGGGACGCGTCGCAGTGCTCGACGTCGCCTCGGGGAAGACGCGGTTCCTGTCGAAGGAGTGGGGCACTCTGCGCGGTCTCGCGTGGAAGGGGAAGGAAATCTGGTTCACGGCCGGGACGCACATCCTGAACCGCGCTCTCTACGCCGTGGACCTCTCGGGCAAAGAGCGCGGCGTCTTCACGCAGGCGGGCGGCCTCTACCTGCACGACGTCGGGCCGGACGGCCGTGTCCTCATGAGCCGCGAGGAGATGCGCGGCGGCCTCCTTGCGCAGACGGAAGGACAGCTGCAGCCGCTCGACCTCTCGTGGCGGACGTGGAGCTACCTTCTCGACACGTCGGCCGACGCCCGGACGCTCCTGTTCGAGGAAGAGGAGGGCGACCCCTCGGGCTCGGACCTCTTCCTCCGCCCGGCCTCAGGCGGCCACGCGACGCCGCTCGGGAAGAGCTCCGGTTACGGCGCGCTCTCACCGGACGGCACGCTCGCAGCCGCGTGGCTCGACAAGCCCGCGCCGCACTGGGTGATCTACCCGACCGGCACGGGCGCGCCGCGCGAGATCCCGGCGCACGGGATCCGCAGCATCAAGGCCGTCCAGTTCACGAACGACGGCAAGGGCCTCGTCTTCATCGGGCAGGAGGGCGAGAAGGAAGACCGCGTCTGGACGCTCGCGCTGGACGGCAAGGAGCCGAGGCCTCTCACGCTCGAAGGCGTCACGGGTCTCGAGACGTGGCCGCTCCTCAGCCCGGACGGGAAGAGCTTCCTTGCCCGGGAGAAGGGAGGCTGGGCGATCTTCGATTTCGCGAAGCCCGACGCGCCCGCGAGGCGCGTCGCAGGGCTCGAGGACGGCGAGGTCCTGACGCAGTGGCGTCCGGACGGGCGCTTCCTCGTCACCCGGCCGGGAGCGTTCCCGGCCGAGGTCTCGGCGCTCGACCCCGCGTCCGGCAAGCGCCAGCCGTGGAAGACGGTCAGCCCGGCCGGCTACGTGGGCGTCGACTGCTCGTCGCTCCGGTTCAGCGACGACGGCAAGCGCGTCGCGGCGCGCTACATCCTCCAGCGCAGCACGCTCTACGTCGTCGAAGGGCTGCGATGAGTCATGCGGCCCGGTGCGTGGGGAAGTGCGCCCAGAAGAACGCCGAGTACGTCGGGAAG
>JBBQDQ010000101.1:0-12196 GCA_038319835.1 Thermoanaerobaculia bacterium | reverse complement strand
GATCGGGCAGCCGTTCAGCTCGAAGTCGACCTTGACGTGAGCGGAGATCGCCGTCGAGCTCTGGAGCGTCGAGACGTACTCGGGTGTCGCGTAAACGGTCTGGATGAATTCGCCGACGTCGGCGAAGTTGCGCAGCGCCTGGATGCCGCCCGCGGTGGCGCAGGCGCCGATCGTGACGAGGAACTTCGCCTGCCGCCGGATGCGGTGGATCCGCTCGGCGTCGTGCGGCGTCGTGATGGAGCCCTCGACGAGGACGAGGTCCCACGGCCCCTTCCCGACGGCGCTCGAGGCTTCGAGGAAATTGTCGATCGCGACGGCGCCCGCGACGGCGAGGAGCTCGTCCTCGCAGTCGAGCAGCGAGAGCTGGCAGCCGTCGCAGGAGGCGAACTTGAAGACGGCGAGCTTGGGGCGAGACTTCTCCATTCAGAGCTCCCGCCGGGACATCAGGTCCCAGACGTCCCGACACGGAAACACGGCGCCGTCCTTGCAAATGAACTTCGGGCCGCACTGGCAGTGGCCGCAGAGGCCGATGCCGCACTTCATGTTCCGCTCGAGGGACAGCCACACCTTCGCGGGCGGGACGCCGCGCCTCTCGAGCTCGAGGACGGTAAACCGCATCATCGTCTCGGGGCCGCAGACCATCGCGACCGTGTTGTAGGGGTCGAAGGGCACGCGCGGGATGAGCGTCGTGACGACGCCGACGTTGCCGCGCCAGTCGCCGATCGCGCGGTCGACCGTCACGTGGACGTCGAGGTCGAAGTCGCCGCGCCACTCCTTGAGCTGCTTGCGGAACAGGATGTCGTCGGGCGTGCGTGCGCCGTAGAGGAGGACGACGCGCCCGTAGCGCTCGCGGTGCGAGAGGATCTCGTAGAGCGCGGGCCGCAGCGGGGCGAGCCCGATCCCGCCCGCCACGACGACGACGTCGCAGCCCGCCGCTTCCTCGACCGGCCAGCTCGTCCCGAACGGCCCGCGGACGCCGAGCACGTCGCCGCGCTTGAGCTTGCCCATGGCCTTCGTGACCGCGCCGACCGCGCGCGTCGTGTGGACGAGCTTCTGCGGGAACGCCGGGTCGCCGCTGATCGAAATCGGCACCTCTCCGATCCCGAAGACGTAGAGCATGTTGAACTGGCCGGGACCGAAGTGGAATCCGCCGCCTCCCTGCGGGAGGAGCTCGAGGGTGAAGGTGTCGGCCGTCTCCTTCTGCGTGCGTTCGACGACGCACGGGACGGGGAGCATCGGGTCCGCGGCGCTCCGCACGGCCGCGGCGGCTTTCGGGGGCGCCTCGAGGCTCGCCGTCACTTGTGTCTCGCCGCCGGTTCGTTCGCGTAGAGGTCGAGGAGCTGCATGTACGTCAGGTCGAGGCGGCGCGCCAGGATGTCCGCGAAGCTCCGCAGGAGCTCGTAGCCGAGGTCGTGGTCCGCCTCGCACTTCTGTCTCAGGCACTTGCCGTCGAGCGTGATCACGCGCGTGAGCTCCGCGGCCCTCGCGCTGCAGCGCCAGCGGTAGGGCGGCAGGAGCCAGGACCAGCCGAGGATCTCGCCGTCCGTCCACGTCTGGACGGTCACGACGCCCCGCGGGGGAGCTCCGATCTCGACGGCGACCTTGCCGTGGCGAATCACGAAGAACTGGTCGGCCTCCTCTCCCTCGCGGAAGAGAAACTGCCCGGGCTCGAAGCGCTCGTTCCTCGCGCACCCGGCAACGGTTCGGATGTGCGCGGGGCTGAGGCTCTTGAGGAAGGGGTGTTCGGCGAGCAGGGGGTCGAGGGTTTCCATCGGTCCCTCCGTCAGGCGGCCGGCGCGGGCCGGCCCTCCTTGAGAACGCGTGCTTCCTCCGTGAGGTCGATCCCGACGGGGCACCACGTGATGCAGCGGCCGCATCCGACGCAGCCGGTCTCGCCGAACTGGTCGATCCACGTCGCGAGCTTGTGGGTCATCCACTGGCGGTACCGGGCCGACGCGCTGAGCCGGATGCTCCCGCCGTGGATGTACGAGAAGTCGAGCGTGTGGCACGAGTCCCATCGCCGCCAGCGCGCCGCAGAGTCGCCCGCGAGGTCGGACGTGTCCTCGACGGTCGCGCAAAAGCACGTGGGGCAGACCATCGTGCAGTTCGCGCAGGAGAGGCAACGGCCGGCGATCTCCTCCCAGTGCGGGCTCTCCGTGCTGGCGTTCAGCAGGTCCTTGAGGCCGTCGGTGTCGAGACGCCGCCCCATGGTGGATTCGGCGTGCCGGGTCGCGGCCCGCGCGGCCTCGAGGTCCTCCGGTGCCGCCGGCCTCGATTCGATCCGCTGGAGGAGGGCTTCGCCCCTCGCCGAGCCCGTCTCAACGAGGAAGTCGTGCCGCCCGCCGCCGAGGAGCTCCGTCAACGCGAGATCGAAGCCCTCGGCCGCGCGAGGGCCGGTTCCCATCGACGTGCAGAAGCACGTCCCTTCGGCTTCGGCGCACTGGACGGCGATGATCAGGGCCTTCTCCCGGCGCTCGCGGTAGGCCGGATCGGAGTAAGGCCCGCCGAGGAAGACGCGGTCCTGCCGCGCGATCGCCGCGAGATCGCACGGCCTCACGCCGAGGAACGCGTCCGGCCCGGAATCGGCGGCCCGGGGCTCGACGTGCAAGGCCTTCTTGCTGCGGGACACGCCGAAGAGCCGGAGTGCAGCGGGGAGGAGGAACTTCTTCCAGGCGTGAGGCCCGACGGTGTACCCGAAGAGGGCGCCGTCCGTGCGCTTCGTCAGCCGGTAGCGGCCCTTCGCCTGCTCCTGCCCGACTCCGGCGGGGAGACGGGCGGCGGAGGCGATCTCGTCGTAGACGATCGCCCCGTCTTTCACCGTAGGCCCGAGGAGCCGATAGCCCGATGCGAGGATGACGTCGAGGAGCGCGGAGATCTCGTGCGCCTCGACCACGCGGGACGAGGCGCCGGGCGCCTCCTCGGAGGCATTCATTCGGGACCCTCCGTTCAAGAGATGGGGCCCCGAGCCGCGGGTGTCAAGAGATGCGGGCGGCCCATGAGACCGCCCGGCGGGCGTCAGATTCCGAGGTAAGCCTTCTTGACGTGCTCGTCGTCGAGGAGGTCTTTCCCCTTGCCTTCCAGCACGATGCGCCCGTTCTCGAGGACGTATGCGCGGTCGGCGATGGCGAGCGTCTTGAATACGTTCTGCTCGACGAGAAGCACGGTCACGCCCGCGGCGTGGACGTCCTCGACGACGCGGAAGATGTCCGCGACGAGGATGGGCGACAGGCCGAGCGAGGGCTCGTCGAGCATGAGGAGCCGGGGCCTGGACATGAGGCCGCGGGCGATCGCGCACATCTGCTGTTCGCCGCCCGACATCGTTCCGGCCGCCTGCTTCTCGCGCTCCTTCAGGCGCGGGAAGATGCCGTAGACCTTCTCGAGCATCTCGGGCCTGGACTTTTTCGCCTCGGGCGAAAGGGCGCCGAGGAGGAGGTTCTCCTTGACGGTCATCTCGGGAAAGAGCCGGCGCGCCTCGGGCACGTGAGCGATCCCCAGCCCGACGAGGTCGTGGGGCGCCCGGGTGTGAAGGGGCTGCCCCTCGTACGTGACCGAGCCCTTCCGCGGCTTGAGAATCGAGGAAACGGCGTTGAGGCTCGTCGTCTTGCCCGAGCCGTTCGCGCCGATCAGGGCGACGATCTCGCCCTTCTGGACGTTGAACGAAACGTCCCAGAGCACCTGGACGTCGCCGTAGAAGACGTCGACGTTGTTGATCTCAAGCATGGGCGACTCCGAGATAGGCCTCGACGACCCGTGGATCGTTCGCGACCTCGGCGGGCGAGCCCTCGGAGATCTTCTCGCCGTAGCAGACGCACAGGAGACGCTGCGAGATCGACATGATGACGCGCATGTTGTGCTCGATGATGAGGATCGTGACGCCGCTCTCGTGGATCTTGCGGACGATCGCGATGGTCTTCTCGACCTCCGCGGGGTTCAGGCCCGCAAAGTTCTCGTCGAGGAGCAGGAGGTCCGGCTTCGTGGCGAGCGCGCGCGCCATCTCGAGACGCTTGCGCATGCCGAGGGGCAGGCTACCGGCCAGCCGGTCGCGCCAGGACTCCATCTCGGTGAAGGCGATCGCCTCGAGCGCGATGCGGCTCGCTTCGCCGCGATGGTTGGTTTTCGAGAACGCCGACACCATGACGTTCTCGAGGACCGTCAGCCGCGCGAGCGGCTTGACGACCTGGAACGTGCGCGCGAGGCCGCGGCGGCAGACCTGGAACGGCTTGAGGCCGTCGATGCGCTCACCCTTGAAGAAGATCGCGCCTGCGGTCGGCGGGAAGTAGCCGTTGATCAGATTGAAGATCGTCGTCTTCCCGGCGCCGTTCGGGCCGATCAGACCGAGAATCTCGCCTCTCTCGATCTTGAAGGTCATGTTTCCAACGGCCTGGAGGCCGCCAAAGCGCTTCGAGACGCCGCGAAGCTCGAGGAGGCTCATGCGCCCGCCTTCGGCGCCGTCGCGTTCGCGGCCCTCAGCCGGCGGCCCGCCCATTTCTCGCGCAGGGTTCCGACGATGCCCTGCGGAAAGAAGATGATGATCACGATGATGAGGATCCCGAAGAAGAGCAGGTGGCCGGACTTGAGGAAGACCCGGAACGCCTCCGACATCAGGATGTAGAGGACGGCGCCGACCGCCGGGCCCGCCATCGTGGCCGCGCCCCCGAGCATGGTGACGAGGATCATCATGATCGAGATGTCGGAGAGCGAGAAGACGATTCCCGGGTCGATGAAGCCCATGTAGTTCATGTAGAAGGCGCCCGCGACACCGGTGAAGAACGCGCTGATGAGGAGCGAGTAGAGCTTGTACTTCGTCGTGTCGATGCCGAGCGACTCCGCGCAGTCCTGGTCTTCCCGGATCGCGAGGAAGTAGAAGCCGAGCTTGCTGCGCATCACCGCCCGGATCGTCAGATAGCTCACCCCGGCGAGGGCGAGGACGATCCAGTAGTAGGCGGCCTTCGAGTTGAACGCGGGGATGTAGAGGATCCCTTCGGCGCCGTTTGTGAGGTCCTTCCAGTTCACCGCCACGAGGCGGAGCACTTCCGACAGCGCGAGGATCGACAGCGAGAAGTACGGCCCGCGGAGGCGGAAGCAGATCCAGCCGAGGACGGAGCCGACGAGAGCGGCCAGGAGGCCACCGGCGAGGAGCCCCCACCAGGCGGCCGCGGGCGAGAACCCCGACTTCACCATGATGGCGGAGGTGTAGGCGCCGACCCCGAAGAACGCGGCGTGCCCGTAGGAGACCTGGCCCGTGTATCCGCCGAGCAGGTTCCATGCCTGCCCGAGGAGGACCCACAGGAAGACCATGACGAGCATGTGGAGGACGTAGGTGTTCGAGACGAGGAGCGGGACGACCGCGAGGGCGGCTACGGCGCCGAAGGCGACAAGAGGACTCTTCCTCATCGGATCACGCCCGTCCCTTTCCGAGGAGGCCCTTCGGCAGAAAGATCAGGACGAGGACGAAAATGATGAAGCCGAACGCGTCCTTGTATCCGAGCGAGATGTAGACGGAGCCGAGCGATTCGGCGAGCCCGAGGACGAGGCCGCCGAGGACCGCGCCGGGGATGTTGCCCATCCCGCCGAGGACCGTGATCACGAAGGCCTTGCTCGTGAACGGCCCGCCGATTTGCGGGTAGAGGTAGTAGACAGGGTCGAGGAGAGCGCCGGCGGCGCCCACGAGGGCGGCGCCGAGGCCGAAGGTGATGTAGGTGATCCGCTGCGTGTTGATCCCCATGAGGGACGCGGCGCGCTTGTCCTGCGAGGTCGCACGGATCATCCGGCCCGTGTCCGTCATCCCGAGGAAGACGAAGAGCGCGGCCCCGAGAACGACGGCGATCGCGAATGCGACGAGGAACGGGTAGCTGAAGGAGAGCGAGATCGTCTGCCCCCCCATCTTCACGTCCCAGTAGATCGTCTTCGAGGCGTAGGAAACCGGAACCGACCGGTAGTTTGCCGAGAAGAAGAGGAGCGCGAGGTTCGAAAGGACGAGGCCGATGCCGACGGTCAGGAGGACCTGGTTCTGCGGGAGGATGGAGTCCGCGTTCATGACGGGCGTGATGAGGAACTTCTGGATCGCGACGCCGAGCAGGAACATCGCGGGGCAGACGACGACGAGCGAGACGTACGGGTCGACCTTCGCGAGCGTGAACATCCAGTACGTCGCGTACATCGCGACCATCATCAGCTCGCCGTGGGCGAGGTTGATGATCTTCATGACGCCCATGATGAGAGACATCCCGAGCCCGATCAGGGCGTAGAGCCCCCCGAGCAGGATCCCGGAGATGAGGACCTGTCCGAGGAGCTCGATCTGTCCGGCGACCTGGGGTGACATGCGCTCCGCCCGCCGAGTCCGGTTACTTGCGGTCGCGCCAGTGGGGAACGGGGTAGACGTACTTCGCCGAGGCGCCCTCCGGCGGCCAGATGGTCTCGAACTTGCCCTTGATGACCTGCAGGACGAGCGTCTCCATGCGGTTCTGGTTCGTGAACTGGCCCCACGAGACGAACTTGACGGGGCCGAACGCCGTCATCATGTCCGTGGCGGCGAGGGCGTTGCGCAGGTCGTCGGGGGTGTTCGATTTCGTGCGCTTGAGGACGTCGGCGAGGACGTACGTGGCCGCGTAGGCCTCGACGCCGTGGTAGTCGGGCTCCTTGCCGTACTTCTTCTTGAAGTTGTCGAAGAAATCCTTCGCGCCGGGGTACTTCGCCTGCGGGGTCCAGAGAGTCGCGGACATGCACAGCTCGGACGCGTCCGCCGCGTTCTGAAGGAACTCGGGGAGCGTGTGGCCCGCGCCGCCTCCGATGAAGGCCTGCGGGTTGATGTCGAGCTCCTTGGACTGCCGCATGAGGAGAGAGGCGTCCATCAGGTACGACACCATGTAAACGATGTCGGGCCGGAGGGACTTGACCTTCTGGAGGATCGGCTTGAAGTCGACGCCGCCCGCCTGGTAGCCCTCGGAGAGGACGACTTTCACGCCGTGGGCGTCGCAGTATTCCTTCATCGCCTTGGACGTCGAGTTCCCGAAGTCCGTGTTCTCGTAGAGGATCGCGATCGACTTGGGCTTGGCGACCTTTTCGAAGAAGCCGAACACGCCCATGTTGTAGAGGCTCGCCGGCGGGTTCAGGCGGTAGACGTACTTCCAGCCCTGCTGGGTGATCTTGTCGGCCGCGCCCGTCACGACGAGGTAGGGCACCTGGTACTTTTCGGCGACGCCGGCGACGGCGTACGAGCACTGGCTCGTGTACTCGCCGACGACGATCGGGTACTTGTTCGTCCCGATGAACTTCTCGACGATCGCGGTCGCGGTGTCCGGCTTGCCGCCGGAGTCCTGGATGTCGAGGGCGAGCTTGACGCCCTTCACGCCGCCCTTCGCGTTGATCTCCTCGACGGCCATCTCGTAGGCCTGCTTCTCCATCTCGCCGAACTTCGCCTCGGCGCCCGTAAGGGGAAGGGGCACGCCGACGGTGAAGGTCTTGCCCTGGGCGAGGGCGGGGAAGGCGGCGAAAGCCGCGAGCGCCGCAATCGCCATCGTGACGGTCATGCGCCGAATCGACATGAGAGTTCCTCCTGATACTTTTTTCGACTTCCGAGCCGGTCTGTTATGTCGAGAATCGTTCTCGGAATCGATGATTCGAATGAATCAGATTGCGCCTCAAAAAGATGCGCCGGGGCGGGGCCCCGGCGCGGAGAGAGGCGTGGGCCCCCGGCGAAAAGGGGCCCGGCCCCGGAAATCAGTCGGCTTCGACCCGGGCGTCGCCGTAGGCCTTCGCGAGCTCGGCCTTGAGGGCGTCGGGCCTGGGGCATTCGACGCGCATGATGAGCTCGCGCTTGCCCGCCGGGACCCTCGCGTAGGAGCCCAGGATCGAGAAAATCTTGCCGCCCGCCGTCCGGCAGATGTCGGCGACCTCGCGGATGGAGCCGGGCTTGTCCGGGATCAGGAGGTCGACCCGGAGGCGGCCCTTGCCGACCCCCGTGATGTCGACGAGGGCCCGGAAGACGTCGCCTTCCGTGACGATCCCGACGAGGCTCCCCTTCGCATCGAGGACGGGGAGGCCCTCCACGCGCTTGTCCATCATGATCTGCGCAGCCCGCTCGATCGGGGTGTCCGGCGTCACGGTGACCGGCTTTTTCGTCATGATGTCGCCGATCTTCAGCTTGTCGAGGACGTAGTGGAGCTCCCAGATGTCGAGCGTCGTCGCCCGCGACGGGGAGACGTCCTTGAGGTCACGGTCCGAGACGATTCCCACGAGCTTTCCGTCACCGTTGACGACGGGGATCCGGCGGATTTTCTTTTCCTTCATGAGGTGGATCGCCGCCGACAGGGAATCCGTCGCCTTCAGCGTGATCACCTTCGGGGTCATCCATTTGTCGACGCGCATGCGCGGTCCCTCCAGACTGTTGCTATTACGCGCCCCGGGGTGCGATGCGGGCGATAGTTCGTTTGAATCAGGCCCCGGCCGACGGGGCGCCGAGGCCGAGCCGTCTTTCGACTTCTTCGGCGGGTTCGGGCCGCGCGAAGAGGTATCCCTGGACGTCCTCGCACGCGAGAGCGGCCAGCATCGCCGCTTGCTCCTCGGTCTCGACCCCCTCGGCGGTCACGGCGAGGCCGAGGTTCCGGGCGATCGAGATGATCGTCGCGACGATCGCGTGGTCCTTGTCGTGGGTCGCCATCCCGGCCACGAAGGACTGGTCGATCTTCAGGCGGCGGATCGGGAAGTGCTTGAGGTAATTCAGGGACGAGTGGCCCGTTCCGAAGTCGTCCATCGAGATCTGGATCCCGAGCTCGGCGAGCTCCGAGAGGACGCGGCCCGTGTGGGCGACGTCGTGCATTGCGATGGATTCGGTGATCTCGAGGTCGAGGTTCGCCGGGTCGATCCCCGTCTCCCGTGCGATCCGCCGGACGTTCGCGGCGAAGTCGCGCTGCTGGAACTGCCGCGGCGAGACGTTCACCGAGATGCGCATCGGAGGCGCGCCGGCCGCCTGCCAGGTCCGGAGCTGCTCGCACGCCCTCCGCAGGACCCACTCGCCGACCCTTGCGATGAGGCCGACGTCCTCGGCGAGGGGGATGAATTCGCGGGGCGACAGGATGCCCTTCTCGGGGTGGCGCCAACGGACGAGGGCCTCGATCCCGACGACAGAACGGTCGCGCAGCCGGTAGATCGGCTGGTAGTGAAGGAGGAACTCGCCGCGGGGGAGGGCGCGCCGGAGGCCCGATTCCATCGCGGCCCGCTCCTGGGACTGCTCCTGCATCTTCCGCGTGAAGAACTGGAAGCTGTTGCGGCCGGTCTCCTTGGCGCGATACATCGCCGTGTCCACGTTCGTGACGAGGGCCTCGGCGTCGGCGCCGTCTCCCGGGTAGATCCCGATCCCGATGGACGCCTCCACGAAGAGCTCGCGCTTCTGGATCAGGAAGGGCTCCGCGAGGATCGCGAGGATCTTGCGCGCCATCCCGGCGGCGTCCGCTTCGCGCGTGATCCCATTGAGGAGCAGCAGGAACTCGTCGCCGCCCACCCGGGCGACCGTGTCGTCCTGGCGGATGCAGCGGCGGAGGCGGTCCGCGACCTTGACGAGCAGCTCGTCGCCGGCCGAGTGGCCGAGCGTGTCGTTCACGCGCTTGAAGTGGTCGAGGTCGAGGAACATGACGACGAGCGACTGCCGGCGCCGCTGCGCGTGGAGGATCGCGAGCGAGAGCCGGTCGTTGAACAGGACGCGGTTCGGGAGGTCCGTCAGGGCGTCGTGGTTCGCCTGGTGCCAGCGTTGCTGGTCGGCGCGCTTGCGGTCCGTGATGTCGATGAGGCTGCCGTCCATGACGGTCTCGCCCCCGGGCTCGTCGAGGAGGCTCTCGTTCGCGAGGACCCACACGGGGCTGCCGTCCCGGCGCCGCAGGCAGAGCTCGAAGTTCACGAGGACGCGCTGCTGGGTGAGGCGCGAAAGGAAGGAATCGCGGTCGCCGGGATCCGAGTACAGGTCGAGCGCCGAGATCTTGAGGACGTCCTCCCGCGAGGGGTAGCCGAGGATGCGTGCGAAGGCGGAGTTGCAGTCGAGGATGCGACCGCCGACGGTCGTCCGGTACAGGCCGGCCAGGTTTCTCTCGAACAGGAGGCGGTACCGCCGCTCCGACGCGCGCAGCGCCGTGTCGCGGCGCTTGAGGGCGCGTGCGATGAAGACGGATACGCCGATGCCGAGGCCGACGAGAAGAATCGTCATCGCGGCCACCGCGAGCTGCAGGCGCGTCCGGAACGCCCGGGACGCCTGGCCGAGAGCGCTGGCGAACGCGTCCTCGAGCTGCGCCGCCTGGTCGTTCAGGCGTTCCAGCCGGAGGACGTACGTCGCCCGGACCTCGGGCGTGAGGCGCCGGGCCTCGAGGTCCTGGTGGACCACGATTCCGAGCGCCTCGAGCTCGTCGACCACGGCGTCGCCGCGCTCCCAGATCCCGAGCGCGCGCTGGATCTGCTCCGAGTCCCGGAAGCGGGAAAGGACGGAAACCATGTCGTCGGCGTCCGCGGGGGAGTTCAGGCCTTCGAGGAAGCCATTGAGCGCGGCCCGCGGGTCGGGAGATGCGGCCATCATGGCGAAGCGGGCCTTGCGGTCGCCGCGGGGCACCCTCAGGCGGGCGTTGAAGTTCCTGTAATACGCCTCGTCGCCCGTGTCGAGGTAGCGAGCCAGCGAGTAGACGGCGTCCTTCTGGGCCTTCGACCAGTTGCCCTGGGCGGCGACGAACGAGCGGATTCCCGAGAGCGCCGACATCCCCATCGCGCCCGTCGCGATGATCGCAACGATGATGCAGACGAACAGGACGACGAGGAGGGCGACGAGTCGCGAGGCCTGCCCGGGGGACTCGCCGGGGATCCGCCGGACCACCGCTTCCGGACCCTCGGGGGGCATGTCTCGTGCCACGCGCGATTATAGGGACGCGGGCCCCGGGGCTTCGCCGACGTTGAGTCCCATCGTCCCGAGCATGCGTTCCTCGTATCGCGCCGCGGAGAGGCCGGCCGTTTCCATGAGATCCCGCACGCCGCGCTGAGCCGGGTACCGCTCCAGCGACTCCGGAATGTACCGGTAGGTGTCGGCGTCTCCGTGGAAGAGCCAGCCCACCACGGGCATGGCGATCCTCAGGAAACCGCCGTAGAGGACCCGCGTCGCGGGGTTCGCGGGCTTGCCGAAGTCGAGGACGACGACGCGGCCCGCCGGGGCGAGGACGCGCCGGATCTCCCGCAGGCACCCGAGCGGGTCCGCGACGTTCCGGAGCCCGTACCCCATCGTGATGGCGTCGAAGATCGCGTCCGGAAACGGGAGCCGCATCGCGTCGCCCTGCGCGAATGCCGGCGTCCCTCTCGCCGGCGACCGGCGGGAGCGGGCCACGCCGAGCATCGGGAGCGTGAAGTCGAGCCCGACGACGCGCGATCCAGCCGCGGCCCCGGCGGCGGAAAGGAACGCGAGGTCGCCGGTGCCGCAGCACAGGTCCAGCACGCGGGCCGGCCCGGCGCGGCCGGCGAGCGCGAGGCCGACCGCGTCGCGCTTCCAGCGCCGGTGCAGACCGAGGCTCATGACGTCGTTCAGCAGGTCGTACCGCGCGGCGAGCCGCGAGAACATCGCCCGCACCTTCGGACCGCGCTCGTCATCGTACGAGAGATACTTGTTCGCCACGGAGGGATTGTAGGTGGAGCGCTTTCTCGTCGACGGTCCCGCGCGCGCGCCGCTCACGCTCGTTCTCGCGCACGGCGCCGGCGCGCCGATGGATTCGCCGTTCATGAACGCCGTCGCGTCCGGGATCGGCCGCGCGGGCTTCCGCGTCCTGCGTTTCGAGTTTCCGTACATGCACGCCCGGCGCGCCGAGGGCCGGAAGAAGCCGCCGGACCGCGAGCCCGTGCTCCGCGCGAGCTGGCTCGACGCGATCGTCGAGGCTGTCGGAAAGAAGGGCGCCTCGTCCGTCGCAATCGGGGGGAAGTCCATGGGCGGGCGGATCGCGAGCATGGTCGCGGACGAAGCCGGCGTCGCAGGCCTCGTGTGCCTGGGATACCCGTTCCATCCGCCCGGCCGACCGGAGAAGCTCCGGGTCGCCCACCTCGAGACACTGAAGACCCCGGCGTTGATCCTCCAGGGCGAGCGCGACGCGTTCGGAACGCGGGACGAAGTCGCCCGCTATTCACTCTCGAAGAAACTCTCGGTCGTCTTCCTTCCGGACGGCGACCATTCGTTCAGGCCGCG
>JBBQDQ010000100.1:0-12340 GCA_038319835.1 Thermoanaerobaculia bacterium | reverse complement strand
GCGGAAGGCACCGGAGAGGGGCTCGTCGGGCTCGTTCGCGCCTTCCAGATCGCCGGAGCGCGCTCGGTCGTCGCGTCGCTCTGGAGCGTCTCGGATCGCAGCACGCGGGACCTCATGATCCGCTTTTACGAAGCTCTTGGGCGCGGCGCGGCCAAGGACGAGGCCCTCGTCCAGGCCCAGCGTGCGCTCATCCGGGGAACCTCGGAAGGCCGGAACCTCGGCCATCCCCGTTTCTGGGCTGCCTTCGAAGTCTTCGGAGACGGGCGATGACGGTCGACGTCCCGTTCGCAGGCGACGTCGAGGACTTCCGCGAGGTCTTCCTCGAATACCACCCGAGGTTGTTTCGGTACTTCCGATCCCTGGGATTCGCAGCGGAAGACGCCGACGATCTATGCCAGACGGCGCTCCTGAACGTCTACCGGGCGAGAGGAAACGTGAGGGACGCCACTCTTTTCACCCCCTGGGTCTACAGCGTGGCACGCAACGCGGCCCGCGATGCCTGGCGCCGGAAGAACGACGCCCGCTCGGAGTCCCTCGAGGACCGCGAAGTCGAGGCGCCCGCCCCGTCGGCCGAACGCGAGGTCGTCGAGAAGGAGAAGCTCGATCGCGTGCGTGCGGGCCTCGCCGCGCTGCCGGCACGGATGCGGGCCTGCTTTCTTCTGCGCGTTCAGGAAGAGCTTCCGTACGAAGAGATCGCCGAGCGCCTCTCGCTGTCGGCCGGCACCGTGAAAGTGCAGGTCTGGAACGCGAGGCGAAGGCTGCGCGAGGTGCTGCCGTGATTCCACCGAGACTCTCCGGGCCGCACCCGGCCGCCGAGGCACTCTTCCGTGCCCATGCGGCCCCGGGGGCGGAGGGCTCCGCCGCCGTCCTCGCCCACGCGGTGACCTGCGCGGCCTGCAGCTCCGAGCTCGCGGCGCTGGAGGCGTTCTCCTCGAACCCGCCGGACCCGTTCGGCGGGACCGTGCGGCGGGCCGAGGCGGCGTGGGAGAGGTTCGCGGGGCATCCCGCGCGGCACCCGGTGCGCGTCCCGATGCCGGCGCTCGCGATCGCGGCCGCCCTCGTCCTTCTCGCCGGCGCCGCGCTCTTCGTCCGGCGCCCGACCGCCGACGTCGAGCGTGGGGATACCGTCGAGGGCCTCCTGACGCCCGCCGGAGTCCTCGCGTCGCCGCCGGAGGATTTCCGGTTCCCGATCACGGGCGGCTCGAGCGTGCGGGTGAGCGTCTTCGACGCGGACCGGAGCTACGTGTGGACGAGCCCGGGCGCGCCCGCGGGGCACCCGGTGCCGTTCCCGGCCGAGGAGCGTGCGAAGCTCCGCCCGGGCGTCGTCTACACATGGGTCGTCCTCGGCGAGGGCCGCACGCTGCCCGCGCGGACCTTCGAGATCCGCGCGGGAGCGCCGACGGCACACTGAGAGTCTCGCTGGTCCTCAGGGTTTCGTGAACGTCTTCTCGTCCGAGGACGCGAGGTACGAGGCGTTGCCCGCGAACGAGACCTTGACCTTCCAGGTCTTCTGGCCGGCGGGCAGGTCGGGCAGCGGCATGAGAGCCGCGTCGCTCTTGATGTTGCCCTGGTTGTAGGGCGCGCCGTTCACGAAGACGTCCACGGGGACCGGCGGGTTCACGAGGGCGTTCCCGTCGCTGATCCGCGTCAGGAGAAAGGTGTAGGTGCCTGAAGGCGGGCCAGCCTCGCCCTTGTACGTGCCCCACGAGAAGTTGTCGACCTTCGTGACCGTCTTGCACTTGAAGATCGAGAGGTCGCCCTTGCCGGTCACGTGGGGCGCGGCCGCCTTGACCTCGTAGTGCTTCTGGACGAAGTCGCCCGGGACCTGCCAGCTCAGGCTGGCCTTGCCGGACGCGTCCGACGTGGCGCCGCCCGCGGTCTTCCCGTCGACCGAGAACGTGAGCTTGAAGCCGGCGAGGGCCTTGCCGTCCTGCTTCACGTCGGCCTCGAGCTTGATCTTCTCGCCGGGCGTTCCGAAGCGGTTGGGGAGGGTGACGACTGGGGCGAGCTGGAGCGTGCCGGGATGGGCCGAGACGCCGGCGGCGGCGGGCGTCGGGGCCGGGGCGTTCGGGGAGACGCCGGACTTCTCGGCGGCGAGGGCCGGGAGAGCGGCGGCGAGGACGAGGGCGAAGAGGCGGCGGTTCATGTCGTTCCTTTCGTTCACGTCGTGACGACGTGCCGTGAAGATGCGGGGAAATGCGCGTCTTCGCAAGGATTCCGCATGGTCCCGCTGCGAAAAGCGTCTGTCCGTGGGCGACAGAGGGGCTCGGGACGCCCCCGGACCCGGTCCGGACGCCGCGCGCGTGCGCGGGGTCACAGCTCAGGGCCCGGGCTTTTTCGTCGCGTCGAAGGGGCGCCGGAACATGTCGAAGAGCTCGCGCCTCGAGACGGGCTTGGGCGGCTCGGCGGGAGGCGCAGCGGCGGGCTGGTAGGCCCGGGCTGCCTCGGCGGGGAAGAGACGCGCCCGCACCGTGTCCCAGACGATCTCGCCGAGGCCGAGCTGCGGCGAGAAGCCGAGAGCCTGCCACGCCTTCTCCATGTCGGCGATCCGGGGAGGCCGCGGGGAGGCCCCCTGCACCGCGAGCCGGCATTCGCGGGCCGCCCGGACGGCGAGGGCGCGGACGACCTCGGACGGCTTGACGGCGAGGCCGAACCCGAGGTTCACGATCTCGCCGATCGGGCGCTTGCGCAGCGCGAACAGGACGCCGCGCACGACGTCCTGCGGGTGGATGAAGTCCCTTGGCGCGTCGTCGGTGAGGAAGACTTCTTCGCCGGCGAGGAGCGCTTCGAGAGCGTCGACCGGGAAGCGCGACGGCCCGGCGCCCGGCCCCGCCGCGGCGAAGACCCGCAGGATGACGAAGGGGAGGCCGGAGGCGAGGAGCGCTTCCTCCTCGGCGGCTTTCGCGAGCAGGTCCCGGTCCTCGCCCGGCTCGGCCGGCTCGTCCTCCCGGGCGCGCAGGTTCGCCTCGTCCCGCGGACCGTAGAGGGCGGCATCCGACAGGTGGACGACGAGACCGACGCCCGCCTGCCTGCCGGCCTCGACGAGCGGGCCGAGGCCCGCGGCGTCGAGCGGCAGGCGCATCGCGTTCACGACGGCCGAAGGCCGGTGCGCGGCGAGGAGTCCCTCGAGGAGCTCCGCGTCCGTCCCGTCGCCGCGCGCGACCGTGAGACGCGCGTGCTTGCGCACGGAGTCGGTTCTTTCTTCTTTCTGCGCGCGGCCCTCGCCGGCGTCGTCGAACGTGTCGAGGAGGACGACGTCCTCTCCCGCGCCGAGGAGCTGGCGGACGATGGCGGAGCCGAGGAAGCCCGCGCCTCCGGCGACGAGGATCCGGCTCACGGAGCAGGCGTGGCGGCTGGCGCCGGTGCGGGGGGCGCCTTCTGCGCGTCCTCGTAACGCTGCTGGATCCCGGACTTCTGGCGGTCCCGGATCAGCCAGCGCAGCGTCTTACTCTCGTTGATTCCGACGAGGATGTCGTTGATCGCCTCGGCGACGGACGGGTCCGCGATGAGCTTCCCCGCGGTTCCGTCCGTCGAGTCGAGCTTCGCGGCGACGTTGGCGAGGTGAGCCGAGAGCCTCTTGAGGTCGCCCGTGAACTCCTTCGCGAACGCCTCGTCCTTCACGAGCTTCGGCAGGAGGCCGTTGCCCCCGGAGAGGTCTTTCGAGAACGAGGCGAGGCCATCGGCGGTCGCCTTGAGCGAGTCGACCATCGCGAAGAACTTCTTCTTGCCCTCGGGGTCCGACAGGAGCGCGGGGACGAGCCCCTCGCCGGTCGCCGTGCCCTTCTCGACGGTCGCGAGGATGCGGTTCAGCGAGCCCGCCGCGCCCCTGAGCTCGCCGAGGACGTCGTCGGCGGCCTTCTCGTCGTGGAGGAGGCGGCCCACGAGGCCGCGGCCCTGGCGGACGTCGGCCACGAGGCCGTTCAGCGAGTCGAGCGTCTGGCGGAGCGACTTCGAGAGGTCGGCGCCGTTCTTCGACTCGGAAGTGATCTCGCCGAGGAAGCCCTCGCCCTTCTCGGTGCGGCCGAGGATGTTCTTGAGGGACTTCGAGATCGCGACGACGTTGTCGACGAGGTCGCCGGAGCCTGCGAGGATCTTGTCGAGCTCGGCGCCGCGGAACGCGATGATCTCGTGGTCGGGGTCGAGGTCGGGCTTGTCGGGCGAGCCGGGCGTCACCTCGAGGTACTTGTCGCCGAGGAGGCCGATCGTCTTGATCTCGGCGCGGCTGTCCGTCTTGACGAGGTGCTGGTACTTGCGCTCGATGTCGAAGTGGATCGTGAGGTCCTGTCCGGGCGCCCGCGGGACCTCGATGTCGCGTACGGCGCCGACGACGACGCCGGCGAGGCGGACCTGCCCGCCCTGCAGGAGGCCCTGCGAGTTCGGGAAGCGCGCGAAGTACGACGTCCGACGAACGAAGAACCCCTTCGTGCCGCCGATGAAAAGCAACGCACCGGCGAGGAGAATGAACGACGCGAAGAGGATGACCCCCACGCGCGTCTTCGTGCGGATGTCTGCTCTCACCATCTGGGACGTCGCTCCCTGCGGATCATGCCAAAGTGTTCCCGGCGGTAAGGAATTCCCTCAGGTCGGGCACGTCCGACACCTTCGCGTCCTCCGGGGTGCCCGTGAAGACGAACCGGCCGCTCTCGAGGAACGCGATGCGGTCGGCCACGAAGAGAGCCGAGACGATGTCGTGCGTCACGACGACCGAGGTCGTCGCGAGCCGCTCGTTCAGGTCCTTGATGAGCCGGTTGATCGTCATGGCCGTCACGGGGTCGAGGCCCGTCGTCGGCTCGTCGTAGAGGAGCACCTCGGGCTTGAGCGCAACCGTCCGCGCGAGCGACACGCGCTTGCGCATCCCGCCCGAGAGCGACGAGGGGAGGAGGCGCTCGACGTCGCGGCCGAGGTTCACGAAGCCGAGGACCTCGGCCACGCGCTCGGCAATGCGCGCCTCGGGCCAGCTCGTGTGCTCGCGGAGCGCGAAGGCGATGTTCTCGAACACGGTCATCGAGTCGAAGAGGGCGCCGCTCTGGAAGAGCATCCCGACCTTCTTGCGGATGGGGACGAGCGACTCCTCGGGGAGGTGCGAGATCTCCTCGCCGTCCACCCAGACCTCGCCCTCGTCGGGCTGCTCGAGCCCGTTCATCTGCCGGAGCGAGACGGACTTCCCGCTCCCCGAGCCCCCGAGAATCACGAGGACCTCGCCGCGCTTGACCTCTAGGTCGACGTCGTCGAGAACGCGCTTGGACCCGTAAGCCTTCGAGACGCCCTTGAACGTGATGATCGGCGCCCCGGCCGGCATCCCGGTCCTCAGGATGCGCATGACGCCGGATTCGGAGAGCGGCCTCATTTGAGGCCCAGCGGGAGGACGAGGAAGAGCTTCGTGAGGAAGAAGTCCGACATGAGGACGACGATCGCGGCGATCACGACGGCGGTCGTCGTCGCGCGGCCGACGCCGTCGGCACCGCCCGTGGCGTTCAGGCCGTTGTAGCAGCCGATGATCGCGATCTCGAACCCGAAGAAGGGCGTCTTGAAGAGGCCGTGGAGGATGTCGTTCACTCCCGTGGACTGGGCGACGGTGGACAGGTAGAAGGACGCTCCGAGCTTGAGCTCGAAGACGGCGATGAAGAGGCCGCCGACCGTGCCGATGAAATCGGCGAGGAGCGTCAGGACAGGGAGCATGAGCGTGACGGCCAGGACGCGCGGGAGGACGAGCTTGCGGATCGGAGAGGCCCCGAGGGCGCGGAGCGCGTCGACCTGCTCCGTGACGGCCATCGTCCCGAGCTCGGCCGTGATGCCGGAGCCGACACGCGCCGCGACCATCAGGGCGGTCAATGTCGGGCCGAGCTCGCGCGTGAGGGAGAGAACGACGATGCGGCCGACGAAGAACTTGCCGCCAAACTGCGAGAGCGCGTAGGCGGTCTGCAGCGCGAGGACCATTCCCGTGAACAGGGCGGTCAGGTTCGTGATCGAGATGGACTGCACGCCGAGCGCGTCCATCTGCCGGAGGATCTCGGAGGTCTCCCACTTCTCCCGCGAGGCCCGCAGGAGGTCGCGGACCATCAAGGCGACGCCTCCGAGGTGGAAGGAGATGTTCCCGACCCAGCGCCGGAGCCGCGCCATCTTCCAGAGCGGCTCCTTGAGGACGGCGATGTACTGCGTCGTCGAGTCGTATTCGGACGGGGCCACGGGGGGATTCTAAGGGGCGGATTGAGGCTGCGGATCAGAAGTGCGTCATCTGGGACACGTTGCATTGGAAAGTGAAGTCGGGGCCATATCCCCACGCGAGCGTCATGGGCAGGTAGTCCTGCTTCGTGAACGTCGTCCGGAAACGCGGCCCGGACCATGGCCTCGAGTAGATCGTGCTCTGCGCCGTCTTGGGAAAGTAACCCTCGGCGAACGCCCGCCCCTTGAAGTAGGCAGCGAAGTAGGCCGTGGTCGACGAAGTCGGGCTGAAGCTCGAAGCCGGGACCCATTGAAAGTTCAGCTGGATGTCGCCGTCCGAGTGGAGGATGACGTACCCCTCTGCGCCGAGGGCGTCACACCCCGGACGGCCGGTGGCGCGCACAGTGGCAGTTCTGATCTGAAGCAACTTGACGTGCGGCCTCACAGTGAAGACGACCTCGGTCGTCTTGCCCTCGTATTCGAAGACGACCCGGACCTCGCCCGAGCTGCGCGCGATGGGCGGGGGCCTCCTGACGGGCGGCGGCCCGGTCGCCGGGCTTTTTCGTCTCGCCGTCGAAGAGCGAGGGAAAGTCGAGGCGCGGAGGCTGGATCGCGGGCGCTCCAGCCGCGGTCAGAGCTGGCGCGGCTGCCACCGCGGCCGGCCGCGGCGCGGGCGTAGGCGTGAAGGGTGCGTGCTTGACGGCCATGGATCCCGCCTGTGCGAGCAACGGCGTGGCGGCGGCAAGGTGCGCGGCGAACAGCGAGAGAGTCGTCAGCCTCACGTGTCCTCCCTTTTCTGACCTACACGGTGAGGCGAAGAGCGAAGCCGCGCAAGGGTACCCTGTGGCCTGCGGGCGTCATTCGAGGGTCCCCGGGCGCCAAGGAGAATTGCGCTTGGCCGGCATCACCAGGGCCGGACGCACGCCTTACGGCAGCAGCGTGTTCCCGGGTACCGTCCGGCAGGCGAAATTGACCTTGCCGGCGTCGAAAGCCTCGTAGACCGATACATAGTTGTTCGGACTAAATCGCATCGAAAAATGGCCCCGGAAAGAAGGGTTCGAGCTCGAGTAGGAACTGGACATTTGCGTTTTTGGGAAAATCGCTTCGGCGACGAGGGCGCCTCTCGCGAGGAACTGGAAGTGAACGGCGGTGGCGGGGTCCTTCGTGAAGCCCTCGATGTTCCACCAGGCCTGGAAAGTGATGTAACCGTCCGACGTGAATCGGATAAACGCGGTCATCGGACCGGCGGGGCCACAGTCGCGGGGGTTCCACGTGTCGACTTGGAACGTCGACGGCCAGGCCTGGTACTGGAACGTGTCGGTCGAGGTAGCCCCGCCCGCGGTGAAATCCAGTTTCATGTGGGCGCCGCCCCGGTTCCACGCGCCGCCGTGCCAGTAATCCCGGAGCTGGAACGTAATCGTTGCCTCGATCGTCTTCCCGGCAGGCACCGTCACGGTCACGTCGTTCGCTGTCACGTACCCGACGACGACGGGCGGGTAGTCGACCGAGGCGTGGAGAACGCCCGTAATCGCTCGATCCGGCGCCCCCACGAGGGTGACGGTCTTCCGGAAGCTCGTGTCGGGCTCGACGACGTCGACGTCGCCCCCGGCCCGCAGCAGGACTCCTCCCCTCAGCCCGTGGAACACGCCGTGCAGCGGGATGCCAAGCTGCCAGGCGGCATAGGGGCCAGGGCCGCTGACCTTCAGGGTCCACGTCTTTTCGCCCGCGGTCATCGAGGCGAGGTCGAACTTCGGGTTGAACGCGACGTCGATCTGGACCTCGACGTCCGGATCGATCTGCCAGCTGATGGTCCGGCTCTCGTTGTCGCCGTAAGGAATGCGAATCTTGAGGTTCTTTCCGACCTTCTGGCCGTCCCTCGAGCGAATCGGAAGCCCGAACTCCCGGTACTCGACGATGTGGAAGGGTCCCTTTGGGATCTCCGCGACGAGGTAGCCCTTCCCGTTCGACGTCACGTCGAACGTGCGGACCTGTTTCTCGCCGTCCCACACGGCGCCGAACTCGAGACGGTCGGGACTGTGGGTGGGGATGTTGACGACCGTCGGCGCGACGCCACCGGGCTTGTGCGTCGGGGTCGGCGTGGGCACCCAGACCCTGACGCTGCCGCCGCCCTGCGGGGTCGGCGTGGGCACCCAGATCTTCACCTGCGCCGCGGCGAGCGCGGGAAGGAGCCCGAATGTCAGGAGAACGGACCGCGCGAAGACGTAACGGCTCACAGCGACCCCTGGCCTTTCTCCGCGAGCGCGGTGTCTCCCCACGAGACCGTCGATCTCCATGAAATATTCCCGCCCCGTCAGAAGGGCGGCTTGAAGTCGAAGTTCACGAGCTTGCACGAGAACGCCACGCCCCCGCGCACGGCCGGCACGTAGTCCGCGGGCCCGAAGCGGGAGTTGAAGTTGACGGGCAGGTTCGCACTGTTCCAGTGGTTGGAGGACGTCGTCGTCTTGCCGCCGGGATCGAAGTCGAGGTGCATGTACCCCCACGCGACGACGCGCCCGGCGACGCTCAGGGTCGTCAGGATGTCCCGGACGTTTACGAGGTCCTGGTTATTGCCCGAAAGGCTGTAGTTGAGGCGACCGTCCGGGCTGAGGACGACGTTCCAGCCGAGCCATCCGATCCCGCAGTCCGCCCGCTGTCCGCCTGCGTCGACGCTGCCGGGGACGGGTACGACCGAAAAACGCGCCTTCGAGGAATGCCCTCCGGCGTCGAAGACGAGCTCGACGTCGCGGTTCACCCCGTCCGGCTTCAGCGCGCCCCACGAGAGGGAGACGGGGAGTTTGGCGGTGACGGTCTGCGCGCCCTTTACGGAGAGCGGTACTGAGCCGACCGTTACGCCGGCGGGCACCGTCCCTCCGCGGACCATGCCGCTCACGGCCGTGTCGACTCCGACGACGCGGACCTGGACGTCGAGGTGCTTCGCGGGCGAGACCACCTGAACCTCCTTGTCGTCGACGGTGAAGATCGTCTCGACGTGGAGGCCGTTGAACGTGCCCTGCAGCGGGATGGAGAGGCTCCACGGGTGGGTCGGTCCGAGCCCCGCGACCTTCATGTGCTCCGACTTCGGCCCCGCGGTCATCGAGAAGAGGTCGAACTTCGGCTCGAAAACGGCGTCGAGCTCGATGTCCTTCCCGGCGCCGACGTTCCACAGGGGCGGCGCGGGCTGTGCGGCCGAATACGTGAGCCGGAGCTCCACCTGGCGCGAGGAGCCCACGATCCGGGCCGCCGCTCCGTTGATGGGCGCGGGGGGGCCGCTCATCAGTCGGAATTCGACGATCCGGAACGGCCCCGGTGGGACCTGCACGGCGACGTTTCCGGCGGCGGTCGTGGTGAGGGCGAACGTTCTCCGCGAGGACTGGCCGTTCCAGACGGCGCCGAACTCGAGCTGCTGGGGGGAATGGAGCGGGATATCGACGAGGGCGGAGATCGCGGCGGGTTTCGTGGACTTGCTCGCCAGCGAGGCGTGTGTCGGCGTCGGCGCGGCGGTCGGGAAGGCCGCAGGCACCTTCGCAACGGTCTTGAGCCCCTGGCCGACGAGTGTCGAGGGCAGCAGAAGAGCGAGGGCCAAGGACCGTGGTCCGGACCGCATGGCGACGCCCGACATGTTCACTTTGCCCCCGTGCCCGGCTGAGGGAGAGTAGATGGGGCGACCACGTGGGTCGGCCCACTCTTGACGGGCGTCGGCACGGGCGTCGGCACGGCGGTCTCGAGCCGCGTCCCCGCCCCGCGTCTGCAGTCCGGAGCGTGCGCCGCGGTGACCTTGAAGACCTGCCCGTCCCAGTCCGGCGCCGCGACGAATCCCCCCCCCTTCGGGCGAAGCACCTTCACTTCGACGGGGATCGTGCTGCAGCAGCCGTAGCGGATCTCCCGGCCCCCGTAGGTGAAGGGCTGAAGAAAGCCGCGGAGGTCGATGGTCCCGGCCATGAACCCCGCTCCGGCGGCGACGCTTCCCTGCCCGTAGATCCCCATCATCGGAGGGCTCGTGCGGTTCAGCCACGCATCCACGCCCGGCGGGACGGGCGCGAAGGCGACGACGTCGCTGGCTGCGCTGGCAACGCCGCCCTGGTTGACGATCCGGGCCGTCACGAAGAACTCACCCGGGCACGCCAAGGTGGCGGTTGCGGACTGGATGTGGAGCTTCGCCTGCAGGGCGGCCGCGGCCGCCCTGCTGTTCGACGCGCCCTGGAGGCGTGATGTGTCGGTCCCGAGCGCCGGGAGTGCGGCGGCCAGGAGGAGCGAGAGTCCGAAAGCGTGTCTCATGCTGTGCTTTCCGTCCCTTTCTCTGCGGGTGCCTCGCCAAGATGGGCGAAACGGCACCCTTCGGCAAGAGGGAAACGTGGCCTGGTTGCGCCGAATGCGTGCCCGGCTGCGCCAGACGACACAGCCCGTGCGGCGGGGGCGTTCCGCATGCGGCCCGGCCTCTCGCTACACTCGTCGTGTGCCGGAACGCCTGCGCGACATGCTCGTGACGGTCTGGGGCTGGACGAACATTGCAGTTTCGACCGCCCTGTTCGGCACACTCGCGATCCTGACCTCCTGGGTGCCCCCGCGCGGCAGGCTCTACCTCTTCTGGGCGCGCAACTGGGCGAAGAGCCTGCTCTGGCTCAACCGCATCCCGGCGCGGATCGAGATTGCCGGGGAGGCCGCGGCTCTCCCGCAGGCCATCTACATGTCGAACCACGAGTCGGGAATCGACATCCTGCTCCTCCTCCTCGCGATCCGGCAGGACGTGCGCTTCCTCGCCAAGCGTGAGCTCTTCTTCGTACCGTTCATGGGCTGGTCGATGTGGCTTGCGGGGTTCGTCCCGGTCGACCGGACCCGGACGGACAAGGCCAAGGAGGTCCTCTCGTCGCTCGATCGCCGCCTCGCGTCGGGCATCTCGATCCTCGTCTTCCCCGAAGGCACGCGCTCGCGCGACGGGCGGCTCGGCGCGTTCAAGAAGTCCGGATTCCTCACGGCCTTGAAGTCGGGCCTCCCGATCGTCCCGGTCGGCGTGTCCGGCGCACGCGCGGTCCTCGGCGCGCAGGGAATGGTCATCCGCCGCGGACCGGTCCTTGCGCGCGTGGGGCGGCCGATTCCGACGGCGGGCCTCGGCGTCCACGCGCGCGCGGAGCTCATGGAACGCGTCCGGCGCGAGATCCTGCGCCTGCACGGCTGATGCTCCGGCGCAGCGCCTTCTGTGAGATCCTCTTTCACCGAGAGGGAAGCAGAACTTGTCCACGACCACACTCAACGAACAGACCGTCCTCGACGCGCTCCGCAACGTCAAGTACCCCGGCTTTTCGCGCGACATCGTCTCCTTCGGCTTCGTCAAGGACCTGACGATCGGGGGCGGAAACGTCTCCTTCCGCCTCGCCCTCACGACCGACGCGCCCGCCGCGGCCGAGACCCTGAAGCGCGAGTGCGAGACCGTCCTGAAGTCCATCCCCGGCGTCACGGCCGTGACGATCGCCGTCACCGCCGCCGCCCCGCAGCCCCCGGTCATCGCGGGCGCCGTGGGCCGCAAGGACATCCTCAAAGACACGCGCTTCGTGATCGCGATCGCGTCCGGCAAGGGGGGCGTCGGGAAGTCCACCGTCTCGGCCAACCTCGCGATCGCGCTGAAGAAGCTCGGCTACGAGGTCGGCCTCATGGACTCGGACATCTACGGACCGTCGCAGCAGATGATGATGGGGATCAACACGAAGCCGTTCGTGAACGAGGAGGAGAAGATCCTCCCGATCGAGCGCTTCGGGGTCCGCGTCATGTCGATCGGGTTCCTGATGGACGTCGACACGCCGGTGATCTGGCGCGGGCCGATGATCTTCAAGGCCGTCGAGCAGTTTCTCGGCGACGTGGCGTGGGGCAAGCAGGACTTCCTTCTCGTCGACCTGCCGCCCGGCACGGGCGACGCCCAGCTCACGCTCACGCAGAAGGTGGCCCTCTCGGGCGCCGTCATCGTCTCGACCCCTCAGGACGTCGCGCTCATCGACGCGCGCAAGGGCCTCGCGATGTTTCAGAAGGTGAACGTCCCCGTCCTCGGGATCATCGAGAACATGAGCTACTACGAGTGCCCGAAGTGCGGAAACCGGGACGAGATCTTCAAGCACGGGGGCGGGAAGAAGACGGCCGATCTCCTCGGGGTTCCGTTCCTCGGCGAGATCCCGATCGACCCGCGCGTCGC
>JBBQDQ010000099.1:0-12435 GCA_038319835.1 Thermoanaerobaculia bacterium | reverse complement strand
GTCTCCTGGGAGATCAAGGGCCCGTTTCAACCGCGCGACTACTGCGCGCAGTACCGCGAGTCCGACTTCGCGTTTGCGAGCCGGCTGATGGAAGAAGAGGGAATCTATTACTTCTTCAAGCACAGCGCCGGCTCCCACACGATGGTCGTCGCGAATCTGCCCGACAGCCACGTGCCCTTCCCGGGCGGGAGCAACCTCATCTTCGAGGCCGTCGGCGGCGGGACGCGCGAAGAGGACCGGGTCCGTGCGTGGGAGAAGGCGCAGGACCTTCGCTCGAGCAAGGTGACGCTCTGGGACCACTGCTTCGAGCTGCCCCACAAGCACCTGGAAGGCGACCGCGACATCCAGGCGGCCGTAGCCGCCGGGAAGTCGAGCCACAAGCTGAAGCTCGGGGCGAACGCGAAGCTCGAGCTCTACGATTTTCCGGGCGGGTACGCCCAGAGATTCGACGGCATCACGAAGAGCGGCGGCGAGCAGCCGGACGACATCAAGAAGATCTTCACGGACAACGCCCGGACCGCCGACCTGAGGATGCAGGCCGAGGCGGCCGCGAGCGTCCTCGTCCACGCCGCGAGCAACTGCCGCCAGGTCGTCTCGGGTCACAAGTTCACGCTCGAGCGCCATTTCGAGGGGGACGGCTCGTGGGTCGTCTACCAGGTAGGCCACACGGCGTCCGACGCCGCCGGCCTGCGCTCCGGCGAGGGCGGCTTCAGCTATCAGAACCACTTCACCTGCTTTCCCGAGGGGCTCCCCTTCCGGCCGCCGCGCGTCACGCCCGTTCCCACGGTCCGGGGGACGCAGACGGCCGTCGTGGTCGGGCCCAAGGGAGAAGAGATCTACACGGACAAGTACGGGCGCGTCCGGGTCCAGTTCCACTGGGACCGCGAGGGGAAGACCGACACGGACAGCTCCTGCTGGGTCCGCGTCGCGCAGCCCGTCGCCGGGCGCCGCTGGGGGTCTTCCTTCTGGCCGCGAATCGGCCAGGAGGTGATCGTCGATTTCCTCGAGGGGGATCCCGACCAGCCGATCATCGTCGGGTGCGTTTACAACGCGGATCAGATGCCGCCCTACCTCGGCGACGGCCCGGACTCGAAGCACAAGAACGACAACAAGCTGATGGGGATCAAGTCGAACACGACGTTGGACGGCAAGGGGTTCAACGAGTGGCGCTTCGACGACACGAAGGGCAAGCAGCAGGTCTTCCTCCACGCGGAACGGAACATGGACACCCGTGTGAAGAGCGACTCGATGGAGAGCGTGGGCGGCAGCAAGCACCTGACCGTCGGCGGTGAGAAAGACGGGACGAAGTGGGGCGACTACAACGAGCTCGTCTACGGGAGGGTCAGCCTCCGAAACAAGAAGAAGTTCGACCAGTCAATCGGCGGCGACATGCATCTCGGGGTCGGGATGGAGGAAGGTGGGGGCGACCTCCTAATCGGCGTGAAGGGCCACCGGAAGGCGATGACGGAGAAGGACGACGAGCTTCACGTGGTGGGCGACCGAAACGAGCTGATAAAAGGGAGCCAGAGCTTGACGGTGCGTGGGGACCAGCAGGAGAAGGTCGATCAGAAGCACGCTCTCGAGGCCGGCACGGAAATTCACCTGAAGGCAGGGATGAAGGTCGTCATCGAGGCAGCGACGGAGCTCACACTGAAGGCCGCAGGCAACTTCATCAAAATCGACCTGTCCGGCATCTACGTCAATGGGACCATGGTCTTCATCAACTCCGGCGGTGCAGCCGGCTCCGGAAGCGGCTCGAGCCCGAAGACTCCCGAGAACCCGCCGAGGCCTGCGCCAGACGATCCGGCCGGCGCCGACGACGCGAAGAGTGGCTTCAAGTCATGCTAGTGGCGCAACGTCCGGCGCCAGGATCGAAAGAAAGAGAGGCCGGATAACCCATGCCGGCCGCGGCAAAGGTCACGAGCTTGACGGGCCATGGCACACCCCTGAGTCCCGGACCCGGATGCCCCACCGTCATGATCGGGTTCACACCTGCCTGGCGGGCCCTGCCGGCGGCGATGGCGACCTCCGTCCAATCGATCTCTAACCTGATGAACTCGTTCATGGTGAGATCTCAGATGACGCCGGTCGATGGCACGGCCAGTCTCATCGGGATCTCCCAGTCACTCGTTCAGGGCGGAGCCGCTGCAGCTGCTGCTGGCGCGCCCGCGGCGGTGGCGACCGCACTAAGTTCGGTGGCCACCCTGAATGTCACAAACGTGGCACTTTCAGCCACCTGGCTCGCGGCCTCCGTCGTACCAGGGGGCCAGCCCGCCGCCAACATCGCCTATACCGAGGGAATCAAGGCTGCAGCCGCCGCAGCTGCCAGCGCGGTGATGGCATCGATGGCCGGCCTATCCGACATGCACATCTGTCCCATCCCGGTGCCGATCCCGCCACACGGACCCGGATTTGTCACGATGGGGAGCTCGTCGGTCGTAATCGGAAATCTCACCGCGGCCCGACAGACAGACCAGGTCTTCGAAGCCTGCGGCGGCCCCGATCCAATCGCGATGGGCTTTCCGACGGTCATGATAGGGGACATCTCAGCACAGTGCGAGTTCTTGACGAAAGGCCAACTCGTCTCAGGTACCGATGCGCAGTTTGACCGGAATCGCAAGCCCCCGACGGTCACGACGCCGGGGACAGCCACCACGCACACGTTTCCGGGCGATACTGCGCCTCAGGCTGCCACCGAGTATCAAGTCGTTGTGGATGGCAAAACAATCAAGGTCATCATGCCTGTCGCCGCACCCAAAGAAGCGGGAACTCACCTTCCCAGCGTCGACGAAGTCGCGCAGGGCCTTGGAGCGGTCCCCACCGGGCAATTGGCAACAATCAAACAAGTTGAAGTAAGCCCCAACCGCAATCCCAGCGATGCATACTGGGCTACGCAGTATCACACACCCGGGTTTCGATCCGCGGCAGTGGGTGGCGATGGTGGGGTCACCATGTTCCCGACACCCTCACAACTCCCGCAGGCGCGTGTCGATTCGAACCTCATTCATGAGGGCGGCCACACCTTTCAGAGCGAGATTTGGAAAGATGCGGCAACGAAGCAGGCCTGGGCCGACGCGATTAAAAACGATCCGCGGTCGCCGTCCACGTACGCCGACAACTCGATTGGCGAGGACATGTCGGAGTCGCTCGTGATGTACTCGTTGAGTAAAGGGACACCGTGCGAACAGTCCGCAAAGAACATGTTTCCCAGCAGGTACGCCGAGCTGGACAGGCTGATGAAGAAGTAGATGGCATCCCGGTCCGCACTACACGATCCATGTCGCGATTGGTCGTAACGCTTGCCATTGCGGGTTTTGGTATTGGATGCATGGGATGCGCCGGGCAACCAGGAGACTCGACTATGACGACGAAACCCTCGCATCCCGGCACAATTAAGATGATCGACGTGTATGACAAGAGCGTTCGCGAGGTTCCGTTTCAAAGCGTGCCTCCCCGCGAGCAATTTGTAATGCTCGACAAGGACGGAATCGAGACCAACGACCCCAAGCTGGCCGTCCAGCACATTCCCATCGTTCAAGTGCGGGTCTTGAAACTCGACGCAACGGGCGCGCTCGCGCCTGCTGATCGTGCGGTCCAGATGCAGATCTTGCAATATGGTCCGAACGATCGCCTTCTCCGATCTACGACCATGACGAAGGACTAGTGCCCATGCAGTGGGGGCTTCGCAGGAGCCGACCTGTTGTCGCCCAGCCCCTACCGGCCGCGGAGCAGCTCCAGCACGTCCAGCTTGATCATCACGTTGTAGTCGGGGTGTTTGACGTCCCCGGGGAACTGGAGCTGGGTCGTCCCGGAAAGGCCGGGGACGCCCAGGGGAGCGGTGACGGAGCCGCCTCGATCGAGGATCTGGAAGGAGAGTCCGTCCACCCCCGGGATGGGAATGTCCCGGCCCTTGATGAGATTGAACGCGGCGTGGCGCGTGGGCTCGTTCGCCACGATGATCCCGATGCTCGATCCGACCACGATGCCGGTCATCGTCACCATGACCGTGCGCTCCGCCGTCGAGGCGCGGCTCCAATCGGAACGCAGGAGGCGTAGCTGGCGCAGGCCCTCGTCGTGGACCTGTCCGACCAGACCCTGAACAGGCGGGAGCTTGAAGATCGCATCGGTCACATCGGAGAAATCGCCGGCCCGCGGCGTGGAGGGTCCGGCGCCCGGGGTGAACATCGGGCCCGCGGGACGGGGAGCGGGCGCGGAGATGATCGTCTGCCAGTTGGGCAGGGTGAAGTCGGGCCGAAGCCAGATGTTGACGAGCTGGCGGCCCGCCATCCGCGTCTCGAGCTCCCGGGCCATTCGCTGGATGTCCGGGTCGAGGTGGAGCTCCTGATTGAGGAGGTGGAAGCGAGGACGGCGGTAGCCGAAATCGGACGAGTCCATGGGGTTGCCTCCTCCGGATCAGAAGGGGTAGCGGACCGGCTTGTCCCAGTCGTTCGCGAGGTAGGACTCGACGATGACGCCGTCGGACGACTGCGACGCGTGAACGACGCGCCGGTCGCCGGTGAGGAATCCGATGTGGACGACGCCGTGCGTGACGATGTCGCCCATCCGTTCGTCGCCGGCGCTCACGGGCGCACAGATGTGATGCGCGTTAGGGTCCTTCGGAATCCTGAAATGCGTGATGGCGAGCTGGACGCCGCGGCCGCCGACGACCTTGGATAGACACCAGTTCACGAGGCCGATGCAGTCGAAGTGCTTCTTCGTCGTGCAGTCCTCGCCGAGCACAATCTGCTCCGCGACCGTCCGTCCCTTCATCTTCCGGGGCCAGAAGCCGTTCCACGGCTCCCAATGCGCCGGCTGCGTCCGGTTGAGCCCGAGGAGGTACTGATCGAGATCCTTGTCGCCTCGGGAAACGACGCGGCCGCCCGCGCGGGAGAAGCGGCCGGCGCACACGTGGTACCCGTCCACGTCGCACGCCGCGGCCCGGAGCGCGGGCGTGTCGGGGTCGAGGACGTCCGGGACCCGCATCACGCTGCCCGGCCGTCCCGGCATTCCGTCGAGGCGCCCGGGGGTGGCGCCGGCGGCGCCCCACAGGTAGTGCGCCCCCAGTTGCGACAGTGCGGCCTGCACGACCTTCGCGCGGCGCTCGGAGGAGGGCGCGCCCGCGGGAGCCGTGAGAGGAGTCAGGAAGAAGTTGCGTGCGTCTGCGATCTGGTCGGCCGGAAGGCCCGGCGGCGTCCAGTCGGGGGCGCGGTTCATCTCGACCCCTTCGGCGGCCCAGAGAACGCGCGCAGCGGCTCCCGGCGAGAGGAAACGCTGCGACGCGTCGATCAGCCGGGATCGGACGGCCGTGTCGAAGACCTTGAGTGCGGGGAGCATCTCGAACATCGCGAGGCTCGAGAGATTGTTCACGGCGGGCTCCCACTGTCCCGCCTGAGTCAGGGACTCGAACTGAATCCGCTGCGGGCTCTTCGGCAGGCTCACACGTCCGTCCGGTTCCAGCGCCCCGCGAGCGCGCGGAGCGGTCTCGCGATCGCCTGCAGGCGCGCGATGCGCACGCTCTCGCTGCCCTTCAACGATAGGACCGGGACGAGCCCGGCCTCGAGCAGCTTCTCCGCGGCCCGCACCGTCAGGACGACCTCGGAGGGCGGCGTCACGCGTGTCTCGAGGCCGTCCTTGAAGACGTGCGCGGGCAGGCCCTGGATCTCGGCCGCGGTTTCGGGCCTGAGATCCCAGCCTCCCAGCGCGAACGCCCCGGCGAGCTCCAAAGCGCAGGCCAGCGCGCCGCTTCCCCAGAGGTACGCGTCGCGATCGCCCCCGTCGCGCGCCTCCTCGAATGGGAACGAGTCGACCGCGTCGGTCTTCGCGCCGTACGGAAGACGCAGCATGAGGCGCGGAAGGGCGAGCGCGACCCAGGCGGCCTCCGGGAGGGACCGGAGCTCCTCCCAGACGACCGCGTCGTCCGATTCTGGGACTTTCCAGTCGTCCGGGTCCGGCGTGGCGGCGAGCGACGCGCAGCCCACGAACTCGGAACGGGCGCCCGCGAGGACGGGGGCTCCAGCCGCCCGGGCCAGTTTGGCGAGCCGGGAGACGAGCGCCGCGTCGGCGAGCGTCGGGCCGAAGTCGTAGAGCGCCAGGACGGCGCCCCATCGCTCGGCCCCGGGGGTGTCGACCGTTTCGGTCACGAGGCGCCGGTAGAGTCCTGACGCCTCGAGCGTCCCGTGGCCCGTGAGGTCTTCGACGAGCGCCCCCCGCGACGCGTCGAGGAAGAAGACGCGCACGGTCTCGTCGTCGATCCGGCGGACGAGGAGGTCGAGCGAACGCCACGCGGCCTCTACCGTACGGAACCGGGCGGCGTGGAGGATCTCGCGCAGGAGGCCGGCACGAGCGTCATCCACCGCCCTCCTGAGGCGCGGCAGGTCGGCGTCCTCGCCCGGGGCGAGGTGCGGCCGCACGATGGCCTTCAGCTCGGCCTCGAACCCGGAATCGGCGGCCCTGGCTCTCCGGGACGCCCCCGCGAGGAGCTCGCCCACGATGTCGTCCCCGGCGCCTCCCGACGCGGGGGCCGCCTCGTGCGTCTCGGGCGGAGGACCGGCCCACGCGCGCACGTCGCTCGCCGCAGCGGCAAACGTCCGGGGGTCCTCGAGGCGCTCGAGAGTCTCCCTCCACTCCCCGAGGGCGTCGACGCTCCCGAGCAGCCGGTCCGGATGAAAGTCGTCGAGAGTGCGAGGCTCGATCCGGACCCGGCGTCCGTCTCCGAGCGGCACCTCGATCGCCGCGTTCAGCCGGCCGAGCTCCTCCTCGAGGACGTCCCGGTCGACCGTGCGGACCTTCCGCGCATCGAACCGACCTCCTTCGGCGCCGCCGAAATCACCGAGAACGAGGAGGCGGAAGGGCGCGTCGGGATCCAGCGGCTCGTGAGACCGATTCGTTCCGATCCCCAGCCTCACGTCGACGTCCGGGGACGGCGGGCGTTTGGACATCGCGGCCTCCTGAAGGACCCGGACAGTCTAGCGCGGGCCCTCGCGTCCACGTTCTATGATCGCGTCCATCCATGCCGGAGCGCGACCGGACCGCCTACGACGCGGTCACCTATCCCGGGTCTGCGTTCGTGCAGACCCACCCGGATCGCCTCGCGACGATCGCCGCGCTGTACGGCCTGGCAGCCGCACCTCCGGAACGATGCCGCGTCCTCGAGCTGGGCTGCGGGAACGGCGGCAACCTCATCCCCATGGCGTACGTGCTGCCGGAGAGCACGTTTCTCGGCCTCGACGCGGCAGGGACCGCCGTCGCGCGAGGCCGCGAGCAGATCGCCGCTCTCGGCCTGACGAACGTGAACCTCGTGCACGCCGATCTCCTCGACGCCCCGGACCTCGGGACCTTCGACTACGTCATCGCGCACGGCCTCTATTCGTGGGTGCCGCCGGCGGTGCAGGAGCGCGTCCTCGCGATTGCTGCCGACGCGCTCTCCCCGAACGGAGTCGCCTACGTCAGCTACAACGCGCTCCCGGGGTGCCACGTCCGAAACGCGATGCGCCAGATGATGCGGTGGCACGTGCGGGACCTCGAAGCACCCGCCGAAAAGATCGAGCAGGCGCGGGGTCTCATGCGGTTCCTCGCGGAGGCGGCCCCGCCGCGGCCGCTGTTTTCCGCGGTCCTCAAGGACACGCTCGAACACCAGGAGAAGCAGCCGGACACCGTCCTGTTTCACGACGATCTCGCCGACGTCAACGAGGCGCTTCTCTTCGTCGAGTTCGTCGAACGCGCGGGACGGCATCGTCTCAAGTTCCTCTCGGAGGCCGACTACTGCGACATGGCCGTCTGGGACGCCGACAGCCCCGCCGGGCGGTTTCTCCTACGGTTCGGGGCGGAGGACGCCGTTCTCCAGCAACAGTACCGGGACTTCCTCATCTTCCGGCGGTTCCGTCAGACCCTCCTCTGCCGTGAAGGCGTGCCGCTGAAGTCCGGGCCCGACCCCGAGGCCCTTCGCTCGCTCTACGTCGGCTCGAGCACGCGGCGGACTTCGGAGACGACCGACGTCGTCTCGGACGAGCCGATGCGATTCAAGACGGACCGGGACGCGGAGGTCGTGACGTCGCACCCCCTCGCGAAGGCCGCCTATCTCGAGCTCGGAGAGATCTGGCCGCGATGGACGCCGATCCCCGACCTCCTCGCCGCGGCCCGCAGGCGCGTCTCCGCGGCAGGGGGTGGCCCCGCCACGGCGGAGGACGAGACGCGGCTCCTCAACTTCCTCCTCGCGTCTTACGGCGCTCAGGTCGCCGAGCTCCGGAGCATGCGGTGTCCGTTCGTCACGGACGTCTCGGAGCGGCCCCGGGCGAGCGCCCTTGCCCGCCTCCAGTCCCGGACGGACAACACGGTCACGAACCTCGGCCACCGGGGCGTTCGTCTCGAGGATGCCCTCGTCCGGACGTTCCTGCAGCTCCTCGACGGCACGCGGGACCGCGGAGCGATTGCGCACGAGATGGAGAAGGCGCTCCGGACCGCGGACTCCACCGCCGAGGCGCCCGCAGCGGACGTCGGGCAGGGAGTCTCCGCGGCCTTCGACCGTGTGGGCCGGCTCGGACTGCTCGAAGCGTAGCCGGCCCTCCGGACGCCGGGTTCGCCCCGCCCGGCGTCAGCCCTTCAGGGCCTCAGGCGCGTTCGCCTTGATGACTTCGAGGAGCTTCTCCCGGAAGGGGTCTTGCATCTCCTCGATGTCCCGCGCGTTCACGACCTCCTCGAACGCGTTCAGGCCGGAGATCTCCGTGCTCTCGATGAGAACGTCGTCCGGAGGCCTCACCGTTCGCACGCTCGAGGAAATGCACGTGACCGGCACGTCGCCGAAGCCCGGCAGCTTCTCCGTGACGACGGGAAAACGAAGCGCCTCGAAGACCGCGAGGAGCCCCGGCTGGCGCGCGAGTACCGTGTCCAGGACGAGGGCGTGGAGGATCACGTCCTTGACCTGCGCGGAGTCCGGGATCTTCGTGGCCATGAGCTCCCTCAGGCGCGTGGGCGCAAGGCCCGAGTACGTGAGGATCCACTTGAGCGGCTGCGTCACCGCGATCGTCTTGGTCTCGGAGCCCGACCGGGCGACGTGCGGGTACTCGAGCGGAACGATCTCGACGTTCGAGCTGAGAATCTCGACCGGAGAGCTCAGTTCCTTCGGCAGGCTGAACGGGCGGCCGCCGGCGACCGCTTCGTACCGGCTCCGGAGATCACGGAACGCGGCGTCCGAGCCCTTGACCTCGCCCCGGACGCTGCCCTCGACGAAGTCGCCGAGGACCGTGCGCGGGCGCAGGAGGAGCGTGACGGTGCCCAGGTGCTCCTTCAGCTCCGAGCGCAGCGATTCCGCGATCGCCCGCGTCAGCTTCCGGAGCGACCGGAGTTTCTTGAGATCAAACCCTTCGTCCATCTGAGATGAATCCTCCGTGCCGTGGCGGGGCGCCATCAGACGCCCGGGCCTTCCCCGTTCTTCTCGGCTTCGATGATCTCGAGCAGGCGCGCGCGGCGCGGGTCGACGATCCCCGCGACACTGGCCACGCGCACGATCTCCTCCGTCGCGTCGACGCCCGAGAGGTCCGTGCTCTCCAGGATGACGTCGTCCGGCGGCCTTTCGGTCCTCACCGCCGACGTGACGACCGTGAGGGGCAGCTCGCCGAATTCCGGCACCTTCTCGGTCTTCACCGGGAAGTTCAGCGCCCGGAGCAGCTCGCGCAGGCCGCTCTTTCGCTCGAGGACGACGTGCAGGAGGAGGTGGTGCGTCAGGACCCGCTGCAGCTCCTCGCGGGAACGGTTCTGGTCCGCGATGAGGGTGCGCAGGCGCGACAGCGGAAACCCGGCGTACGTCACGATCCACGTCAGCGGCGCCGTGACCATCACGCGCCTGGACTGGCGCTCCGAGCGCACGACGCAGGGGTAGTCGAACGGGAGGAACTCGAGAGCCGACGTGTTGATCGGGAGCGGAGGCGTCAGGCCGATGCCGAGGTCGTAGGGCCTCTTCCGGGCGATCGAGTCGTAGAGGCCCTCGAGGTCCTGAAACGCGCGGTCGGCCCCCTTGACGGCTTCCTTGATCGAGATGTTCGCCTTCGCGTACTTCCGCGCGTCCTGCAGTTCCTTGACCGTCGGCGGAGCGGCCACTTCCCTCTTCATGGACAGTTCCGAGCCGCGGCCCCATCGGTCGGGAGCGAGCTGGGCCTTCGGGCCCGCCTCGAGATCGGGCTTCGCCGACAGCATGCTCTTCTGCACGTAGTCGCCGAAGACGGTCTCGGCGTGGAAGAGCGGCGTCAGCGTCCCGAGGAGGGCCTCGAGCTGTCCGCGCAGATGCTCCGAAACCGACCTCGTCAGCTTCCGGTAGTGGCGCAGTCGGGCGAGCGTGACGGGCGGCTCGACGGGCAGCAGCGCGTCCGCGGTCTTCGCGGCCGCCGGAGCCTTGCGGTCCTCCTTAGGGGCCGACCCGGTTTCACGTTTCCGAGCCAGATGCCTCTCCTTCCGGACCTCCGGCACGCCGAGGGCGGCGCGACGAAGCGCTCAAACCACTGAATCTGGTGAATTGTAATCCATGGGTCCGTGGCGCAAGGGCGCCCGGGCCGCTCACGGGCGTTTCCAGGTGGCCAGCTCCCGGAAAACCCCCTGAAAGACCTCTTCCACGGGGCGGGGCTCGGACGCGTCGGGATGCGCCGCCGCCCACTCCGGCGCGAGGATGAGCGGCACCCACGGAAGAAAGCGGTCCGGCGAACCGGTCGCACCCGCTCGCGCCAGGGCCGTCCAGACCTTCGCCGGCATCTCGACCTGGTCGATGATCCCCGGCTTCGGATCGGCGCAATTCACGGCCGGCGACGTGACGAGATATTCGCGGCAGCTGATCGGGCGGTCGGGGTGGATCGAACAGCTTTCCTCCTCGAGGAAGGGGCACGCGACGCCGAGGTGAAAGTACTCGAGTCCGAACGGGGCGACCTCGGCGTCCGCGAACGCCTGCCGGTTCTCGAGCTTCGAGAGGAGGTCCGCCGCGGCCAGGCGCTCGCGGGCCTTCGCGAACCGGTCCCGGATCTCCTGGCGCCGCGGCTCGGGCATCTCCTCTACGAGCCGGCCGATCCGGCGGGCCTCGGCCTCCGAGATCGGAACGAGCTGTCGGCAGCACGCCCCGCAGCCCTTCCGGCACGAGACGGTGCGACCCTCGCCGGCCGCGCGTTCCACGGCGAGGTCGACGAGACCGTCCGCGACCTTCTGGAAGACCGGCAGGAGCGAGTCCAGCCGGGCGGGCGCAGCGGGGAGGGACATCTCCATCTCGACCTCGTCGCCCCAGACCTTCAGGCCGACCCGCACCTTCACCCGATCCATGAAACCGCCTCTCCCCCGCACGTGTAGCGCCTGCCCGGGTGCGACGCAAGGGAATTCTCCCCGCCCGGTCCGCCCGCCGATCCGGCCTAAGATTCCGCGAAGATGTCTTCGTGGATTCCCGGATACCGGTTGCTCGAGGGGCCCGAGCAGACGGGCGTCCCCTTCCGCTACCGCGGCGTCCGTGACGCCGACGGCGTTGCGGCCTGGATCCGCGTCGACGGATACGACGCGTCGTCACGCCGCGCGGCCGGGGCGGTCCAGGCGGTCTACTCCGCCACCGCGCACTTCGACCATCCCCTGCTTCCTCCCGTCCTCGACACGGGATCGACCGAGGTGGCCGGGCGCTCGTTCATCGCCTACCAGACCTCTGAGCCGGCGGCCGGGGGCGGTCACCGGACTCGGCGTGGAACGATGAAGGCCCTCGCCGAGCTGCAGATCGCGGCTCTCGAGTGCGGCTTCGCCGGCATTCACCTCCCCCTGCACGAGCTGCTGCGCCTGCGCGAAGGCGTCCGGCTCGAGGCGCGGCACCTGCCCGTGAACGAGTTTCTCTGCGAGCCCCTGACCGGCGACGCCCTGTACGGCCTCGCCGGGCTCGACGCCGAGGACCAGGCGTCGACGTTCCTCGCCCCGGAAGTCCGCGCCGGGTCGCGCGGCGTCTCACGGCGCGCGGCGCTCGCATACAGGCTCGCCGCGCAATTCCACGTGCTCCTCGAAGGCCAACCCGCGGGAGACGCGGCGGTCGGCGACGCCGAAAAGACCGTCGCCCTGTCGTCGCTCGCGTTCCCGCCACGGCCGCAGGGAGAGGTCGACGTGCCCCGGGAGCTCGCCCGGCTGGGCCTCTCGCCGGCCCCAGAGGACCGGCCGGATCCCGAGTGCTTCGTGGCGTTCCGGCTTCCGTCTCCGAAACCGTGAGACGATCTCGCAGCACACCCAGAGGGACGACGATGCGAAATGACCGTAATCCGGGAAGGCGCGTCTTTTTCGGCGCCGCCATCGCCGGGCTCCTGATGGCGACCGCGGTCCGCGCGCAGACGCCGATCCCCACCCTGCCCCCGCTTCCGCCGCTGCCCGCGGCCGGCCAGGCGTCCCCTCCCGCCGCTCCGACGCCGGCCCCCGAAGGGACCGCGGCCGCACCGGCACCCA
>JBBQDQ010000098.1:0-12570 GCA_038319835.1 Thermoanaerobaculia bacterium | reverse complement strand
CGCCAGATCACGTTCATGCGCTCGACGAACGGAGGCACGGTGTTCTCCTCGCCCGTCCTCCTCTCGACGGCGGCGGACCAGGCGTACGTCCCGGCCGTCGCGTTCGAGCCTTCGGGCGCGATCGACGTCGCCTGGGAGGAGTTCGACGCGAGCGATGTCCAGAGCGACGTCCGGGTCGCCCGCTCGACCGACGGCGGAAAGACATTCTCTCCGCCCACGAACGTCTCTTCGAACGGAGGGTTCTCCGGCAGCGCCGCGTATCCCGTCGACGCCATCGGCGGGCCCGGACGGGCCGCGATCTCGGCCGGCGCGAACGGGACGCTCGTCGTCTCGTGGTCGGACGACAGCGGCTCCGTGGCGGACCTCTTCGTCTCGACGCCGCGGGCGGTCCTGATCTCGAATCGTCCGCCCGTCCCGGCGATCACGAGCCCTGCCCCGAACGCGACGTTCGAGGCCGGCGCTCCGGTGACGTTCGCGGGCTCGGCGACCGACCCGGATGGCGACGCCGTCACGCTCACGTGGGACTTCGGGGACGGGAAGAGCGCCACGGGCGCCTCGCCCTCGCCTCGCCCTTACGCGGTGCCCGGCGCATTCCATGTAACGCTCACGGCGCGCGACGCGAACGGCGGCGTCGGCGTGGCCTCGCTCACGCTCAACGTCACGGCGCCGGCGACCGGCTCCACGGCGACGAGCCTCCTCGTTCCCGTCGTCCTCGAGGCCGCGGGTCTCGGCGGCAGCCGGTACACGTCCGAGGTCACGCTCGTCTCCCGCGCGGCCCAGCCGGCCGACGTCGTTCTCGCGTACACGGCGTCCCAGGGTGCGGGCACGGGCTACGCCCGCGTCACGCTCGCCGCCGGAGAGATGCGCGTCCTTCCGGGGTTCCTCGACTGGCTGCGCGGGCAGGGCCTCCCGATCCCGGCGGACGGGTCGACGCAGGCCGGGTCTCTCCTCGCGACCTTCCGCGGCGTCTCCGACGCGAGCCTCGTCTTCGCGGGCTCGCGCACGTTCACGCCGGACCCGGGAGGGTCGGGCGGGACCTTCGGCCTGTTCTCTCCCGCCGTCGGCACGACGACGGTCTCGGCCTCGCTCTTCGGCCTCCAGCAGAACGCGTCCCAGCGCTCGAACGTCGCGGTCGTGAGCGCGGGAGATTCGTCGATCGTCGTCCGCGTCGCCCTGCAGGGCCCGAACGGCGAGAACCTCGGGAATCTGCCCGACCAGCTCCTCCCCCCGTGGGGCTGGGCGCAGTTCAACCAGCCGCTGGCGGGCAAGGCGTCCTCGGGCCGCGCGATCGTCACGCGCGTCTCGGGTTCGGCGCCGTTCTCGGCGTACGCGGTCCTGAACGACGCCGTGACTTCGGACGGGTCGTACGTCCCGCCGGTCCTCGGCGACGACGACTCTGATGCGGACGCCCTCGTCCCCGTCGTCCTCGACGTGCAGGGCCTCGGGGCGCGCTTCCGGACCGAGCTCACGCTCACGAACACGACGGCGTCGCCGCTCGTCCTCCTCCTCGTCTACGTGGCCTCTCCAGGATTCGGGAGCGGATCCGGCTCCGTGGGCGTGGCGCTCGGGCCGGGCGAGCAGCGCATCGTGCCCGACGCGATCGCGTTCCTCCGCGGAACCCTTCCGATCGAGAACGACGGGCGGAACGTGGGCGGCTCGCTCCGCGTGCGGGCGGCATCGGGGACTCCGGCTTCGGCTCTCGCGGTCGGCGCGCGGACGTTCGTGCCTCTGGCTCCCTCGGGCTCGTACGGGCTCTTCTACGCAGGTCTCACGGGAGCCCGGTGCGCGACGTCGGCCGCGTGGGTGTACGGCCTGCAAGAGAACGCCTCGCAGCGCTCGAACCTCGCGGTCGTAAACCGCGGCGACGCCGCGGACAGGATCGTCCTGCGCATCACGTATTACGGCACGAATGGTGTCGCGCTGGGCGCGCCGGTGGACCGGACTCTCGGGCCGGGGGAGTGGGCCCAGTTCGGCCGGCCGCTCGCGGGGTTCGGTGCGGGCGCGGGCTACGCGAGGGTCGAGAAGCTCTCGGGGGCCTCGCGCTTCGCGGCGTACGGGGTCCTGAACGACAACGTGACGTCGGACGGCAGCTACGTGGCGATGAGCTTCTGAAACGAAAGCCGGCGCGCGCCGTATAGTTCGGGCATGAGAACGACACACCTCGGGGCGGCGCTGGCCGCCGCCCTTCTCGCCGCGCCGGCTGCCGTGGCCGGAACGTCCGTTGCGCCGCGCACCGTCCTGCCCTTCATCGAAGACGACTACCCGAAGGCGCTCGCCTTGGCGAAGGCCGCCGGCAAGCCGATCTTCTTCGAGGCCTGGGCGCCCTGGTGACACACGTGCCGCTCGATGAGGGCCTTCGTCTTCACGGACAAGGCGCTCGGGCGGCAGGCCGGACGGTTCGTCTGGCTGTCGGTCAACACGGAGAAGCGCGAGAACGCGTCGCTCCTCGGTAAGTTCCCCGTCAAGGTCTGGCCGTCGTTCTACGTGATCGATCCGGCGACCGAGAAGATCGTCCTGCGCTGGACGGGCGGCGCGACGGTCTCCCAGCTCCTCCACGTCCTCGACGACGGTGAAAAGGCCGCCCGTGGGAACACCGCGCCCGGCGGAGCGCTCGCCGAGGCCGACCGGCTCTACGCCGAGGCGAAGTACGCCGAGGCCTCCGCGTCCTACCGAAAGGCCCTCGAGACGCTGAAGCCGGACGCGCCGTCCTACGCGCGGACGGTCGAATCGCTCCTTTTCGCGCTCTCGCAGAGCGGGCAGCGTGACGTCTGCGCCGTGACGGCGCGCGACGCGTACCCGAACCTCCGGAAGTCCGCGTCGGCCGCGAACGTCGCGGGCTCCGGCCTCGATTGCGCGCTCTCGCTGAAGGACGACGATCCGGCGAAGCCCGAGATGGTCGCGGCGCTCGCGGCCGACGCGCGCGAGGTCGTCGCGGGGCCGAAGACGAGCCTCGCGGCCGACGACGTGTCGTCCCTCTTCAGCTCCCTCGCGGACGAGCGCGAGGCGGCGAAGGACGCCCCGGGCGCGCGCAAGTACCTCGAAGATTGGGCCGCCTACCTGGAAGGCGAGGCCGCGAAGGCGAAGACGCCTGCCGAGCGCACCGTCTTCGACGCGCACCGCACGAGCGTCTGCCTCGCCCTCGGCCAGCCCGAGCGCGTCGTCCCGGCGCTCGTCGCGTCCGAGAAGGACTTTCCGGACGACTACAACCCGCCCGCGCGCCTCGCGGTCGCCTACGGAGCGATGAAGAAGTATGACGAAGCGCTCGCGTCCTCGGACCGTGCGATGAGGCTCGCGTACGGGCCGCGCAAGCTCCTCGTCTACCGCGGGCGCGTCGACCTCCTGACGAAGAAGGGCGACGCCGCCGCGGCGAAGAAGACGCTCGGCGAGATGCTCGCATACGCCGAGGCGCTCCCGAAGGAGCAGGTCAGCGACCGGACCATCGCCTCGATCAGGAAGCAGCTCGAGGCCGCGCCGAACTAGGGAGATCTGAAGATGGAGGCCGCCGTGACGTGTCCGAAGTGCGGGGGTGAGATGGTCCAGGGCTGGGTCGTCGATACGACCTACGGCGGGCGCGTCGCGACCCAGTGGGCCCCCGGCTCTCCGAAGGAGTCGTTCTGGCGCGGCACGAAGGAGCCGGAAGGGCCGCTCCGGACGATCGGAGCCTTTCGCTGCTCGAAGTGCGGCTTCCTCGAGTTCTACGCACGGGACGAATTCGAGCCGCGGGCGACGTGACGCCCGGAGGCCTTCGCGAGAGCAGCAAAGGGGGCGGCCGGCGTGTCAAGGCGAGGATCCGGGCGTCCTCCGCCGCTCCTGTGCGACAGAGGACTTCATGCCTCGTAGAATCCTTCGGCGCATCCGGCGCTCGGGCGCCGGACCCCGAGGGTGGATCGGGACTCATCGGCTACGGCTTGGGTGCGTGGGTCTCAAACAGGAGGCACGGTGAGTCGCGCAAATCTGAGCATTCGGGTGTTCGCCGTCTATCTTCTCGCCCTCGGGGCCGCGCTGGTCGTGGCGCCGAACGCGGTCTTCGCGCCGTTCGGCTTTCCTCCCTCGAGCGAGCCATGGCCGCGCGTTCTGGGCGTCGTCACCGCCGCGCTCGGGTTCTACTACCTGCAGGCCGCGCGCGAAAACTGGGTGGCGTTCACCCGGACGACGATTCCCGTGCGTGCGTGCGTTTTCGTGGCATTCGCTGGCCTCGTTCTCGCCGGCGTCGCGAAGCCGGCGCTCGCCCTCATCGGCGCCGTCGACCTGGCGGGTGCGGCGTGGACGTTCCTCGCGCTGCGAGGCGCCGCCGAGCGGGCGTAGTCAGCTCGAGGCGATCGACGGATCGAGCGACGTCGCGTGGGAGGAAAGCGGCGCGTGCTCCCCGGCGGCGGCTCCCGGGGCGAAGGCGTACCGGTTCGCGCGCAGGACGCGGCCCGACGCGTCGCGCACGACGCGCTCGTAGTACGCGTCGCGCTCGAACGGCTCGCGGCCCGCGCCGCGGATGAGCGCCTCCATCTGCGCCCGCGTGAGGCCGGCTTCCGTCGTCGCGCCCGCGGCGTGCGTGATCGTCTCCTCCATCACGGTGCCGACGAGGTCGTCCGCGCCGAAGTGGAGGGCGACCGGCGCGAGCTTCTCGCCGATCTGCACCCAATACGCCTTCACGTGGTCGACGTTGTCGAGCATGAGGCGCGAGACCGCGATGACCTTCAGGTCCGTCATGCCGGTCGCGGCCGGGAGGTCGGGAAGCTGCGTCTCCTCGGGGTGGAACGCGAGCGGGATGAAGCCCAGGAACCCGTGCGTGACGTCCTGCATCTCGCGGATGCGGACGAGGTGGTCGACGCGGTCTTCGACGGTCTCGACGCTGCCGTAGAGCATCGTGACGTTCGTCTTCACGCCGTTTTCGTGGCAGAGCTTCGCGAGCTCGAGCCAGCGCTCGCCGGAGATCTTGTCGCGGCAGATGACGTCGCGGACGCGCTTCTCGAAGATCTCGGCGCCGCCGCCGGGACACGAGTCCATCCCGGCGTCCTTCAGCTCGCGGATGACCGTCACGACGTCCTTCTTGGCGATCCGCGCGATCCAGTCCACCTCGACCATCGTCCACGCCTTGAGGTGGACGCCGGGGAACTTCGCGCGCAGCGCGCGGAGGAGGTCGAGGTACCAGGAGTAAGGGAGAGACGGGTGGAGGCCTCCGACGATGTGGAGCTCCGTGATCCCGTCGTGCCAGCCGGCCGCGGCCTCGCGCACGGCCTCCTCGATCGACATCGTGTACCCGCCGTCGACGCCCGGCTTGCGCGCCCACGCGCAGAGCGCGCAGTCGACCCAGCAGAGGTTCGTCGGGTTGAGGTAGCGGTTGACGTTGTAGTAGCCCGTGTTGCCGTGCTTCTTCTCGCGGACGACGTTCGCGAGCGCGCCCACGCCGAGGAGGTCGGAGGAGTCGAACAGGGCGACGCCGTCCTCGAAGGAGAGGCGCGTCCCCGCCGCGACCTTCTCCGCGATCGGGAGGAGGGCCGACCCCTTGAACCGCGCGAGGATCACTCGACGTCGCTGACGGAGTTCGGGCGCGACAGGGTGCGTGGCGCCTGCATGTGGTCGACCGCGTCCGGGTTCAGCTCGTCCGCGCGGCCGCCGTAACGGGCGTAGCACGTCGGGCAGTAGGCCGAGTCGGGCCGGAACGTGAAGTCGAAGACCGTCCCGACGGCGTAACGCTCGTCGAAGGTCTCACCGCAGGAGTCGCATGCGCCCTTCTGGTGGAGGCGCTTCCACACGGGTCCAGACATGAAGGGGATCTTAACCGGCCTTGCGGCCCCGCGGAACAAGCACGAGAAGGCACGCAACCGAGGCCGCGGCGACGGCGGCGCCCGTTGCGAAGGCGGCCTTCGATCCCGCACCCTGCCAGATGACCCCGAAGACGACGCTCGCGGGCAGCGCGGCGAAGCCGATGAGGCCGTTCATCCAGCCGAAGGCCCTTCCGCGCATCTCCGGGCCGACGAGATCGGCGACGAGCGCCTTCTCCGTGCCCTCGGAGAGGGAGTAGTAGAGCGAGTAGACGCCGACGAGCGCGACGAGCGGCCACACGGAGGAGACGAACGCGAAGCCGACGTAGCAGGCCGCATAAAAGGTCCACGCCGCGACGAGAAGCGGCCTCCGGCCGAACCGGTCCGACAGCCCGCCTCCCCAGGTCGAGAAGACCGACTTGACGGCGTTCGAGAACGCCCAGAGCACCGGCAGCCAGCCGGCGGCCATCCCGACTTCCCTGGCCTTGAGGAGGAGAAACGTGTCCGACGACGCGGCGAGGGCGAACAGCGCGAACACACTCGCCGTCCGCCAGAAGACGGGAGGAAGAGGAAGAGAAAGAGAGGGAGAGGGATTTTCTTCGAATGGTGAAGGGGGCCGACCCGCAACACCCGCGTCGCGCTCTTCAGTCTTCTCTTTCACTCCGAACCAAAGAACGAGCAGCGACAGCGCCGCCGGCACCGCCGCCAGCAGGAACACCGTCCGGAAGCTCAGGCCGATCCAGCCCACCAGACCGGCCGCGAGGAGCGGGCCGAACACCGCGCCCGCGTTGTCGAACGCGCGGTGAAGGCCGAACGCGGCGCCGCGGCGTTCGGGCGGCGCGGCGGCCGCGATCATCGTGTCGCGCGGCGCGGTGCGGACGCCCTTGCCGACACGGTCGAAGAAGCGGATCAGGACGATCGTGGGCCAGCCGGGAGCGAGGCCGATCAGCGGGCGCGCGATCGACGACAGGCCGTAGCCGAGGAAAACGAGCGGCTTTTTCGCCTTCGCACGGTCCGTCCACTTGCCCGAGAGGATCTTCACGAACGACGCCGTCGCGTCCGCGACGCCCTCGATCCACCCGAGCGCCGCCGCGGGGACCCCCGAGAGCGTCAGGAGGAACGCGGGGAGCAGCGGAACGATCATCTCCGACGAAACGTCCGTCAGGAACGACACCCAGCCGAGGCGCACGACGGTCTTCGGGAGGCCGGTCTTCCCGGCGGGAGCAGAATCGCCGCGCATGGCGCTCGTCTCGACCACGGCGTTCATTCTGAAGCTCGACCCGCTTTCTGAGAAGGATCTCGTCGCGGCCCTCCTCACGAAGGACCACGGCGTCGTCCGCGCGGCGGTGCGTGGCGCCCGCGGAAAGTCGAAGCGTGGCGCCGCGCTCCAGCTCCTCACGGAGGTCTCCCTGACGTACTTCCGCAAGGAGGGGGCCGATCTCGCGCGCGTGGACGGCCTCGAGATCGTCAAGAGCGCGTACGACCTCGCGGTGAACGCCGATGCGGCGATGCTTCTTCCTTACATTGCGGAAAGCGCGCTGACGTTCGTGCCTGAGTCCGAGCTCGGGGGCGAGGTCTACCGCCTCGTGCGCCACGTCCTCGACGCGCTCGAGGCGGGCGTCCCGGCGCCGCTCGCGACGCGGTACTTCGAGACGTGGCTCCTGCGCTTCGCGGGCGTCCTCGACGAGGAGGAGGCTCCGGAGGCCGTGAAGCCCGTGCTGGCCGCCATGAGGCGGTCCCCGCTCCTTGCGCTCTCCAGGAAGCCGCCTCCGGACGGCGTGCTCGAGGCGCTCGAGGACCTCCTGCGCGAAGCGCGCCGGAGCTTTCTCGGACACGAGCTCAAGAGCTACCGGTTCCTCCACAGCCTCGGCTGAACGGGGATTCGGTACACTCGGCTTGCGCTCATGGACCTGCAGACGCTGATTCTCAAGCTCTCCGCCTACTGGTCGTCGAAGGGCTGCCTCATCGAGCAGCCGTGGGACGTCGAAGTCGGCGCCGGGACGATGCATCCGGCCACGTTCCTGCGCGTCCTCGGCCCCGAGCCGTGGAACGCCGGCTACGTCCAGCCCTCGCGCCGCCCGGCCGACGGGCGTTACGGCCAGAACCCGTTCCGGCTCGTGAAGCACCAGCAGTACCAGGTCGTCATGAAGCCGGCGCCCGTCGACATCCAGGACCTCTACGTCGAGAGCCTCGTCGCCCTCGGGATCGACCCGAAGGAGCACGACCTCCGCTTCGAGGAGGACAACTGGGAGTCCCCGACGCTCGGCGCGTGGGGCGTCGGCTGGCAGGTGCTCCTCGACGGGATGGAGATCACGCAGTTCACGTACTTTCAGCAGGCCGGCGGCCTCGACCTCGCGCCGATCACGGCCGAGATCACGTACGGCCTCGAGCGCCTCACGATGTTCCTCGCCAAGAAGCGCAGCGTCTACGACATCGAGTGGGCCCCCGGCATCCCGTACGGAGAGGTGCGCAAGCAGGACGAGTACGAGGTCTCGAAGTACGGCTTCGAGGTCGCGGACCCGGCCCTCTGGCAGACGCTCTTCGAGAAGTACGAGGCCGAAGCGAAGCGCTGCCTCGAAGCGGGGCTCGTCCTGCCGGGCTACGACTTCGCGCTCAAGTGCTCGAACGCGTTCAACATCCTCGACGCGCGCGGGGCCGTCTCGGCGACGGACCGCGTCGGCGTCATCAAGCGCGTGCGGGGCCTCGCCGTCGAGTGTGCGAAGGCGTACGTCGCGTCCCGTGAGGCGCAGGGCTTCCCGCTGCTCCCGAAAAAGCCCGAGCCCGTGGCGCCGCCGGTGGATGCGCCGGCGCCGGAAGGCCCGGCCGCGGAGCCGTCCGATGTCTGAGTTCCTGCTCGAAATCCTCGCCGAGGAGATTCCCGCGGGCGTCCTGCCGGGAGCGCGCGAGGACCTCCTCGCCCGCGTCTCGAACGCCTTCGCGGAGGCCCGCCTCGGCGGGACGCTCACCGTACATTCCACGTCGCGCCGCCTGATCCTGGTCGGCGAAGGCGTCGAAGAGCGCCAGCCCGACCAGACGCTCGAGGTCACCGGTCCGCCCGCCTCGAAGGGGTTCGACGCCGAAGGCAAGCCCACGAAGGCCGCGCAGGGCTTCGCCGCGGCACAGGGAGTGTCCGTGGACGACCTCGCGGTCGTGCAGCTCCCGAAGGGTGCCTACGTCGTCGCGAAGAGAGTCGTTCCCGGGCGCCCCGCGTTCGAGGTCGTCGCCGAGATTCTCCCGCCGCTCGTCGAGAAGATGACGTTCCCGCGCATGATGCGCTGGGGCGACGGCAAGCCGCTCTGGATCCGTCCCGTCCACTCCGTCGTCGCGCTCCTCGACGGCCTCGTGATCCCGATGCACCTCTTCGGGGTCGAGAGCGGCCGCACGACCTTCGGCCACCGCACGCTCGCGGGGGGCCGGATCGTCGTCATGGGCGTCGCGGACTGGTTCGCGAAGCTCCGCGCCGCCCACGTCGAGCCCGACCTCTCGGTCCGCCGCGCCCGCTTCGAGGAGCAGGCGAAGGCGCTCGCGGCGGAGATCGGCGGTGAACCGTCCGCGGACGACGCGCTCCTCGAGGCGTGGTCCCATCTCGTCGAGTGGCCGGGCCTCGTGCGCGGCGCGTTCGACGAGTCGTTCCTCGAGCTGCCCGAGGAGATTCTCGTGACGTCGATGCGCGAGCACCAGAAGATGCTCCCGATCCGCAAAGACGGCGCGCTCCTGCCCGCGTTCCTCGCGGTCTGCGACCAGACGGGCGATCCGAAGGGGCTCATCGCGCAGGGTAACGAGTGGGTCACGTCGGCGCGGTTCGCGGACGCGCGCTTCTTCTGGGACGACGATGGCAAGACGAAGCTCGAGGACCGCCTCGCGCGACTCTCTCGCCTCCAGTTCCAGGAGACGCTCGGCGACTACCTCAAGAAGACGGGCCGCGTGCAGGATCTCGCCGAGCGCCTCGCCACCCGGCTCCGGGTCGAAGACTCCTCCGCGGTCATCCGGGCCGCGCGTCTCATGAAGGCCGACCTCGTGACGGACATGGTGCGCGAGTTCCCGGACCTGCAGGGGGTCGTCGGCGGCCTCTACGCGAAGCGCGAGGGCGAGCGCGACGAGGTCTGGCAGGCGATCTACGACCAGTACCGGCCGGCCTCGGCCGACGACGCGTCGCCGCGGACCGACGTCGGCGGCGCCGTGGCCCTCGCGGACCGCCTCGACACGCTCACCGGGCTCTTCGGCCTCGGGCTCGTGCCGACCGGCTCGCGCGACCCGTATGCGCTGCGCCGCGCCGCGCTCGGCGTCGTGAAGATCCTCCTGGACCGCAGCTGGCACCTCGACCTGCCCGTCGCGATCTCGGACGCGCTCCAGCTCCACGGCTCGCTCGCGCGCTCCCGCGACGAGGTCGTGCCGGAGCTCTCGGCGTTCCTGACGGAGCGCCTGCGTTTCCTCCTCGAGAAGAAGGGGCACTCCGCCGACACGATCGAGGCCGTCCTCTCGGCAGACGCCCGCGACCCGGTGGACGCCGCCGAGCGGGTCGAGGCCGTGGACGCGATGCGCAAGGAAGCCGACTTCGCGCCGCTCGCGGCCGCGTTCAAGCGCATGCAGAACATCCTCGCTCAGGCGCCCGACGCCCTCGGCGAGCCCGATCCGGCAAAGATGACCGACGAGGCCGAGCAAGCTCTCGCGGGCGACTTCCTGCAGGCGCGCGGAATGATCGACGACCTCCTCACGCAGCGCCACTTCCACGACGCCCTCGGCATCATGGCGAGCTTCGGGCCCGCCCTCGACCGCTTCTTCACCGAGGTCCACGTGATGGCGGAGGACGAAGGAGTGAAGGCGAACCGCATCGCGCTCCTGAAGGCGATCCGCGACCAGTTCGCACGCGTCGCGAAGTTCGGCGAGATCCGCGGCTGAAGCGTCAGCCCGGCAAGGTGACGGTGAGCTCGAGGTGCAGGAGGGCGACGAGGTCGCCCTCCGTCACGACGACGCCTGTGCGGGAGCCCTCCGGGCTTCCGGGCGGCGCGTAGACGCCGGGAATCGTCCGGGGGGCGACGAGCGCGACCGTGACGGGGTGCGCGCCCTTCATCGACTCGTCCGCGGGGACGATCGCCGTCGCGCGAGCGAGCTCGGTCGAGATCACGTTCCCGACCTGGATGTGGAGGACCTCGCGCACGGGCGAGCCGAGCAGCGGAATCTGCCCGACGAACGTCCCGATCACCGTGTTCAGGGCGGCGCCGAGGATCGGCCCGATCGCGTTCGTGCGGTCGACGAAAAGCCGGGCGTGCAGGTTCACGTGGTTCGAGACCTTCACCGGCCCGCCGAAGAAGGGCCGGCCCGACGCGTCCGGCGGCAGGTCCACCGCGGCGACGGTCTGGCCGGAGACGGCCCGGAACGGCATGCGCGCCGAGGCCAGCGCCGCGTTCGGCGCGGCGGACGAGGGGATCTCGAGCTGGAGGATGAGCGAGAGGTCCGTCGGATTCGCGGCGCGGCCCGGCCACCCGCTGTGCTTCACCTCGATGGACCCGAAGACGACTTCCAGGGTGGGGAAGGCGGGGACCGAAGAGGGTTTCTTTGCTTTCGGCATCGGCTCACCTCTCCCGCTGCGGCGGTGCCTCTGATTCTTTCACCTTCGAAGAAATTCCGCGTTTCCCCTGCAGAACCGCCCCACGAAGCGTGCGAGTCCGGATTCAACGCTAGAATCCCCTTCCCTTTGAGGAGGATTGCGATGAAACGCTCCACTCTGCTCGTGCTCGCGGCCGCGGCTCTCGCCGCCGCCATCCCGTCCCGGCCGGCCGCTGCGAAAGATCTGGCGGGCGTGACCATGCCCGAAACCATGTCGGTCGGGGACAAGACGCTCAAGCTCAACGGCCTCGGACTCCGCAAGAAGGTCATGTTCAAGGTCTACGTCGGCGGTCTCTACCTCGAGACGCCGTCGAAGGACGCCGCCGCGATCCTCGCCTCCGACCAGGCGAAGGTCGTGCGCTTGACCTTCATGCGCGACGTCGCCAAGGCCAAGATGAAGGACGCCTTCGAGGAAGGCTTCGAGGCCAACGCGAAAGAGAAGGCCGCCGCCCAGAAGGCGGCGATCGAGAAGCTCTACTCGTTGATCCCCGACATGAAGGACGGCCAGAGCCTCTCGTTCTCGTACCTGCCCGGCAAGGGGACGACGATCGCGCTCGGAGAGAAGGCGCTCGGGGTCATCGAGGGCAGGGAATTCGCCGAGGCCCTCTTCGCGCTCTGGCTCGGCCCGAAGCCCCCGTCCGAGGACCTCAAGAACGGAATGCTCGGTTGACCGGCGGCGCCTCGCTGCAGAGCCTTCTCTCCGAGAAGCGCTTCGATCTCGTCGAGACGGTTTTCCAGGAGGCGCTGGTCGATCCGCTCCTCAACGAGGAGACGATCCTCGGGGCCCTTCGCGGGCTCGCGCGGGCGGGGCAGAAGCCCCGCCTGCAGGTCCTCGCGGGCGCGGCCGACGCCGCCCTGAAGAAGGAGACCAAAGACCCCGAGGCTGCGAAGCTTCGCTGGACCATCCTCAAGGAAGCCGTCCGGGCCGGCGCGACCCCCTCGACGCCCGACGGCTTCCACCGGCTCTTCGAGGACGTGCTCGCGGCCGCGTGGCCCGGAGCCACGTCGCTCGCGAGTCTGCTCGGCCGGTTCAAGTTCCGCGAGGCGAAGGACCCGCTCGACGGGCTCGCCCGCGCCGAGAAAGCCGAGGCGTGGATTCCGTTCGAGAACGGCAGGGTCTTTGCGATGGCCGGCCGCGGCGCCGGCAAGGTCGTCGAGACGAACTTCGCGCTCAACGTCGTCCGGCTCGACTTCGAGACCGCCA